>CAYWAV010000006.1:0-54710 GCA_964456225.1 uncultured Chitinophaga sp. | reverse complement strand
CTTTGGGTGGAGACGGAATGGAGTGTATTATTGATTGGTCGAATGCGAATGTTCAATACGGAGAGTTGTATTATGGTGACATTAGAAAAACCACAACTGGAGGAAATTATACAACAGGAATTGTTGCAAGTGGTGGAACAGGTGTAGATGCAGATGGCGATTGGGTAACTCCATACATAGAAGCACCAAGTAATGCAGCCACTTTATTTGTTGGTAAAGCTCAAGTTTTCAGAAGTACCAATAGCGGAGCAACATGGGCGCAGGTGGGAACAATTTCTGGTGGAACAGGAAATGTAATTGCACTCGCAAATGCAGCTTCAAATATCAATTATATTTATGCAGCAAAAATAAATAGATTTTACGTTTGTACTACTGGTGCGGCTTTTGTTGATAGAACAGCAGGACTTCCTACAGCTTCTGCAGCCATTACATACATTGCTGTTGATCCATTAAATGCAAACAGAGTGTGGGTTACTTTCTCAGGATATTCTGCTGCAAACAAAGTTTGGTATTCAGCCGATGCAGGAGTAACATGGAGTAATTATACAACAGGCTTACCAAATTTGCCAGCAAACTGTATAGTTTATCAAGGAAGTTCAATAAACGATCCGCTTTATGTTGGAACGGATGTTGGCGTTTATTATCGCGACAATACAGCTGGTTCTTGGGCTGCTTACAATACAGGCTTACCAAATGTGTCTGTAAGAGAATTAGAAATTCAATACACAGCTGCAAAACTTAGAGCCGCAACTTATGGTCGTAGTATTTGGCAATCGGATTTAGCATCACCGGGAACATCTCCTCCTGTAGCGGATTTTACAGCCAACAGAACAAATATTTGTGTGGGTGATTGTATCAACTTTACAGATTTATCAACGGGAACACCAACTTCATGGGCCTGGACATTCACTGGGGGAACTCCTGGAACATCCACAACTCAAAACCCTACAAACATTTGTTATAACACAGCAGGAACATATACTGTTACGTTGATTTCTACTAACGCAAACGGAAGTGATACGGAAACAAAAACGGCTTATATAACCGTTTCTTCTCCAATCGCATTGCCTCTGGTCGAAGGATTTCAGGCAACATTTATTCCTCCGGGCTGGCAATTGATAAATCCGGATGCTGATTTTACCTGGGCGCAAACTACTGCCTGTGGCGGATTTGGAACAAGTACACAATGTGCTGCAATGGACAATTTAACTCCTGCAACATCCACTGCTGGATATATTGATGAAATGGTAACTCCGAAATATAATTTTACTGGAGTTTCTACGGCAACAATGACGTTTGATGTTGCCTATTGCAGATACAGCGCTGTATACACAGATTCATTAAGAGTTTTTGTGAGTACTGATTGTGGTACTACATGGACAGCAGTGTATAATAGAGGCGGATTTACAGGACTTCAAACAGCTCCTGATAATGCCACAACCGTGTTTGTTCCTACTGCAGCACAATGGAGAACAGAAACAGTAAGCATGACTCCATATGCTGGTATGGCAAACGTAATGGTGAAATTCCAAAACAGATCAGGATGGGGACAAATGATGTACCTCGACAATATAAATATAACTGGAACAGGAGCTCCTGTTGCAAGTGTTGTAATTGCTCAAACCACAGGAACAAATCCAATGTGTGCCGGAGCTTCTGCAACATTTACAGCAACTCCTACAAATGGCGGTGCAACTCCAACATACCAATGGCAAATCAATGGAGTGAACGTGGGTGGTGCAACTTCATCAACATTTACTTCAACAACTTTGGCAAACGGGAATATTGTTACTTGTATTATGACTTCAAGTCTTGGTGGAGTAATAGGAAGCCCGGCAACATCCAATGCAATTACAATGACAGTGAATGCAATCCCGTCAACTCCTACAGCAGGAAGCAACTCTCCGGTTTGTGTTGGCGCAACCATCAATTTAACATCAAACACTGTTGCGGGTGCAACTTATAGCTGGACCGGTCCAAGTGCTTTTACTTCTGCTTTAGAAGATCCAACTCGTCCGGCAACTACTCTTGCAATGGCAGGAACCTATAGTTTAACGGTTACCGTTGGTGGATGTACAAGTTTAGTTGCAACAACATCTGTTGTGGTAAACGCCTTACCATCAACTCCAACTGCAGGAAGTAACTCTCCGGTTTGTGTTGGGTCAACTATATTATTGACATCAAACACCGTTGCCGGGGCAACATATAGCTGGACCGGCCCGAGTGCATTTACTTCTGCTTTGGAAGATCCAACACGTCCATCTGCTACAGCTGGTATGGCGGGAACGTATAGTTTAACAGTAACCGTTGGTGGCTGTACAAGCGCAATCGCAACAACAACGGTTGTTGTAAACACAGCGCCAGCAACCCCAACAGCTGGAAGCAACTCTCCGGTTTGTGTTGGTTCAACAATTTTATTGACATCGAATACCGTTGCGGGAGCAACATACAGCTGGACAGGACCGAGTGCGTTTACTTCTGCTTTGGAAGATCCAACTCGTCCATCCGCCACAGCAGGTATGGCAGGAACGTATAGTTTAACAGTAACCGTTGGTGGCTGTACAAGTGCAATAGCAACTACAACGGTTGTTGTAAACACCGCTCCAGCAACCCCAACAGCTGGAAGCAATTCTCCTGTGTGTGCTGGTTCTACAATTTTATTGACATCAAACACCGTTGCTGGAGCAACTTATAGCTGGACCGGTCCAGGTGCGTTTACTTCAGCTTTGGAAGATCCAACTCGTCCATCCGCTACAGCAGTTATGGCAGGAACGTATAGCTTAACAGTAACCGTTGGTGGTTGTACAAGTGCAATAGCAACAACAACAGTTGTTGTAAACGCAGCCCCTGCAACTCCAACCGCAGGAAGTAATTCTCCGGTTTGTGTTGGTTCAACAATTTTATTGACATCAAACACTGTTGCCGGAGCAACATACAGCTGGACCGGCCCGAGTGCATTTACTTCTGCTTTAGAAGACCCAACTCGTCCATCCGCTACAGCAGTTATGGCAGGAACATATAGTTTAACGGTAACCGTTGGTGGTTGTACAAGTGCAGTAGCAACAACAACCGTTGTTGTAAACACGGCTCCTGCAACACCAACCGTTGGAAGTAGTTCTCCTGATTGTGTTGGCTCAACAATCAGTTTAACATCAAATACAATTGCCGGTGCAACTTATTCTTGGACAGGACCTGCAGCATTTACTTCTTCTTTAGAAGACCCAACGCGCCCATCTGCAACACTTGCAATGGCAGGAACATATAGCTTGACGGTAACCGTAGGAGGTTGCACAAGTACAATGGCAACAACAACGGTTGTTGTAAACGCCTTGCCCGCAACTCCCGTTCCTAGTGCTAATGGAAGTACAGCCCCTGCCGCAATTTGTGCTGGTGGAACCATTACTTTAACAACGCCAACAGTAACAGGTGCAACTTATAGTTGGACCGGACCAAATAGTTATGCAGCAGGAGTTCGTAATCCTCCAGCATTAACAAGTGTTACAACTGCAATGGGTGGAACATATTCATTAACCGTAACAGTTGGTGGTTGTACAAGTTTAGCAGGAACAGTTACCATTGTGGTAAATCCAATTCCTGCATCACCAACAGCAGGAAGCAATTCTCCCGTATGTTTGGGCTCAACAATTTTGTTAACGTCTAACACTGTTGCTGGTGCAACATATAGCTGGACGGGACCAAGTGCATTTACATCTACTTTGGAAGATCCTTCTCGTCCTTCTGCTACAGCAGTTATGGCTGGAACATACAGTGTAACAGTTACCGTTGCAGGTTGTACAAGTGTTGCCGGAACAACAATAGTTGCCGTTAGTTCTAGTGTTGTACCAACAAATGCTATAGTTGCTAGTCCTTCAGGAGCAATTTGCGCAGGAACATCTGTAACATTTACTGCTAGTTCAGGTGGAGGTGGAACTACACCAACTTATCAATGGCAAGTGAACGGAAGCAACGTTGGAACAGGTGGAACAACTTATACAAGTAGTACTTTAACAAACGGACAAATTGTAACATGTATTTTAACATCTAGCTCCACTTGCGCTAGTCCAACTACAGCAACATCCAACGCAATTACAATGACAGTTAACCCTGTTGTTGTTCCTTCTGTAAGTGTCGCTGCAAGTCCGTCAGGAGCAATTTGTGTTGGAACATCCGTAGCATTTACGGCAAGTCCAACAAACGGTGGAACAACTCCAACCTATCAATGGCAAGTGAATGGAAGTAATGTTGGAACAGGTGGAACAACTTATACAAGTACAACTCTTGTAAATGGAGATATTGTAACTTGTATTATGACATCCAATGCAATATGTCCATCAACAACAACGGCAACATCAAGTGGAATAACAATGACTGTAAATCCAATGGTTACCCCTGCTGTAGGTGTTGCTGCAATTCCAAGTGGTGCAATTTGTTCAGGTGATTCAGTAATGTTTACTGCAACACCAACAAACGGTGGAACAACACCAACCTATCAGTGGCAAGTAAATGGAAGCAATGTTGGAACAGGAGGAACAACATATTCAACCTCAGCACTTGCAAACGGAGACGTGGTAACATGTATCGTTACATCCAATGCAACATGTGCTAGTCCTTTAACAGGAACTAGCACAGGAATCACAATGGTTGTAAATCCAACTCCTGCAACACCAACAATTTCTGTATCCGGAACAACATTAACATCCAGTTCTGCTACCGGAAATCAATGGTATTTAAATGGAGTATTAATTGCGGGTGAAACCAACCAGAACTATACATTCACTGTAAACGGAACGTATACAGTAGTTGTAACAACAGGTTCTTGTTCATCTGCCGAATCGGCTCCGGAAGTTATTTCTAATGTTGGAATTGAAGATGTCAGCAACCCTTATTTTTTGAGCATCTATCCAAATCCAAATGATGGAAACTTTAATGTTTCATTCAATGTTTTAGATAAAGGAACCTATACATTGGAATTAACAAACGCCTTAGGTCAGTTGATTTATAAAGAAGAATTAAAAAACTACTCAGGTGCATATAGAAAACCATTTAGCGTTGTGGAATACGGTAAAGGCGTCTACACAATTACATTAACAAACGACAAACAAGATGTAGTGAAAAAGATCATTGTGTATTAAGAAATAAAATAAATTTTGAAGCCTCGCTAGATTCTAGCGAGGCTTTTTTATAGGTGGAAATTCAATCCAATTTTCTATAAATTCAATAGCGATTTGTCTGTTGGCGGGTCTTTTAATATTGGAATTGGATATTTGTTCACACCCAAATTAGAAGGGTTAGATGGAAGCTTTATAATTGACTTTCCTGAATATATTACTATAAGATATGGTAAAAATGCGAGTGATGATGCAAGTAAAAAAATAGGTTTTGCATATGGAGTTGGTTACGACTATACATTTAATAGGCTTCCATATAGAGGGATTAGCATGATGGCCGAAATATGTTTCAATAAACTTTCTATTAGGTTAAACTCCAACATTATGAAGTATACATACTATTCTTATTTCACAAGTGAGGGAGCGCAACCGGTAATTTCTGTTTTGCCCAGTGGATTGCAACTTGTGCCTACTTACTGACCTAACTCCACAATCTAAAAAACCGCTCTTGATAAATTTCAAGAGCGGTTTTTTATTTATATCTTTGTATTATTCAAACAAACCCATTAATGGAAACAGTATTTCGCATAAAAGTATCGGAACTCAACGCAGATTTTTTAAAAACAATTAAAAAGCTTTTTAAAAATGACAAAGAGCTTGAAATTCTTATTCACCCAGCTGGTGACGAAGACGAAACATCGTATCTTTTAAGTACTGAAGCAAATATTAAATCTCTAGAAAAGTCAATGGCAGAAGCCAAAGTAGGAAACGTAAAAGAAATAAAGCTTGCGAAGTTGAAATGAGGAAGTTTTTATTTACGACTACCGCACAAGTTCAATTTAACGGTTGGGAAAAAGCGGACAAAAAAATCTATAACAAAATCATTGACCTTTTACAAGCCACTCAAACGAGTCCATTTAATGGTATTGGCAAGCCTGAGCCATTAAAGCACCAATTAAAAGGATGTTGGAGTCGCAGAATTAACAAAGAGCACCGATTAGTTTATCAGGTTACGCCAGAAGCTATTATTGTTATTTCCTGTAAGTTTCATTATTGATTTAGCCCACCCAAAGCAATAGAAAACCAGTCTTTAAGCACAAATCATCGTCCACAAACGGGATTCGGTCTAAATAACCAAAATACTGCATTCGGCTCTCTATTAAAACAGTAAATTTGTGAGCAAAATTTGGGTTATTTCAAAAGAAATACCTAAAATTGAGGTCGAAAAGAAAAACTTGATTCTATGTTGTTAGCAGTCCAAAGTACTCCCGCTGATTTTGTTCCTATCGCACTAATGTTTATTGTTGCTCTCGGCTTCGTTTTATTTATGCTTTTTCTTACGCATCAGCTTGGACCAAAAAAGAAATCAAAAATTAAATCTGAAACATTTGAGTGTGGAATAGAAGTTCAGGGGAATGCACGTTTACCTTTTTCCATCAAATATTTTCTAGTCGCAATTTTGTTTGTATTGTTTGATGTGGAGGTGATCTTCATGTATCCATGGGCAGTAAATTTTAAAGAATTAGGATTGGTTGGATTTGTGGAGATGTTAACGTTTGTGGGCTTTTTATTGGTTGGGTTTTATTACATCTTGAAAAAGGGAGCATTAAAGTGGGAGTAATTAATTCCCCCTTTGAAAAGGGGGTTAGGGGGATTGATATGAGAATTATAATTAGAATAGCGTTCATTGTTTTAGTTGCAACATCCTTGTCTTTTGTACAAGGTGCGAAACCAGCTTTTTCATTTGGTGGAAAAACAGGCGATTGCACCATGACATGGGAAGAGTTTTATGCTTGTAAAAAAGAATTAACACCTCTAGATAAAAATACTTCTGTTAGTTCATTTGTTCTTACAGTTAAGAGAGTTGTGAAAAAAGATTTTTTGTTTGATGAATATCCTTCAAAAACTAATCAGTTTGGAAAGGGCGCAATGACAGCGATAGAACAATTGCATACAGATAAAAAATTAGGAGATAAATTGTTGATAAGTGGAGTGCAACTGGTTCAAAGTGGGAAATCAGCAAAGGAAGTTCCAGAAATGGTAATTACTTTAATTTTAAATTAATTTTTTGTGGTAATACCACTTTAAAAAAAATATAATGAGTACAAAAGAAAAATCAAAGGTAAATTTAGATGCAGATGCTCCTGCCGGAATTGAAGGGCCAGGTTTTTTTGCTACACGCATTGATAAGGTAGTTGGGATGGCTCGCGCAAATTCATTGTGGCCTTTGCCTTTTGCAACATCTTGTTGTGGAATCGAGTTTATGGCAACCATGGCATCTACTTACGATTTAGGTCGTTTCGGAGCGGAGCGTTTAAGCTTCTCTCCTCGTCAAGCTGATTTATTAATGGTAATGGGAACTATCTCTAAAAAAATGGCTCCGGTATTAAAACAAGTCTACGAACAAATGGCAGAACCTAAATGGGTTTTATCAATGGGCGCCTGTGCTTCTAGCGGTGGAATTTTTGATACATACAGTGTTCTTCAAGGAATCGACAGGGTTATTCCAGTAGATGTTTACATTCCTGGTTGTCCTCCACGTCCTGAGCAAGTATTGGACGGTATTTTACAGATTCAAAAACTAGTGGAATCAGAATCAATCAGAAGAAGAGATTCTCCTGAATACAAAGCATTGTTGAATAGTTACGGAATGGAATAAAAGCCCATCCCGCCCTTCCCAAAGGGAAGGAGCAGATGGTAGAAAAAAAGAATTACAAATTGAGATTAGAAAAAAAAGCATATAACTAAAACGAAATCCTCCCCCTCTCCTTCGGAGAGGGGCTAGGGGTGAGGTCTATGGAAGCATTATTAACAGCAGTTGAAAGCAAATTAAAAGCACAATTCGGAGACGGATTTATCTCTTCCACAATGAATGTGGATTATCCTGAATTTGTTGTAAAAAGAGATTTGATTTGTGAGGTAGTCGATTTTCTTTACAAAGATGAAGAACTTGCTTTTCAATATTTAACTACGATGGCAACCATTCATTATCCCGAAAATGCAGGACAAGAATTTGCTGTGATGTATCAACTGCATAACCTTTCAAAAAATTTAAGAATCAGAATAAAAATATTTTTTAGCAGCAGCGATGTCAATGTTCCTTCTATCACATCTGTGTTTTCTGCTGCTAATTGGATGGAGCGACAAGAGTTTGATTTCTTCGGAATTATTTTCAGAGGCCACCCAAACTTAAAACGCATTTTGAATATGGATGAAATGACGTATCACCCAATGAGAAAAGAATACGCATTGGAAGATGGAACGCGTGAAGATAAAGATGATAAAATGTTTGGCCGATAAAAGCCCATCCCGACCTTCCCAAAGGGAAGGAGGCTGTGCGTAAAAAGAAGACTTATAAAATGAGTACAAAAAATAAAATTGAAAAAGTAAAAACGAGTAACCACTCTCTCTCCTTGGGAGAGGGCCAGGGAGAGGCTGAATACTCTACTCTTAACCTTGGTCCTACACATCCCGCTACACACGGTATCTTTCAGAACGTGTTAAAAATGGATGGCGAAATAATTATGGATTCTGAATCCACTGTTGGATATATTCACCGTGCATTCGAAAAATTAGCAGAACGCAGACCATATTATCAAATTACTCCAATCACCGATCGTTTAAATTATTGTTCATCGCCAATTAACAATATGGGATGGCACATGACCGTTGAAAAATTATTAGGAGTAGAAATTCCGAAACGCGTTCAATACATGCGTGTAATCATTATGGAATTGGCGCGTATTTCCGATCACGTAATTTGTAATAGTGTTATTGGTGTGGATACAGGTGCAATGACAGGTTTCTTATATATCTTCCAAATGCGTGAACGTATTTATGATATTTATGAAGAATTGTGTGGAGCTCGCTTAACTACGAATATTGGTCGCATTGGTGGATTGGAAAGAGACTTTACTCCTAAAGCTTGGGACTTGTTAGATAAATTTTTAATTGATTTCCCTCCTGCATTAAAAGAATTTGAAAATCTTTTAATGAGAAATAGAATTTTTATGGATCGTACCATTAACTGCGGACCAATATCAGCAGAGCGTGCGTTGAACTATAGTTTCTCTGGTCCGAATTTGCGTGCAGCAGGTGTTGATTACGATGTGCGTGTAATGAATCCATATTGCTCATACGAAGAATTCGATTTTATTATTCCTGTGGGAACACAAGGTGATACTTACGATCGTTTTATGGTGCGTCAACAAGAAATGTGGGAGAGCGTAAAAATTATTCACCAGGCAATTGCAAAAATTAAAAAAGAGCCAGAAGGAATTTTTCATGCCGATGTTCCTGAATTTTTCCTTCCTCCAAAAGAAGAAGTTTATAACAACATGGAAGCTTTAATCTATCACTTTAAAATTGTGATGGGCGAAACAGAAATTCCGAAAGGCGAAGTATACCATGCAGTTGAAGGCGGTAACGGAGAAGTTGGCTATTACTTAATTAGCGATGGCGGAAGAACACCATACCGTTTGCACATGCGCAGACCGTGTTTTATTTATTATCAAGCATACGCGGAAATGATTAAAGGCGGATTCTTATCAGATGCAATTTTAACAATGAGCAGCATGAATGTAATTGCAGGAGAACTAGATGCATAGGGTTTTGGCAAGAAAATGAAACAAGTAAACTAAAAATATAAAATCGAAGCCTCTCCCCTCTCCTTCGGAGAGGGGCTGGGGGTGAGGTTGTAAGATGGCACAAGAAATAAAATTTAACGAAGAAACACTTGCTCTTGTTCACAAGATGATTAAGCGTTATCCTGAAGGCAAACACAAGTCGGCATTACTTCCGATTTTGCACATTGCTCAGGCAGAATTTGGCGGATGGTTAAGCCCGGAAACAATGGATTACGTTGCTGCCATCTTAAATATTAAACCAATTGAAGTGTATGAAGTAGCATCTTTTTATTCGATGTATAATTTAAAACCAGTTGGAAAATGTTTGTTGGAAGTGTGTCGCACCTCTTCTTGCTGGACACGTGGAGCGGAAGACATCGTAAAACACTTGGAGAAAAAATTAGGAATAAAAGAAGGGGAAACAACAAAGGACGGAATGTTTACTATCAAAACGGTTGAATGTTTAGGAAGTTGCGGAACAGCACCACTATTGCAATGCGGAGCATCATACCACGAAAATTTAACTTTCGAAAAAGTAGATAATTTATTAGAAGAATATCGTGCTGCTGGAAAACAAAGAAGTTACACGGATTTAGACTATAAAAACACATTATAAAACGAAATCATCCCCCTCTCCTTGTTCAAGGAGAGGGCTGGGGTGAGGTTGTAAAAATATTTTGATTAAAACAAAAAACATAAACTAAAACGAAATCCTCCCCCCTCTCCGAAGGAGAGGGGATGGGGGTGAGGTCTATGGGAAAAAAATTATTAATACATAACGATAAAGTTCCAGGAATCGCAACACTTGACGTGTATCGCCAACATGGCGGGTATGCATCAGTAGAAAAAGCATTGAAAACAATGACTCCTCCTGAAGTGTTAGAAGAGGTAAAAAAATCAGGACTGAGAGGTCGTGGTGGTGCAGGTTTCCCAACAGGAATGAAATGGAGTTTCCTTGCACGACCCGAAGGTGTTGAGCGCTACTTGGTTTGTAATGCTGATGAATCGGAGCCGGGAACATTTAAAGACCGTTACTTAATGGAAGTTATTCCTCATTTATTGATCGAAGGAATGATTACATCATCTTATGCATTAGGCGCAAAAACGTCTTACATCTATATCCGCGGAGAATATTTTTATGTTGCAAGGATTTTAGAGAAAGCGCTTGATGAAGCATACGCTGCAGGATTATTAGGAAAAAATATTTTAGGATCAGATTTTTCTCACGATTGCTACGTGCAAGTTGGTGGAGGGGCATACATCTGCGGTGAAGAAACAGCATTGTTAGAATCACTAGAAGGAAAACGCGGAAACCCGCGTATCAAACCACCATTCCCGGCAATCGCTGGTGTGTGGGGTTGTCCCACTGTTGTAAATAACGTTGAAACAATTGCTGCTGTTTGTCCGATCATCATGATGGGTGGAGACGAGTATGCAAAAATTGGAATCGGAAGAAGCACAGGAACAAAATTAATTTCTGCATCCGGACATATTAATAAACCGGGTGTTTACGAAATTGAATTGGGATTACCGGTTGAAGAATTTATTTATTCAGATGAATATTGCGGTGGAATTATCAACGGGAATAAACTAAAAGCAGTTGTTGCAGGAGGTTCTTCTGTTCCCATTTTACCAGCCGATTTAATCTTAAAAACAGATAAAGGTGAACCTCGTTTGATGTCATACGAATCATTAAGTGAGGGAGGTTTTGTATCAGGCTCTATGCTTGGTTCTGGTGGATTCATTGTATATGATGAAACAACCAGTATCGTAAAAAACCTTTACACCTTTGCTCGTTTTTATCATCACGAAAGTTGCGGACAATGTTCTCCTTGTCGTGAAGGAACTGGTTGGATGGAAAAAATTCTTCACAGAATTATTGAAGGTCACGGAAAACCAACGGATATAGATTTGCTTTGGGACATTCAAAGAAAAATTGAAGGGAATACAATTTGTCCATTAGGTGATGCAGCTGCATGGCCTGTGGCAAGCGCTATTCGCCACTTCCGTGCGGAGTTCGAAGAATATATCAATCATCCGGAAAAAATTAAAGACGTTAAACATTATTATAGTGTAAATCAATTGCAAGGAGCGTAAAGTTTTGATATCCCCAATTGGGATATCAAAAAAATAGTTAAAATGGAACTACAAATCATTCAGAAGAAAATATTTGAAGTGCGCGGACATCGTGTGATGCTTGACTTTCATTTGGCTGGACTTTATGGTGTTGAGACAAGAGTATTGGTTCAAGCGGTAAAAAGAAATATCAAAAGGTTCCCTGAAAGATATATGTTTCAATTTACCAAAGTTGAACTTCAAAATTGGATGTCACAAATTGTGATATCCAATCGTGAAAAAATGGGAATGAGAAAATTGCCTTATGCTTTTACAGAGCATGGAATAACAATGCTTTCGGCTGTTTTAAAAAGTGACACTGCCATAAAAACAAGTATTGCAATTGTAGATGCTTTTATTCTGTTAAAACAATACAATAATAATTTTGAACTCTTGAATGAACGAATTATTGAGTTGGAAGCAAAATTTAATACAAAAATCGAAAATATAAATGAAGTAATAAACTTTTTGCTCACACAACCCGAATTGTTGGTGGTCGAAAAGAAGACCACCGAAAAAACAAAGAGAAACACGATTGGATTTAAAACTAAAGAATAAAAGATGAGAAATATTATTTATAGTGTTAATCAATTGCAGGGAGCGTAAAATAATAAACCTATTTTTTAATAATACTAATCTCCAATGACTGTTCAACAATTAATAGAGACATTAAAAGGATATCCTGCCGATGCTTTGGTTGTAACAGAAGGATATGAGGATGGCTATGAACCAATTAAAAAAGCAGAGTTAATAAAGGTCGAAGAAAATAAAAACAAAGAGTGGTGGGACGGTAGATATAATAAAGTTGAGAAAGGGCTCGCGGTTGTATTTCTTGATGCTGAAACGAAGAAAAATAGTTAAAAAATAAAAACAGTATCGCAAAAAGCTGGCTTGCCAACTGAAAAATTGCCTACTGCCAATTGAATTTAAAATGGCGAAAGTTACGATAGACGGACATACGATTGAAGTGCCGGATGGAACAACCATCTTGCAAGCAGCGCGTATGCTTGTAGAAAAAAATCCGGAGGTGGACGCAAAAGTTGCTCCTCCTACAATGTGCTATTACTCAAAATTAACAACGAGTGGTGGATATTGTCGTACCTGTATTGTTAAAGTTACAAAAGGTTCTGAAAAAGATCCCCGCCCAATGCCCAAGCCAGTTGCGTCTTGTAGAACATTTGTAATGGATGGAATGGAAGTGGTAAATACAACTTCTCCTGAAGTATTAGAAGCTAGAAAAGGTGTTGTTGAATTTTTATTAATCAATCACCCATTAGATTGTCCTATCTGCGATCAAGCAGGAGAGTGTCATTTGCAAGATTTAGGGTACGAACACGGATTAGCAAAAACACGCTACGATTTTTCAAGAAGAACATTTAATTTAATTGATATCGGTCCTTACATTAAGTTACACATGACGCGTTGTATCATGTGTTTCCGTTGCATTAAAGTGGCTGATCAAATTACAAATAACCGTTTCCAAGGAATGTTGTTCCGCGGAGATGCCTCTGAAATTAGTACTTACATCGAGAAAGCAATTGATAACGATTTTTCTGGAAACGTAATTGATGTTTGTCCAGTTGGTGCATTAACCGATAGAACATGGCGTTTCAAAAGTCGCGTTTGGTTTACAAAACCAATGGATGCTCACCGCAACTGTACAAAATGTTCTGGTAAGGTTGCTATTTGGATGAAAGGAAATGAAGTGTTGCGTGTGACTGCTCGTAAGGATCAGTGGGGAGAAGCAATCGATTGGATTTGTAACGATTGTCGTTTCGAGAAAAAAGATGCGAAAGATTGGGTGATTGAAAAACCAACACACATCGATCGTCATTCTGTTATTTCACAAAACCACTATGAGAATTTAGCGCAATTGAAATTGGATATTGGTAAACAACAAAAACAACTGGTAGCCAAGAAAAAATAAAGCCTCTCCCCTTAATCCCCTCTCCATAAAGAGAGGGGGTGATAGGTGAGAAGCAAAAAAACTAAACAACAAAAAAGAAATTCTCGAATTTGTCGAGATTAGAGGAGCTTTAAATATGACAATAGATTTTCTGATATATAAAATAATTTTGGTGTTGATTGTGTTTTCAATCACATTATTGGTTGCGACTTACAGCACCTATGCTGAAAGAAAAATTGCAGCATTTCTTCAGGATCGTATTGGCCCGAACAGAGCTGGTCCTTTCGGAATTCTTCAGCCATTAGCCGATGCGGTGAAAATGTTTATGAAGGAAGAAGTGATTCCAAGTGTTTCTAATAAAATACTTTTTATCATTGGTCCGGGATTGTGTATGCTTACTGCTTGTATGACGGGTGTAATTATTCCTTGGGGAAAATCCATCAACATTGGTGGCGTTGATTATCCATTGCAAATTGCGGATGTGAACATTGGAATTCTTTATTTATTTGGTGTTCTTTCTTTAGGTGTTTACGGAATCATGATTGGTGGTTGGGCTTCTAATAATAAATATTCTTTGTTGGGTGCAATTCGTGCTTCTTCACAAATGATTAGTTACGAAGTAGCAATGGGGATTTCAATCATTGCCTTGGTAATGATGACGGGAACATTGAGCACTGGAGAAATTGCAGCTCAACAAGGTGTTGGAAAATTATGGGGAATATTTGATACTCCATCATTTAATTGGAATGTATTTTATCAACCACTGGGCTGTTTGATTTTTATTATTTGTGCTTTCGCAGAAACCAATCGCGCTCCGTTTGATTTACCGGAATGTGAAACAGAATTAGTAGGCGGATATCACACCGAATACAGTTCCATGAAATTAGGATTGTTTTTATTCGCAGAATACATCAACATGTTTATTTCTTCTGCAGTAATTGCTACATTCTATTTTGGTGGATACAACATGCCGCTGATTGGAAGATGGGTGCACGATCCAAACTGGTTAGCCATTTTAGGATTCGTTTTCTTATTTATGAAAATTGTTGGGTTCATCTTTTTATTCATGTGGGTGCGTTGGACATTGCCCCGTTTCCGCTACGATCAATTAATGAATTTAGGATGGAAAATATTAATTCCATTATCGATATTTAATTTGATAATCACAGGTGCTGTAATGATGCGCCATGAAATAATAACATATTTTTTTAAGTAAATAAAAATGCAATTAACTAACAGATCACAAGTTGTTTCAAAAAAGGAGATGACATTTCTTGAAAGAATGTATCTGCCCGCTATTTTCAGTGGGATGTGGATTACGTTCACTCACCTTTTCAAAAAATCAGTAACAATAAAATATCCTGAACAAACACGTGAGTTTAGTAAAATTTATCGTGGACAACATACTTTAAAACGAGACGAAATTGGAGCAGAACGTTGTACCGCTTGTGGATTGTGCGCTGTTGCTTGTCCCGCTGAAGCCATTACAATGGTTGCTGCAGAACGTAAGCCCGGTGAAGAGCATTTATACCGCGAAGAAAAGTATGCTGCTGTTTATGAAATAAATATGCTACGCTGTATCTTTTGTGGAGATTGCGAAGAAGCTTGTCCGAAAGAAGCAATCTTTTTAACGGATAGAAAAGTGGACAGTTTTTATACTCGAAAAGAACTTATTTACGGAAAAGATATTTTGGTAGAAGGAATTGAAAAAGACAAACGTGTGGATGTGAGTGTGCGCGAAACTTCAAGTGTTGCTGAATTTAAAAAACACAATGAGTTTGCTCACAACGAAACATTCAATAAAAATAAAAAGACAAAAATCGATCGTCATTAGTTTTCTAAAAGCTAGTGTCACCCTGAGCGTAGTCGAAGGGAAACGACAAACAACACTATTATGATTACAGAATATTTATTTTACTTATTATCCTTCTTAGCGCTGATGTTTGCATCGATGGTGGTTTTAACTAAAAACCCTATTCACAGTGTTTTGTATTTGGTACTTACCTTTTTTGCAATTGCAGGACATTATGTTTTATTGAACGCTCAGTTTTTAGCAGCAGTTCACATCATTGTGTATGCAGGAGCGATTATGGTTTTGTTTTTATTTGTGATTATGCTTTTGAATTTGAATAAAGAAACGGAACCACATAAAAGCATTTGGCTGAAAGGATCAGCGGTTGTTGCTTCCGGTTCGCTTCTAGTTGTATTGGTTGGCGCTTTAAAAGGAGCAGAAACAATTCAATCCACAAATACATTTGATGCAAGCATTGGATTAATTGAGAACTTGGGAATGACATTGTTCAACGATTTTTTATTGCCATTTGAAGTATCTTCCATCTTGTTGTTAGCAGCAATGGTTGGTGCAGTAATGTTGGGTAAAAAAAGCATAAAATAGGCCCACCCAAACCCTCCTTAAAGGAGGGCTTAGGGATTGAGCTAAATGAAGAATAAGTTAATTATTAAAAACAAATTTTAAACCCTTCCCTTTGGGGAGGCTGGAGGAGCCAAATGAGCGCAATACAAACAATTCCTATTGAATGGTACATTCTTTTAAGCACAGTGCTGTTCACCATTGGCGTAGCTGGGGTTTTAATTAGACGAAATGCAATCATCATTTTTATGTCGATAGAGTTGATGCTGAATGCAGTAAACTTATTGCTTGTTGCTTTTTCCAGTTATTTATCTGACAGTAAAGGACAAGTATTTGTGTTTTTTATTATGGCCGTAGCTGCCGCAGAAGTAGCTGTAGGATTAGCAATTTTGATGATGGTGTATAGAAATACAAAATCATCTGACATCAATATGTTGAACAAACTTAAGTGGTAAAATAATTGGTTAGCAAACACAGCTCGGCAATTGCCAACTGTTTAATTGCCAACTGCAAATTGAAAAATAGAGTATGATAAAATTAGTTTGGTTAGTACCGCTTCTTCCCTTGATAGGATTTATTATCATTGGGCTATTTGGAAAAAAATTATCGAAAGGACTTGTTGGAATAATTGGTAGTGGAGTTATTTTTGGAGCTCTGGCAATTGCTGTTGGAATATTTTTCGAATTGAAAAATGGAGTTCAAAAAGAATACACAGTTGAATTGTTTAATTGGATTTCTGCAGGAAAACTTTCCATTCCATTTTCTTTTTTAATTGATCCACTCTCTTCTTTATTCCTGCTAATCATTACAGGAATTGGATTCTTAATTCACGTTTACTCTGCTGGATATATGAGTCACGATGAAGGGTTTTCTCGTTTCTTCGCATATCTGAACTTGTTTATTTTCTTCATGTTATTATTGGTGATGGGTTCCAACTACCTAATTATGTTTGTTGGTTGGGAAGGCGTTGGATTATGTTCTTACTTATTAATTGGATTCTGGTTTAAAAATACGGCTTACAACAATGCAGCGAAAAAAGCATTCATCATGAATCGTGTTGGAGATTTAGGATTTTTATTAGGAATCATTTTAATTTTTGTAACGTTCGGAAGCATCGGCTATCACGATGTATTTGAGCAAGCAAAAAATATGGGCTCTGGTAATACAACCATTACAATCATTGCATTGTTATTGTTTATTGGTGCTATGGGAAAAAGTGCACAGCTTCCATTGTATACTTGGTTACCCGATGCGATGGCGGGGCCAACTCCTGTATCTGCATTGATCCATGCTGCAACCATGGTAACGGCAGGTATTTATATGATTGCACGTTCAAATATTTTATACACACTTTCTCCTGATGCAATGAATGTTGTTGCCATCATTGGTGTTTGTACTGCTTTGTTTGCTGCAACAATCGGCTTGGCACAAAACGATATTAAAAAAGTATTGGCTTATTCTACCGTATCACAATTAGGATATATGTTCCTCGCTTTAGGAGTGGGTGCTTATACCGGAGCGGTGTTTCACGTAATGACTCACGCTTTCTTCAAAGCATTGTTATTCCTTGGTGCAGGAAGTGTGATTCATGCAATGAGTGGCGAACAAGACATTCGTAAAATGGGTGGATTGAAAAAATACATTTCTACAACTCACATTACATTCTTAATTGGAACACTCGCCATCGCAGGTTGTTTCCCTTTCTCAGGATTCTTTTCTAAAGACGAAATTTTAGCAAATGTTTTTGCTCACAATAAATTACTTTGGTTCTTAGGAATTTTAGGAGCAGCAATGACAACCTTTTATATGTTCCGCTTATATTTCCTAACCTTCCACGGAAAATTCAGAGGAACACACGAACAAGAACACCATCTTCACGAATCACCAAAATCAATGACAATTCCCTTGATGGTTTTGGCTGTTCTGTCTGTCGTTGGCGGATTGGTTGGTATTCCAGCTGTATTACATGGCAATCATTATTTAGAAGCGTTTTTAAGTCCGGTATTCGAAGCCTCTTCTTTCCGTTTGGTTCACCATTTATCACATCAAACAGAATACATCTTAATGGGTGTTGCAACAGCTGTTATGATTGGGGCCATTTATTATGCATTCACTACTTACGTGAAGAAAGGTGTATTGCCTCCTGCTGAAGGAAAAGACCTAAACCCACTTCACAAATTAGTTTACAATAAATATTGGGTGGACGAAATTTATGAAAGTTTTATTACACGACCATTGAACATGATTTCTGATGCATTTCATAAAATTATCGACAATCAATTGGTAGATGGAATTGTAAATGGAGTAGGCTCAGCTGTCAGTTGGATGAGTGGAACAATTCGTTTGGCACAAACCGGAAACATTGGGTTTTACATTTTTGTAATGGTGATTAGTATTGTGTTGATTTTATTTACACAGCTCTTTTAATTTTTGAAATAAGATTATTATAGAATAATATATATTAGAATATTAGCAGACTCAATTCCCCCTTTGAAAAAGGGGGTTAGGGGGATTTAGCGAATGTAAATTACGAAGAAGAATAAAAGTTAAGATTTAGAATTTATTTAATAAATTATGATCACATTATTATTAATATTTTTTCCTTTAGTTGCAGGTTTACTATTGTTGTTTGTAAAAGGACCAAAAGTAAAAACACTTGCATTGGGCGCAGCAATTTTAGAATTTGCAATCGCAGTTTTTGCATTGACTCAATTTCATCAAGATGCAACAACGCAATTTGAATGGAATTATGCTTGGGTGCAATCTCTTGGAATAACTTTCCATGTTGGTATTGATGGAATCTCCATGTTGCTGGTTTTGCTTACTACTTTTCTTGTTCCTGTTATCATTCTTACCTCTTTCAATACAGAACACAAAAATCCATCTGCGTTTTATTCCTTGATTCTAATCATGCAAATGGCATTAGTTGGAGTGTTTGTTTCATTAGATGGATTCTTGTTTTATGTATTCTGGGAGCTTGCACTTATTCCAATTTATTTTATTTGTTTGTTATGGGGTGGAGAGGACAGAGCAAGAATTACATTCAAATTTTTTGTTTACACCTTAGCAGGAAGTTTATTCATGCTAGGAGGATTAATTTATTTATACCTGCACACACCCGGGGAACACAGTTTTGACATTACAGCACTTTATACAGCCGGACAAAGTTTAGATGTTGTTCACCAAGGATATGTATTCTGGGCAATGTTTATTGCATTTGCAGTGAAGATGCCTGTGTTTCCCTTCCACACTTGGCAGCCGGATACTTATACAACAGCTCCAACGCAAGGAACAATGATGCTTTCGGGAATCATGTTAAAGATGGGAACATTCGGAGTGATTCGTTGGTTGTTGCCTTTAGCGCCATTAGGCGTTGAAAAATATGCAAACATTGCGATTGGATTGGCGGTATTCGGAGTGGTTTATGCTTCTTGCATCGCTATCGCACAAAAAGATTTCAAAAGATTAATCGCTTATTCATCTATCGCTCACGTTGGATTAATTGCTGCAGGAATTTTATCTATGAACACGCAAGGAGTTCAAGGTGCAATGATTCAAATGTTGAGTCACGGTGTAAACGTTGTTGGATTATTCTTCATCGTTGATTTAATTCAAAAACGCACAAACACTCGCGAAATAGCTGCTTTAGGCGGAATCAGAAATGTGAATCCTCAATTCGCAGTTTTATTTTTAATCGTTTTATTAGGAAGTGTAGCACTTCCATTAACAAACGGATTTGTTGGAGAATTTTTATTGTTAAATGGAGTGTATCAGTTTAATCCATGGATGGCGGGCTTTGCAGGATTGTCGGTTATATTAGGCGCTGTTTATATGTTGCGCAGTTACCAATCCATTATGTTGGGCGAAACAAATACAATTACTTCTTCATTTGCTCCATTAGAAACAAGTGAAAAAGCAGTATTGATTATAATTTGTGCAGCAATTATTGTGTTTGGAGTGTTTCCAAAACCATTAACAGATATTGTTTCGCCATCGGTGGATCAGTTGATAACAGGGCTTAATACAGCATTGGGTAAATAAGTATTTAACAGAAATTAAACGTCACCCTGAGCGGAGTCGAAGGGCGTAAAATTCGTAAGAACAAAATATGAAAGCATTAGTATTACTTTCTTCATTAGGCGTTATTGCATTATTAGCTGAAATTTTCAGCTTTAAAAAACTGTTGTATCCAATCGTATTGCTTGGTTTAATTACTGCATTCGTTCTAAATATTTTTGATTGGGATACAAATCATACGTATTTTAAAATGATGCAATACGATAATTATGCTGTTGCATTTACAGGTGTAATTATAGTTGTAGCATTCCTTTGGTTCATTATGGCAGAAGGCTTTTTCAAAGAAGAAACAAATTTAACCGACCACTTTGCATTGGTTCTCTTTGCCTTGGTAGGAGCGGTTATGATGGTTTCTTACAACAACATGGCCATGTTATTCTTGGGAATAGAAATTCTTTCTATTCCAATGTATATTTTAGCTGGAAGTAATAAAACAGATGTTTCATCAAACGAATCCGCATTCAAATATTTAATAATGGGTGCATTTGCAACCGGATTCTTGTTGTTCGGAATCGCTTTAATTTACGGAGCTACAGGCTCGTTTGATCTTTCTGAAATAGTAAATGCAGTTTCATCTGGAACAGCAGCGATGTCTATTTTTTCTGTAGGAGTTTTATTAATGTTAGTCGGAATGGCATTTAAAGTTTCTGCTGCACCATTTCATTTCTGGGCTCCGGATGTTTATCAAGGCGCACCAACTATGATTACGGCATTCATGTCAACCATCGTGAAAACAGCAGCATTTGCGGCTTTCTTAAGATTGTTTTCTACAACATTCATGGAAGTAAGTGGTGTATGGATGAATGTAGTTTGGGTAATGGCAGCATTAACATTATTGGTTGGAAACATTACTGCAGTTGTTCAAACAAGCACAAAACGCATGCTTGCTTATTCAAGTGTGGCACACGCTGGTTATATGTTATTGGCATTGCTTGCAGGAAACGAGTATTCAAACAGCGCTATTTTATTTTATGCCGCAGCTTATTCTATTGGTTCCATCGCAACATTCTGTATCGTTCATATTATTTCAACTGCAAAAAATTCAGACGGTGTAGATTCATTCAACGGTCTGGCAAAAACAAATCCATTTTTAGCAATTGTAATGACCATCGCTCTTTTATCATTAGCCGGAATTCCACCAACAGCAGGATTCTTCGCCAAGTATTATATTTTCACCTCTGCATTTGTTGCAGGAAATGTAGGCTTAGTTTTAATTGCAATCATTGCATCGCTAATCGGAGTATATTATTATTTCCGATTGATCATCGCTATGTATTTCAAAGAAAGTATTGGCACAGAAGCTGTGCCAGTAGAAAGCAATCATAAATTATTATTGTTGTTTATCGCAATCCTAATCATTGCTATGGGCTTGTTCCCTGATTGTGTGATTAAGTTGTTGTAAAATAATAAATCATCATTGAAAAGACTCTTCAAAATTGAAGAGCCTTTTTATTCACCTCATTCAACAGTAATATTTCCACCTAAACGTTCTCACAAAAAACATAAAACTTTCAATTCAGCAATGAACCATTAAATCCTAAATCGTGAAAAAAATATTTCTTTTCTTCTTTTCTATTATCGTTTCAAATACCTTTTCTCAAAACAAAGCAACAGGAATAACGCTAGCAAAAGCGAACTCAAGTATAAATACCGTGCAGCAGATTGATGGTAAAGGGGTTTTGTTTTCAGCTTGCTCAAGTCCTTCTAAATTAATACCAAGCTTTAAACTTGAATCAAATGTGATTCTGGTAGACGATGAATTGAATGTTTTATGGAATAAGAGTTTTGAGGTTCCAATCAAAAATGTAAACATGCCTATAAGCCTTTCTTCAGCTAATTCAACAGGTGCTTATTGGTTTTACTTTGAAAATGGCACAGACTTTATTGCAAAAAAAATTACTTGGGATGGAAAAGAATCAGATATTGTAATCAACAACATCGATAAAAAAATAGCCGTTTCTTCACCATTTCCAAATGTATGTTTTGTTGACAAAGACATTCTTTATTGCATCATTAAATACATTGAAAAAGACATTATTAAAACATATATATACACTATCAATTTTGAAACAAAAGTAGTAACACCTTTAGAAAATAATCTTCCTGATAGAAAGGAAGCAAAGTTTTGTCGCGGATGGAGATATATGGGTAATGCGGATGGAAAAATATATTTTAAATCCATGAATGTAGCAAATGTTAGTAGAGATAAGGACATCGCAACATCCATCGCTGTTATAGATTATAGTGGAAAATTAATTTCTTCAGTCGATTTTAAAGTAGATTTTTCTTCTAAAGTCCCTTTTTGGGTATATAATTTTCAGGAACAAAATGGAGTCTATTTCAGCGATAACTTTTCAGCAAATCAAGATGTGCCCTATATTACGGATCAAATTATATATGATATCAGTAGCATGAAATTGTCACCTGATAAAAAGTCGGTATACATCTATAGTTTGTATAAAGATATGGGTGGCTTAGGAAATGATCTTTCCGGATTTCTTGTTGCAAAGTATTCCATTGATGGAAAAAAAATCTGGCAAAATAATTATTCCTTTGAACAAAATGTTGAAGTGGACAAGGGAATTACACACCATCCTTCTCAAACAGATCTGAATGTTTGTTTTAATGTTTCAAATGATGAAAAAACAGTGAATTTCCATTTTTGGAAATTCAATAAAAAAGGAACTTATCATGGCATTGTTTCGTCCACGGATGGGAAGATGGTTGATTTTTTTAAAACAGATAATTTCACTTGGCCTAGCTCTGTAAACGAAGGACCTGCGGGCACAATTCCAGTCACTTCAAAAGAATATAATCAGGAATTGGTGACTCTCTTGACTCAAAAGGGAGACAAGCCAGGAATTAAAAAGGCAGGAAAAAATTACTTCGTTTATGATGTTAAACCAACTGATGGTAACAAGATAAAGATGCATTCGTATGGCATTAAATAAAATTTAATTTTCTACCATTAAAGATCTGCGTTCTTATTGATTGAGGTGCAGATTTTTTTCTTTCGCATATTTGTCCCACAAGCACTATATTTGTTTTTATAAAAACCTCTGTGGTCTCTGCGAAAAATCTCTGCGGACCTCTGCGGTTAAATTCTAAAGCTCATTATGAAACTAAAAAAACCATCTCTCATACTTCAAATATTTGCAGGAATGCTCTTGGGAATCATCGTAGGATATTTCTGGAAAGACTTTGCACCAAGCTTGCACATCCTTAGCGATATTTTTATGCGGTTCATAAAAATGATCATCGCACCTCTAGTATTCTCTGTCTTAGTAGTTGGAGTTGCTAAGGTTGGCGATTTTAAATCGGTCGGACGAATTGGAATTAAAACACTTTTATATTTTACAACAGCAGCTATTATTTCTTTGTTACTAGGATTAATGTTGGTGAATGTATTTGCTCCCGGGAAAAAAATGCATTTGGAATTACCTCCTGCAAATGCTGAAGTAGCAGGAGTTGAGGCAGCAAAAGGATTTGACACAAAAAACTTTATCAATCACATCATTCCTGAAAGTATAGTTGAGGTAATGGCAAAAAACGAAATTTTACCAATCGTAATTTTTGCTTTGTTTTTTGGAATTGCAGCCGCATCTGTTGGAAACAAAGGCAAAGTAGTCGTTGATTTTTTCGATTCTGTTTCTCACATCATGTTTAAAGTCACCAATTATGTAATGGCATTTGCTCCGTTTGGAGTGTTTGGTGCATTAGCAGCAGTGGTCGCAAAACAAGGATTGGGAGTACTTACAGGTTATGTTTATTTGATCGGAACATTTTATTTGGGATTGTTTTTATTTGTCTTTGTCATTCTTTTCTTGATTTGTTTCTTTATGAAAATTAATTTTTTCAAATTATTAAACTATATCAAAGAACCAATTTTACTGGCATTCAGCACAGCAAGTTCAGAAGCAGCTATGCCGAAAACAATAGAATCATTAGAACGGTTTGGTTGCGGAAACCGAATCGTAAGTTTTGTATTGCCACTCGGATACTCCTTTAATTTGGATGGTTCCATGATGTACATGACATTTGCAACCGTGTTTATCGCGCAAGCTTATGGTATTGAAATGACCGTTGGGCAACAAGTAACCATGTTATTAATTTTATTAGTTACAAGTAAAGGAATGGCGGGAATCCCGCGCGCATCCCTGGTTGTAATTGCCGGAATGCTCGCACACTTTAATATCCCCGTTGCCGGATTATTATTGTTACTCGGCATAGACCAAATTTTAGACATGGGGCGCTCTGCAACAAATGTTGTCGGAAATGCAGTAGCAACAGCTGTTATCTCCAAGTGGGAAGGTGAATTACATCTGCCCCACGATTCAAATATGGATAAAGTAAAACTAGATTAGAAAATTCGAATGAATAACTCTATTATTATATTAGCAGTATCAGCTCCCTCTCCAATTGGAGAGGGCTGGGGAGAATAAAATTTAATTTCTCTTTATAGATGAATAAACTAATATTAATAACCAGCAGTATCAGTTCCCTCTCCTTTTGGGGAGGGCTAGGGAGGGGTATATGATTGAATTTCTAAAACAACTCACCGACCCTCAATCCATTATAGCTTATGGTGGTTTGGCGCTTTTACTTTTTGTAGTATTTGCCGAAACAGGACTTCTAATTGGATTTTTTCTTCCAGGTGATTCACTTATTTTTATCTCAGGAATGATCTGTGTTTCTAAACCTGAGCTGCTTGGGGTGAATTTACCTATTTTGATTTTATTATTGTGTGCCGCTGCAATACTTGGAAACATTGTTGGTTACTGGTTCGGTTATAAAGTTGGTCCGCCATTGTTCGAACGGAAAGATTCGTTCATCTTCAAGAAAAAATACCTGACAATCACCCAGGAGTTTTATAATAAAAACGGTGGGAAAACATTGATCATAGGTCGCTTTTTGCCCATCATCCGCACCTTTGCTCCCATTTTAGCAGGGGTTGTAAAAATCGATTTTAAAAAATTTATGCTATACAATGTTGTTGGAGCGCTTGCTTGGATTGGAACATTGTGTAGCGTTGGATATTTTTTGGGAACATATGAATGGGTGCAAAAAAACATTGGATACATTGTAATCGGATTAATTATTATTACTTCGATTCCCGTAATTACTACTTTTCTTGGGGAAAGAAAACAAAAAAAGATGTAACAATCCAAAAATAAGGTGTAACATTCTTACAAAACATATTCGTAGGTTTGCAAAAATTTTGCACCCCGAATGGAAGTAATACAATTTATCAGGAATTTTAGTGACGCTCAATACATTATTCATTGGGGCAGTCTGGCTTTCCTTATCTTTATTGTTTTTGCTGAGTGTTCTTTCCTTGCGGGTTTTTTCCTGCCAGGAAACTCCCTCATCTTTATGGCAGGTATTCTTTGCTATTCCAAGCCCGAAATATTGGGCGTCAACCTTCTTGTCTTGATTGTTTTGCTTTCCATTGCTGCCATGGTTGGCTATTACATTGGCTATTGGTTTGGCTTTAAAACGATGGGGCCAAGATGCATGAAACCGGATACTAAGATCTTCATATTCAAAAAATGGTGGATAGATCGTACGATAAATCTTTATGATCAACATGGTGGAAAAATATTGATAGTAGGGCGTTTTCTCCCACTTATTCGCAATTTTGCACCTGTAATTGGCGGAATGATACAGATGGATTATAAAAAATACATGGTTCATAATGTTATTGGAGCCATTATCTGGGTGGGTTCTCTGGCGGGAATAGGCTATTACTTCGGATCCGATCCTTGGGTGTTCAACAACATAGGATACATCATTATGGGTCTGATAATCATAACAGTAGCCACTCTTTTCGTGCAAACGAAAGCAAAAAACAAGAGACAATCTCGCAACAGCCACTAAATAACAAAACCCACCTATTAAAGCTGAAATCCAACCATTTAATAAAGGGTGTATTCTCGTTACAATCTTTTATAGTAATTCGTGGTTATAAGTTGGCTTTACTAATAAGATTATTAATCATTTATTAACGTATGAAAAATTTTTACTTTCGAAATAGATTTAGTATGTTTGGTGCCCTATTAAAGAAACGTTTAATAGAAAAAAAAGATATATTTTCACAATTTTGCATGTATTAAAAACTAAATAATAAAACAAACCAAAATCTAACAAATATGAGTAATCAAAAATCAACATCTGGCGGGTTTAACTTCATGACCGCACTTTTAGCAATTGTCGTTTCAATTGGTATCGGAATATTAATTTATGCGTTTGTTCTGGGAGCTCCCGGAAATTTTGATGCAGAAGGACACGCAAAACAAGGAAATTACCTTGGAATGATGCATGATGGAGGGTTTATCGTACCAATCCTTATGGCCATCTTTATTATTATCGTTACTTTCTCTGTAGAAAGATTAATTACTATTGGGAAAGCAAAAGGGACAGGAAAAACAGATGAGTTTTTGCGTAACATCAAGTCGTTATTGGCGAGTAACCAATACGAAGATGCTATTGCTGCGTGTGATAAACAAAAAGGCTCACTTGCGAATGTTGTTCGTTCGGGGATTGAAAAACTTCAATCAGTTCAAGGAGAAAGTTCTTTGAATAGTGAAGAAAAAATCGAAGCCGTTCAAAAAGAATTGGAAGAAGCAACATCTTTGGAATTACCAATGTTATCTAAAAATTTATCCATCATCACTACATGTGCTACCATCGCTACACTTTGGGGTTTGATTGGAACGGTATTGGGGATGATTCGTTCATTTGCTGCGATGTCTGCTGCAGGCTCTCCTGATACAGCTGCTCTTGCAACTGGTATTTCTGAGGCATTAATTAATACTGCTCTTGGTATCACTGGATCAGTTGTCGGAATCATTATGTACAACTATTTTTCTAGTCGAGTGGATGCAATTACTCACAGTATGGATGAAGCAGGATACAGCATCTTACACACATTGAAATTGTCTAAATAAGTTTCGCTGATTAATTATATTAAATAATTTTTAAAAATATGGCAGAAGTATCATCATCTAAAGGCAGCCCATCGTTGGACATGACTCCAATGGTAGATTTGGCGTTCCTTTTGGTTACTTTCTTTATGCTTACCGCTACTTCTCGTGTTTCCGAACCGGTAGTAGTGGATACACCATCTTCTACAGCCGATAAGTTATTACCCAAAAATGTAGTGTTAATCTCTATTGACCAAGCAGGAAAACCTTTTTACAACATCAACAATGGTGATGTCCGTAAAAAAACCTTGCAAAAAATGGCTCAACAATATAAAATTGAGTTCACTCAACAAGAGATTGAAACATTCAGTGGTATGACGAGCATTGGCGTGCCGATGGCAAGCTTAAAGAAATACATCAACATGGAAGATGCTGACCGTGTTAAAGCAAAATCTCCCGGAATTCCTTACGACTCACTTCATAATGAATTGGGCGACTGGATTCGTTTCGGACAGATTGAAGCAGCACGACAAGCAAAAGCAGAAAGAGAAAGAGCAGAAACATTGGGCAGAGAATTTAAATACGAGCCCTTACGTTTTGCAATAAAAGCAGATGCAAAAACAAATTACATCGCGGTAAAAGACATCATAAAAGTGTTTACCGATATGGAGATTTATAGTTTTAATCTGATTACCGACCTTGAAGAAGGGCCGGCAGAAGAATAAATTAATAATAATTATGGAATTTTTCTTTCGATAGCATCTTAAGAATAATTCCATTGATTTATAACATTTAAAAAAAATAAAATGGCAGATGTAAATACAGGTGATGGCGGAGGGGGTGGAAAACACGCAAAGAAACGCGCCAAAAAATCATCAACCCGAATAGATATGACGCCAATGGTGGATTTGGCCTTTTTGCTTCTTACGTTTTTCGTATTAACGTCCACGTTTGCAAAACCGAAAACAATGGAAATCAATTTTCCTGCAAAACCGCCTATTGATTTCAAACCACAGAAAGTAAATAATGCAATCACCGTTTTTTTAACAAAAGATAATGGTATTTATTATTACAATGGGGAGTTTTATCCTGTAGGAAACGAAAAAGGAGTGCCACCTACAACTCTAACAAAAACAGATTTTTCAGACGAAGGATTACACAAACTTTTACTGGATAGAAATAAACGCACAATTGATGTGATTGCAAAACTAACAGATCAATTAAAGAAAAAAGAAATTGCAGATACAACATTTAAGCGCCTAGTTAGACTTGAAAAAGGCAGAAAGCAAGATGTTGCCAGAGGTATTGAAGCGGGATTAACTGTTTTGATTAAAGCGGATGACGGTGCTGTCTATAAAAATGTGATAGATGTAGTAGATGAGTTGAATATTTGCAATGTGGGTATATATGCAATCATTGATATGGGCGCAAAAGAATTGGAATTATTACAAGCAACTTCTAAATAATTAGAAAAATGGCAGAATCATTATTTAATAAATGGGACAGTGTTGTTGCCCCTGTGCGGAACGACATTGTTTTCGAAGATCGCAATAAAGAATATGGCGCGTATGATCTTCGTAAAAATCACAATCGTAGTGTTGCTATTGCATTGTTGATTACAGGTGCTTCATTTATTTTCATGGTGAGCTTACCCGCAATCATCGATTGGATAAACAATAAAATGGAAGAGGTTGAAGTGAATGTAGACATTAGTCCACTTGACCTTACAGCGCCTCCACCAATTGATGAAGCAGAACCACCACCACCACCACCACCGCCACCACCGGTAATGGAAACTGTAAAGTTCACGCCTCCGGTTGTTACTGATGAAGAAGTTGTAGAGGAGCCGCCTCCAGTTCAAACCGAGGAAACGCCACAAATTAGTACAGAAACAGTAGAAGGAACAGGGGATGAAATTATTATTCCGGATGAAGGAACAGGTAATAATGTTGTAGAACCAGTTATAGAAACACCGCTTACAATTGTTGAGCAAATGCCTGAATTTATAGGTGGTGAAGAAGCTCGTGCTAAATGGATTGCAAAAGAAATTGAAAAAGTGGGTTACCCACAAATGGAAAAAGAAGGCGGAGTTCAAGGTACCGTATACTTAACATTTGTTGTTGAAAAAGATGGTAGCATCACCGATGTGAAGCTGTTGAGAGGTGTTCCGGGCGGACCAGGCTATGATAAGCTTGCTCTTGCAGTTACTAAAAAAATGCCGCATTGGAAAGTTGGTAAACAAAACGGTCGCGAAGTTCGTGTACAGTTTAACATGCCAATTAAATTTAAATTGAACTAAAGCATTTTTTTGCTTTTAAGAAATAGAATTTTAAAACAGCAATTCGCCCGTGAATAAAATGCGCTATTATTCAAACTTTTTTATGATAGCCGTTTATCTGGGTTTAGGATTGCTGTTTTTTTTTACCGATATCGGAATTAATTCCTTTCCGAACTACCGACAAGAACTCGGAATTACAATGCTCATCTATTCAGTTATAAGAACAGGATTAATTATTTGGAAACACAAGAAAGAACAGAAGAATGAGTTTTAAAATAAAAATAAAATATTCATGGAACAGACTAAGGTTTTACCTTAGTTTTTTGCTTTTTGCTTTCTACCTAACCATTGGTATTATGTTTCTATTTACCGATACATGGATAGACCTGTTGCCGAAAGGGAGAAGTGTGATAGGAATTGTTTTGATTTTGTTTGGTGCCTTGCGTTTTTATATCGCTTATCGCAGATATATCAATAAACTATTCAGGATTAAAGCAAACAAAGAAGTACAAAAGGAAACTAAAACGGAGGAAGTATAAATGTTTAAAATACAAAACATCATAGTAGGAAGTGTTGTCGTTGCCGGAACATTGTTTTATTCTTGCTCGGGAGATTCAAAACCAGAGCCGACAGATACTGCTACTTCAGGGGAAGTAAGCATTGTGGTAGACGAATCGTTTCAAAAACTTTTCGATAATCAGATATATACCTTTCATTCAATTTACAAAAACGCCCAAATAAATGTAGCTTATCTCCCAGAGAATGAAGCCCTAGGCCGCATGATTAACGACTCTTGCAAAGTGGTAGTGATGTGTCGAGACATTACTGCTGCAGAACGCAAATCGTTTGAAGCAAAAAACCTATTCCCTATTTCAACTAAAATAGCAGAAGATGCGATTGTGTTGCTTGTAAATCCGGAAAACATGGATACAATACTGACTGTAGACCAAGTAAAATCGATTTTATTAGGAAACGATTCACTTTGGAGTCAATTGAACAAAAATTCAAAACTAGAAGGAATCAAGGTGGTTTTTGATAATGCAGGCTCAGCAAACGCACGTTATATGAGAGACACACTTTTGCAAGGAAAAGATTTTTCAAGCAATGTATTTGCTGTTAAATCAAACCCTGAAGTAATTGAATATGTGAGTACACATAAAAATGCAATAGGTGTGCTCAGTGTAAACTGGATTAGCGACATAGACGACTCTTTAACAACAAATACGCTTAAAAAGGTAAGAGTAGTGGCAATTGCAAAAGACACAGCCTCAGAGCCTTTAAAAGCCTACCAGGCCTACATTAAAACAAAGGAATATCCTTTTACAAGAAGCGTTTACATGATAAATAGACAAACACGTGCCGGACTTGGTATGGGATTTGTATCATTTGTAGCAGGAGACAAGGGGCAATTAATGATTTTAAAATCAGGACTCATTCCAGCAATTGCTCCGATTAGATTAGTAAAAGTTAATATGGAATAATTAATTGAAAATTAAAGAATTATGAAACAACCATATCCTTTAATTTAAATACAGGATAATATATGGTTGTTCAATCTGACAAAAAATAAAAAACATGAAAAACCAGATTAAAAAGTCGAAATTAGTAGTGGGGTTGTTTATGGTTGCTTCTTCAACCATGTTTGCGCAAACATTAAGTGATGCAATTAAATTAACCAGAAACGAACAATTTGAGTCTGCGGATGCTGCTTATAAAGGATTGATTCAAAGTCAACCAAACAATGGGGATTATTATTTTTATTATGGTGAAAACTATTTTAAAAATGAAAACCTAGAAATGGCTAACACCATGTATCAAAAAGGTGCTGAGGTGAATCCAACCAATCCTTTACCTTATGTAGGTTTAGGGAAAGTGCAATGGTATAAAAACCAAACAGCAGATGCAAAAGCAAACTTTTTTAAAGCAACAACATTAGGTGCAGAAAAAAACGCAACTGTTTTTATGAAAATTGCAGAAGCATATATTGCTGCTCCAACAAAAAATCTACCCGATGCATTTACCTTGTTAGCAAAGGCTACAAAGCTGGAGCCGAAAAATCCGGAAGGATTTATTTTAACTGGCGATGCTTTTTTAGAGCAAAATAAAGGAACAGAAGCAATTACAAATTATGAAAAGGCAGGAGCTTTAGACCCTAAATCAGCAAAAGCTTTGTTGAAACAAGGACAAGTTTGGAACCGTGCTAAAAACTATAGCTTGGCGATTGACACCTATAAAAAAGCAAAATTAATCGATTCTACATATGCTCCTGCATACCGTGAAATGGCTGAAATTTATCACAGAGCAGGACAAGATAAAGTTGCATATAGCCAAATGCAAAAATACATACAATTAAATAATGATTGTGGTGCTCGTGCTCGTTCTGCCGGATTTGCACTAGAATCAAGATTTTATAAAGAAGCGGTAGCAGATGCGAAAGAAGCTCTAAAATGCGACCCCAACAATGTTTATTTATACAGATATTTAGCTTATTCCCAATACGAAACAGCTGATTATGCTGCAGGTTTAGAAAGCAGCAACCTGTTTTTCTCAAAAGCTCCTGTGGATAAAATAATTGTTTTGGATTATGAATACCGTGCGAAACTGCTTTCTAAAAGCGGAAAAGATTCATTGGCAATTTTGGATTTCAAAAAAGCACTGGAGCTACAACCTGATAAGGTAGAATTGAATGGTGACATTGCAGGCTCATACATTAAAATGAAAAAATATCCTGAGGCCATTGCAGCATATAAGGTTAGAATGGAGAAGGAGAAAGGTGGAATCAATGATTATTTCGGATTGATGCGCGCATATTATTATTCGAAAGATTTTGTGAATGCTGATTCAGCCGCATCACAGATGATTCAAGCACAACCCGATTTACACTATGGATACCTATGGAGAGCAAAAGCAAACTCTCAATTAGATCCTAAAAATGAAACTTGGGCAGCTAAAAAATATTACGAAGAATTTATTAGCAAAATAACAAAGCCAGAGGATATTGAAAAAAATAAAAAAGATTTAGCAGAAGCCTACAATTATTTAGGCGTTTATTATGCAAAACTAAACGATTGTCCAAATACTAAATTGAATTTTCAAAAGGTATTAGAACTTGATCCTGCCAATGCACAAGCAAAAAAAGTAATTGCAGGATTGAAGTGTTAGTATAACAAGATTGAAAATAAAAAGAAAGGCTGTCTCATTTGAGACAGCCTTTCTTTTTCATACTATTCTTTATGTTCTGGAGGAGGTGGAATTAGGTCTACCGGATCTATTACACGCTTTAGGTTTATAGCTTTAGGTGGCGCAATAATCAATGGAACGGCTTCCACTGTCACGGAGCTGGTATCTAGGCCAAAAGCTTTCTCCTCGGACAAGCTGAAGTACTTAAGAAAGGCATAGATGTCCAAAATTACTTTTTCATAGAAAGGCAATTCGTTTTCGTACGATAAAAACTTTTCGATAACGATAAATCTGAAATCGCCAATGATATTGTTTTTGTTTAAGGATTTGTAGCGACTCGTAATATCCACCTCTTTGTTTTTTACCATGTCTTCCACAACTTTTCTGAACATCAGATTCACACGAGGAGCCACACGGAATCCTAATCTGAAATCGATACGGATAACATCATCGTGAATAAATTCACACACTTTGTATTCCATGCGATACGGCTCATCCACAACGTCTACGTGAACAAACCAATAAATGTCGGCACGTTTCGGCTGTTTTTGCATGATCGAATAAATAATTTTCGATTCAATTTCTTCTCGGTTATCAGCGCTTGTTAAGTAAACTAAATGTGTTGCATATTTTGGAACACTTAAATCGCGACTCAAATCTTCCAATATTGGCAAGTGGTCTGCTAGTTTAACAAACTCCACATATCGGTTTCTAATCTTACGCGCATAATACCAAATGAGCATAATCGATGTCAGTAAAACTGCTATCATCAAGCTAATCCAGCCGCCCTTTAAAAATTTATCCATTTGTGCAACAAGGAAAGACAACTCGACAAAAAGGTATACAACAATAAACCCGGAAATAAGTGGTTTCCAAAAACGTTTGATGCGCATGTAATACACAAGTAAACGAGAAGACATTAACATTCCCAAAATAATGGTCAGCCCGTATGCAGCTTCCATTTTTGTGGACTCTTCAAAATATAAAACAACCATGATACAACCCGCACACAACAACCAGTTCACAGATGGAATATATAGCTGACCTCTTAATTCACTTGGGTATTTAATTTTTGCTTTCGGCCAAAAATTGAGTCGTATGGCCTCATTGATGAGTGTAAACGAACCACTGATCAAAGCCTGACTTGCTACAATGGTTGCTACAGTTGCTAAGGCAATTCCGAAAGGCAAAAACCATTCAGGCATGATCGTGTAAAACGGACTAGCACCATTCAAGTGTTCTCCTTGGTGTGCTATTAACCATGCGCCTTGTCCAAAATAATTTAATACTAAAGTTGTTTTCACAAACATCCAGCTGATGCGAATGTTTTCTTTTCCACAATGACCTAAATCAGAATACAATGCCTCCGCTCCTGTTGTACAAAGGAATACGGCCCCAAGCACCCAAAAACCTCCTGGATGCTTTACCAATAAATCGTAACCATACATTGGGTTTAATGCACTTAATACCGACCAATTATTTGAAAGTTGAGATACCCCTAGGACTCCCAACATTAAAAACCAAACAAGCATAATTGGACCAAATAATTTTCCAATTGATTTAGTTCCGAATTGTTGAATAGAGAAAAGTAAAATAATAATTACAATTACAATTGGAATAGTTGGAATGTGTTTGAGTGAGTCAACCATTCTTAATCCTTCAATGGCAGAGGAAACAGAGATTGGAGGAGTGATAATTCCTTCCGCCAAAATCGCGCTACCGCCAATTACAGCTGGGAATAGAAGCCATTTTACTTTTGTTTTTTTTACTAATGTATAAAGTGCAAAAATTCCGCCTTCCCCTTTATTATCGGCACGAAGAGTAAGAACAACATATTTTAAAGTGGTTTGTAATGTGAGTGTCCAAAAAATACAGGAGATTCCTCCAAGCACAGTTACGCTATCAATTGGGCCTTCACCCACAATTGCTTTCAAAACGTATAGTGGAGAAGTTCCAATGTCTCCGAAAATAATTCCTAATGTTACAAGTAAGCCCGCTGCGGAAAGTGTGTGAACGTGATGATGGTCTTTGCCCATAATGGGGTTGAATATTTTAGCACACAAAATTACTAAATATTAAAGCATACAGGCAGTATAAATTCGACAAATAATATTAGCGGTGGTATAGAAGTGTTGGAATTGTGTTCGAATAATTTTTGAATAGTATTTTGTGATGATTTACTAATTTGCTTTTTTCTTATAAAACAATGTATTAGATTTTGAAATCAGCAATAGTTCAAAGAAAGAAAATAGTAAGGTTTCACAAACTCCAGTTCTAGAGCCCAAAACAACCAACAAAATGTTGATAACCCCCGCTTTTTAGGATTTAATTACAATATAAACAATTTTTAAACAGCAATTAAACGATAATATGATATGATTTATGCGAATGAGGAACAGCTTTAAATCGGTTTGTTGCAAAAGGTGAATACAAGGAGAGCTTAAAGTCTGAAAAAGGTACGTGACCAAGCGCTACCTAGTTGGACTCTAGTTTTTCGGCCTCCAGGTTTTAGTGCTTTTACTAACTCTTCAGATGTAATTACCGCTCTGTTAATACCACCGTGCTCGCTAAAAGGTAGATTAAGCATTGCTAAAAATGTTGCCAAGAAGCCCAGAAGGGTCAGTGAAAACAGATATGGTAAAATAAGACTAGCATTCACAGCAATCAAGATTACAGTAAGAGATACATCCACATCATGCAGTTGACTAAAACCTGCAACAAAAACAAGGTTGACATACACAAAACCGTATAAAAGCGAAAGAATAAAAATAAATTTTAGAGGAAAGTCTGCACGCTTAAAGGCACTCCATTTTTCTTTGAAATTATTGAAATAAGCATTTGTAATAATTTTTTCCAGATTGTTTGCTTCAGCCTCCGTAATGCGCCCATCGCTGTAATACTTTTCAATTTCTTTGATATCAGATTTGTATTCAGTTTGATTGATTTCCTCCAATAATTTAATTCTTGCCAATATTGTTTCTTTTTTTGTTTTGCGGGAAAGATAAAAAAACTCATCCTGTATATTCTTTGTCTTTATTAAGAGATACAATGAGTATATAATGGTAATAATGAAAGGAAGAGTGCAGATAAAAGGGAGCATAGATGTTTTTAATATAAAAAAAACCTCACATTTCTGTGAGGCTTTCTGCTCCCTCTGTAGGACTTGAACCAGCGACCCTCTGATTAACAGTCAGAATATTGACTATCTTATTATTACCTCATTTCTATCTCAATACTCTAAAAACATAGCCATTTTGTTGATATTATACATAATTTGTTATTTGATTGTTATTTGATTATTAATAGCATTTTTGTGCAAATCTTGTGCAAATGGTTTATGTTTGCACAAAATTAAAATCAATGGAATATACAACAACAATATTGTTAGATGCCCGAAGACCAAAAGATAATGGTCTCTACCCAATAAAATTAAGGGTTTACTCTGCTCAGTTACAGGTAAAAAAGCTCTATTCAACGAAGTATGAAATGACTAAAAAAGAATTTCAAAGTATATGGGAAACTCAAAAACCAAGAAAGGAACACCAAGAAACTAAAAATGAATTGCAAGCTATTATTGCACGGGCTAATGATGTATGTAAAAATTTACAACCATTTTCTTTTACCCAATTTGAGAAAAAGTATTTGCGTAATAAAGGCGATGGGGCAAATATTTCTTATCAATATGATCAAACAATTAAGAAGTTAAAATTGAATAATAGCTTAGGTACTGCCAGTAATTATGAGTTAAGTTTAAAATCATTACTTAAATATGCCACGTATGCTAAAAATAAAGAAATAACCAACTTGTCTTTTATTGATATTAATGCTGATTGGTTAAAGAAGTACGAAGATTATATGATTAACACGTTAAAACGCAGCAGAACAACAGTAGGGATGTATTTAAGACCCCTCAGAGCCGTTTTTAATACTGCTATTGCTGAAAAGGAAATTGATGCTGAAGTGTACCCGTTTGGTGCAAAAAAATATCAGATACCAACAGGACGCAGTGTAAAAAAAGCACTAAGTCAAGACCATTTAAAACAGTTATTTGCTGCCAAGCCTAAGGTCCCGGAACAAATAAAAGCTAAAGATTTTTGGTTTTTTAGTTACGCTTGTAATGGGATGAATATTAAAGATATTGCATTACTTAAATATGAAAACCTACAAGATGACAAAATAATATTTTATAGAGCCAAAACAATCAATACATCAAAAAACGATTTGAAGCCTGTAACTGTTTACCTTAATGAATTTTCAAAAGAGATCATAAAAAAGTACGGAAATAACAAAACGGGCAAGGACGAATTCCTCTTTCCAATTATATCCGATAAAGAAACCGAAGAAATAAAACATAAAAAGATTAAAAATTTCACTAAATTTATTAATCAAAACCTTAAAAAACTAGCCATTAGCGAGGGGTTGACAAGTGATATCTCAACCTATTGGGCAAGACACAGCTTTGCGACTAATTCAATCCGGAATGGTGCAAGTATGGAGTTTGTAATGGAGGCTTTGAGCCACAATAATATGAAAACAACTGTTGGTTATTTTGCTGGATTTGAAGATAAAGACAAGAAAGATTTTATGGAAAATCTTATGGATTTTTGATTGGCTTGAAAATAATCATTTGTAAAAACAATTTCGAATAATATGAACGCCCCCCGAAAAAGTCAATATAATCCTATCATAGAATGTGACCTAACTAATTACACTGAACCTCAGTTGGCTTCATTTTATTTGCTTGTTTATAATAAGGAAAATAAACAAGTAAGAGGTAAAAAGCTATTTTCTTTTAATTTTATTCCATTACTTGTCCCTGAAGTAAGAAAAAACATAATGGAGTTTTATGATGATCCAGCCCTTATTTCAAAACTTTTGTTCGAGATGGAGTTTCATTACTATGCCCTGTTTTACGCTTCTTTGTATAGCCATACTTCAAAACGAATAAATTCTTCAAATCTAAAAGGATTCATTAAATCTGAAATTGAAAATTTTGAAAAAAGAGATACGGATGAATACAGTGACCTCATAATGCCATTTATTGATGAAAATACGTTGAGTAACACCAACATTTTAGAGAATATCAGAACAGTCATGTATGAGGCATATAGGAATAAAACCAGCGATATAAAGGTTTTATTATTTGGCGAAAATTATAATCCAAAATCTGATGAAAACGAACCCACTAAAAAAGGGAAGCAGCTTTTTAGTTCAGTTACTAATATTGTCTATAAAAATTTTTTAGATTTTTTGAAAAAGCAAGCAAAAGCAAACCAGAAAGAGGAAAACAATGTAAAAGTGGCAAACCTCGAAAATCAATCAGATGGAACTGACGGTCAAGATTTAACAAAAGAAATTCAATCAGAACAAAGTAATGAGAAAGAATGTGCCAGAAAGGAAGCAGTAAAAACATTTCCCGAATATCTATTGCATGTTAATAACCTTCAATTAGCTGAAAAACTGAAGGAAGAGTTTAAAACAGAAATAGGAAAAAGTATTAGATTATTATTATTGGATTTATCTAACAGGGGATTTTTGACTCTTGAAAATAGACAGCAACAGAAAATTTACGATTCTCTAAGAGTGTTTTTAGGACGTCATATAGGATCGTATAACAGCATATTTACAAGCTTTTATTATATTGAAAAAAAGCACAAACCCGACCTTGATGCCATTTCTTTAAAAGTAGAGTTTGTATTAAAAAATACGAACAACACAAAATAAATCGCTTGTAAAACTTGTATTCCCTTGTATACAAGGGTAAACAAGGGAACAAAAAAAAATAAAAGATTTTAAATTTTTACGTTTGTGGTCTAAAAAAACAACCACAATGATAACACATAATGATTTGCCAAGTGCCGTTACCGAGCTTAATGAAAAAGTCGATAACCTAACAAACCTTTTCCTTCAAAGATTTCACGAGGAAAATCCGCCACCAGACCAGCCAATTACCATTAAACAAGTAAGCGAGCAAACAAAGCTCTCTGTCCCGACACTCTACGGTTATGTTAGCCGAAATGAGATACCATTTTCCAAACGTCCCAACTCCAAAAGGCTGTGGTTTTCTAGGCAGGAAATAGCAATGTGGTTATTAGAAGGCAGAAAAAAAACTATTGCTGAAATACAAAATGAAGCAAATATCTTTGTAAAAATTAAAAACAAAAAATAAACCCTGTCAGCTTGTTGCTGCACAGGGCTTAATGTAATTAGTTAGCGCTACAAATATACATTATTTCCGCAGTCCAACAAGCATTGACCTAAAAAACAATGCTGTGAAAAAAACACAAATCGAACTTGCGAAGTTCAGCTTTTTCCGAAGTCCTATTGACACCACTATTCCTGCAAAGGAAATGGGTATAATAGAACTCTATCATTTAGTTTGTAATCCTTTCACTTATGGAGAAAGAACTCGTAAAGCCTACCGACTGTATAGCGAGTATCTGCGATCTGGGGACAAGGCACCGTATAATGAATTTAAGAAATCAAGCTTCGATTTCTGCACCCCTTCCGGCCTTTGCACGTATCGTTCAAAAACTGGTATGGGAAAACATTCTGGTTACATCCGAATAGATTTTGACAATCTCCCTGATCCCGCTTGGTTAAAGAATATTCTTCTGACAGATGAAAATATAGAAACTGACCTTTTGTTTTTTACTCCTTCCGGACGGGGAATTGCTTGGTTCGTTTCGATCGAGCCGGATTTCACCAGCCACGAGGAGTATTACATGAAAATCGGAAACTACATCGTAAATAGATATAACCTCCCTGTGGAATGTTTCGATGTTTCGTGCAAAGATATATGCCGAGCTACCTTCATTTCCCACGATCTTGAATGTTTCATTAATCCGAAATATCTAAGCCTATGAAAAAAGTAAATCTGAAAGCACTCAGTGAATTCTTGCCAGCGGAAGAGCAAAAAAAAGTAGTGGTAAAGTCCTATGCACGGCTTCTTGTAAATACTAATGAATTAGTTAGCGCAGCGTTGGCCAGGGCCATCAAATTAATTAATGACAGCGCAGATGGACAGAAACATCACGCTCTTGTTAGAGCAAGTTTTTTGCTCGGAGGATATGTAGCAGCCGGAATTATAGCAGAAGAAGTTGCAATATCTGCGTTAGAAAATGCTATTCAAAATAAACCAAATGTCGCCAACCTGGAAGACGCTTTTAGAACAATTAAGAAATGTCTAAAGGCAGGTATGAATAAACCAGTAACAAATAAATAAATAATGGAAAAGGAAAAAAATAATACAACAGAAGATACATTTCCAATTGAAGTGTTCCCAGATACAATCAGCAAATTTATTCAATCGGCCCACGAAACATTGGGGCATCCGAAGGGATACTTAGCTGCATCTGTGCTTTTTACCGCCTCAGTTTTCATAGGTAAAACTATGGGGTTGCGCGTAAAAAAGGGCTGGTTAGAGCTGCCATTGCTTTATTTGATGATTATCTCAGAAAAGAGTACAAATAAAAGTCATGCGATGGACCTGCCAATGAAACCAGTTCGTGAACATGAAAAAAGGTTATTTAGAAAGTACAGGGAGAGTATGAAAAAATATAATTCATTAAGTATGGATGAAAAAATGGTGCAAGAAGTACCACAGTGTGAACAAGCCCTTGTGAATGATATTACTATGGAAGCGATTGCTCAGCTATTAAAAAATAATTTGCGAGGAATAGGATATTATCGCGATGAATTATCGGCTTGGATCAAAGATTTCAACAAATATAGAAAAGGCAGCGATGAGCAGTTCTGGTTGACGAATTATAACAGTGGTTTCTATCGGATAAACAGAGTTGGTAAACCACCTATAGTGATTCCTAAATCTTTTATTTCAGTGTTCGGTTCGATCCAACCCGGCATCTTGGCTGAAATTTTTGCAGATGATAGAAGTTTTAATGGATTTGTGGAGAGAATCCTCCCAATATTTCTTGAAAATGTAAAGAAGCCACACTTCGTTGAAGACGAATTAGACGAAGAAATATATAACGACTATACAAATTTGATGAATCGAATTTTAAAAATTGAACCAGCGACAGATGAAGACAATGAGATTGTACCAATCGAAATCCAGTTTTCGGAGGATGCAAAAAAAGTGGCAAGAGATTGGCATAACAAAAATGTAGATGAATCCAATAATGCAGATAATGCAGATCGCGCAATGATAAGTAAATCAGATATGGGGTTCTATCGGTTGTGTTTAATCCTTCAAGTACTAGCGAGTGCAGAAAAGACTAAGAGACCATCTGCAGTTGAGTTAGATACTGTTAATAAGGCTATTATATTGATTGAGTACTTTAAAACGCAGGGGAAAAAAATAGTAGAATACACAAATATACACTCAGTTGAATTCGAGAAACTAACTGAAATACAGAAAAATGTATTCGCAAGTTTACCAGCAACATTTAAAACTGGGGAGGGCCTAACTATAGCTAAAACAATAGCAATGCCAGATAGGACATTCAATGATTTTCTAAAAAATCGTAAGCTATTTATTCGGTTGAAGCAAGGGTATTATGAAAAAGTAGAGGTTGCGCAACCTGCATAACCTGCGTAAAGTATTTAACCCAAAAATGACACAAAGAGCATGACAGTAGTTGCCATTTCGCACAACATTATAATATAAACAACACGTATAGATTTTAAATACCTTAACAATGAACGACTACGGAAAAATACTTTTTGAATTGGAACTAATAAAAGCGCAGGTAGCTACAATTGACATGACAGCCAAAACAATTGATGGTTGGATACCTAGAAAAGCGGTTATGAAATTCTTCGACATCGGTGATACAACAATGACCACCTACGAAAACACCGGTCAATTGGAGTTTACAAAGGTTGGAAAGCGCAAGTTTTATAGTGCTTCCTCAATAGCAGAATTATTAAATAAGAATATTGTTAGCAAGTAAAAGCGTATTCAATGTATTTGAATTTCATCTTCAATACGCCACAATACAACACTAAGACATAGTAATGTGTATTCAATGCGATTTAAGTTGCTTAATTTTATTTAAAAAAAATAATTAAAATGATAGATCCATTAACCAAAGAGCAGTTTGAGCCAAAACGAGTCAATCAAAAATTCGCTTCTGCAAAAAATAGGATTCTTTTTTACAACAAGTACGCAAACGAATTGCGGCAATATGAATCTAACATTGATAAGCCACTTAAAAAGAATCATCGAATATTACTAAAGTTATTACCGGGAGCAGGAATCAAAGAGCTGGTATTGCATAAACAGTACTTATTAGGATTGGGGTTCTCATTCAATGTTCATACCTCTTATGAAAAACATGAAGGATATACTCGGTCAGCGATTTATCGTTATACAATTGTTCCATTGGAGAACGAACAAATTAAAATCTTAAAAAAATGATAGACATAACAACCATTCAAACATTTTCTGCTCCCTCAGTTTTATTGGATCAGATCGTATTGCTAAAAAATCAGAACTTTTTGCTAAAAAATCAGAATTATTCGTTAGAAGGGGAGAATAAGAATTTAGGTAGCATTTTGTTAGCCGGTTCTGTAGTTCTTGTAGCGGTCGTTACTATAATAATAATCATAAAATCTAAACCTAATGATCCCAACAGAAAAAAACAAAAAGCAGGAGTATCTCAGTAATGTCGTTGGAAACGTTTTTGATTCTCGACTTGCAAAAACTGTTTTGTTTGCCGGTATAGCTGTTGGGATTATTTTTCTTGCCAAACACATAATGAATCACACCGCTGAAACGATAAGAGCATATAAGAATCTGAAAGATGCAATTAAGCAATAAGTTCTACAACTGAAAACAAAACCAAAACAAAAAAACCATAAGATGAAAAAATTATTCAGAGTAGCAGAAAAAAACGGAAATCAAGTAGTAAGTGCAAGAGATTTGCATACTTTTCTTGGAAGCAAAAAGGCTTTTTCAACATGGATTAAAAAGCGAATCAACAAATACGGGTTAATAGAAGGTCGGGACTTTCTTCCCATCAAGGAAGAAAGTATAGGAGGTCGTCCATCAATTGAATATGCCTTCCCTACCGATGTAGCGAGGGGGCTTTCAATGGTTGAAGGAAATGCTAAGGGTAAACAAGCTCGCCAATATCTCATTGCGTGCGAGAAATTAGCTAAATCAATTCCAGCTCCAAAAACACCTTTGGAATTAGCCAAAGAACAGGTATTAATGTTCGAGGAAATTGAACGTCAGGAGCTTTTGTCTTTTGAACATGCTTTTATTAAAAAACCTAAAAAATGAACAAAGTAGCACTATACTGCCGGGTAAGTACGAGCGAGCAGACCAACGAAAATCAAAAGATTAGATTGGTTAAGTACGCGGAAGACAACCAGCTGTTATTTGATGTTTTTGAAGAAACGGAATCAAGCCGTAAAACACGTCCTGTAAAAGCGGATTTACTTCAACGGCTGCGTAAACAAGAATACTCATCTGTTATCGTTTTTAAGCTCGACCGTTGGGCAAGAAGTAGTAGCGAACTCATAATTGACGTTTCGGAATTAGTAAAAAAGGGGATTGGATTTATTTCCGTTTCTGACAACCTAGATTTTACCACTGCATCCGGGAAACTTCATTTTCAGATATTATCCGCGTTTGCAGAGTTTGAAAGAGAATTAATTAGAGAACGCACCATCGAGGGTTTAAAACGTGCTAAATCACAAGGAAAGTCATTAGGAAGACCTAAAGGAAGCAAAGACCATAAGGCAAGAAGAAAGAGTGGGTATATTCTACGTCAAGCAAAAGTTAAAAAGGCTGCAAACGATGCTAATGGGAGTTTTCAGCCGATTGAGAGTTATTTAGATTAACCTAATTATATCGCACCTATCCCCATAGGTGCGGAAAATAGGGATATTTGAAGAACAAGTTTCATACATTAAAACGCGTTGCAACACGAAAAAGACCAATCGTATTGGAAAGCGGAATTAACTAAACAGGTCAAAAAAAAATAACTTATGGATATTAAAGTAGTATCACACACAACCCAAAAAGAACTTCCTAAAGAAGTTAAAGAGTTCTTCCTCAAAATGAGATGTGAACACGAATTAGGATATGAGGGAACACAAGTCGCTGAATTATTTCAGATTAGTGTAAATATGCACTGTGATTTCGCCTTAGTCCAAAGCAGGACTTCGACTTATGATAGGTCTAAGCATTATCTTGAACAGTAATATTGATACCCTGTTCTGTAACGGTTATTAAATGATGTTTCCCTGTTTTATTAACTTGATTTAAAACAGAAACATAGGTTCTTTGCACTTCTTCTTTTGAAGGGTATTTTTCTGAAAGACGAGGATTGTCCTCAAAGTCTTTATGGCAAAGTTCTTTACCTAATTTGTTGAATGTTTTAACCTTAATGTAATCTGATGCAGGGATTGGTAGCCATAGAGTCATAATAAATAGGGTTTAAGTTTAAAGATAACCAAAGGTACAGAATGAATTAACAAGAGGGGTGAGATGAAATTAAATAAGTATATAAGTAAAAATAATCTTAGGGATAGGTTGGATATATGTTGCATTTTTTTTGGATTTTTTTAAAACTTCCACAATTCAACTGGATCAATATCCAAGGCGTTGGCAATCTCAAATACATTGCTGATGCTTGTGTTAATAACCCCTCTTTCAATTCTTCCGATTTGACTTAACTCTAATCCAGTATCAAAAGCCAGTTGTTCTTGGGTGACATTCTTTGCACGTCTTATTTTCTTCAAATTCGTGCCGAAATCCTTTATTCCTTTATCATTTCTCTTGTATTTCATATATCAATGTTCACACAATAAAACATGATTTATAAGAGCAAATTTGCCTTATTTCAGAATTTGTTATATGTTTGCTTTATAACTAACTAAAACCTTAAAAAAAATGAAAACAAAAAAATTATTACTAGTAGCTACAATGCTACTTACAATCACAATTACAAGCTGTAAGAAAGGCGATACTGGTGAGCCAGGGAAAGATGGCACGAATGGGAACGCCAATGTTACTTCTATGATTCTAAATGCTTCTTCATGGGTTTTTGACGGAACTTACAAATGGAGTACAGCAACTTGGTCGGGTGCTACAATTCTTACCTCTGATGTTGTCAATAATGGAGCAGTAATGTTGTATGAAGGAGGTGCAGGGGATTGGGTTTCGTGTCCTTACACAATAGGTATTTCAGACCCGTCCAATCCTACATTAAGTACTTTCTTTGAATATCAAGTAAATACAATGGTTGTGTTTAAACAATGGTCTGATGGAGTAAATCCTTCACCATCAACCTCTACCCAATACAAACTAGTTTGTATTCCACGAAGCGGAATGATCCTACACCCTGATTTAGACTTGAAAAATTATGCTGCTGTAAAAGCTGCATTCGATTTGAAATAGTAAACCTGAAGTTACTACTTTTTCGTCCAAACGAAAGTAGTAACTTCAGTTATAGTTTTAATACTACTTTTGGAATAGGCTATCTTTTTGGTCAAAAAGTAAATATTTACAGCTAAGTGTATATATAATTATTTTCTCCATAATATTTAATCGGGGCTACTTTCTCTCTCGGTTTTTGTATTTAAATTATTGCTCTTTAAAAGTTCTGTGCCAACGTCTTTTACGAATTTACCGTAAGCTTCATTGGTATTCTTAGGCATAGACCCGTCAACGATAAATTGAGCTAAGTCCGTCTTATATTGGTCTGTCGTAACACCAAACTTTGTATCTAACATTGTGGCAGTGCTAAACTTACCATCAGCATCAGCCCCTAAGATGATTTTTTCCATTACCATCGAGTTTATATAATCCTACTTTGATTTTAACAAAGTACACCGTGTGTCCTTCAGGATTACCTTTGCAATGTTTAGAAAGAAAACTTTTGCTCTTCTTTAAACAATCAAGATCCGCTACTCTGAAAAGTCGAAGTTTTTTTTTTACAACTTCCCTTTCAATATGTGCTAATAGTTTTGACTGCCTCATTTTTATTTTATTTCTAAACGGCATTATTCTCATATCACCAAACAATCCTCCCCTAAATAAGTAAGGCGGTCAAAAAGCCTTGATTTTACGATTCATCCTCCCCTGTAATTCACTATTTAAATAAAGGGACGATTGTTTACACAAACTGAGAATACAGATTGTTTAAATTATTCATTTGCAATTTTGGATAATAAACACACTCTTTAATTTTCTAAACCAAACGTACAAAATTAAATTTTGTAGTGCTTTTCTGTTTGAAAGCAAAAAAATTCCCGCCATGCTTTCAGCAAGAAGGAACTTTTTAGATGTCCCGTGCGGATTCGAACCTGTTCTTTATATACCTTTAATATCAAAAATTTCAGGCAATCCGAAAATTCGACTGAAACAAAAGTGAAATTATTTTAGTAGGCCTTTTAATTTTCTCAAGTGTCCTGTCATAATTCAAAAGGGATAACACAATTTCGCTGCATTAGCATCAATGTTAAAATATGAGAGTTAATCCAAAAGCGCCAATGGCTGGTGCGCCATATCCAAATCCTACTTCTGCATTAAATCCAATCTTTTTGATATAATAGTGAAAACCCGCATGCCCTTGGAAAGTCATCAAAGAAGGTCGCACGCCTAGATTGTCTAAATACTGCGGGTATAATGAATCTGGGACATTGGATGTTACAGTATACTTATTATAACAAATGCTAATACCTGAATAGAGATCGAAGTTCTCTTTTGATTTGATAAAATAGTCACCGCGAAGAGCCAGGTGAAGCCTTGTCCAAGAATCAAAATACTTATCTTCCGTGTTATCAAGATGCATCAAATTTATTATTGCCTTTTGATAACCGAAAGCTGCTCCAATAGAAATTTTCTTACTTATTCCATAATCCACTATTGTATTATACATCGCTGAAGCTCTATGACTCTCGATGTTTCCGATAAAGCTATAATTGGAACTTTTTAAATATGTTTTTTGCAAAGCCCGACCCCATAAATTTAAACCCACACCTGCTGTAATAATTAATTTTCCTTTAATTCTGGTCTCAACGCTATCATTTATAGTGTTCATTGAAAAAGAATGATCTTTTTCTAAAAAGATACGTGAATGACAATCATTCGGGCAAATAGTAAAATAAAGTAATAACAAAAGGAAAATAAGTTGATTTGATTTTTTCATTCAAAAAAGATATAATTATTATCAAACATACATAAAAAGCAGATTCCTTTTAAGTATGCAATATTTGTTTATAACGATTTTTATTCTAAATTTACTTATTGGCAAAACAAAAGCTAAAAGGGATGTTAATCAAATCTTATTATATCGTTTTATTATTGGCCTCTTTTTCGTTTGCTTCTTGTAAAAAAGACAAACTAACTAAAGTTACCGGAGTAGTGGTTGATGAAACGAGATCTTTATCAGGGATCAACAATGCGACAGTTTACTTGCAAGAAAGAAAATCCGATCTGACTTGTTTTAGCTGTCTTCCGTATACAATTGCTACTTATAATGCAGATGCTTCGGGACACTTTAGTTTTTCATTCGAAGATAGAGAAGGTTATGCATATACTGTAGTAGGTTCTGCAACGAATTACTTCAGCAACATCGCAACAGGTGATGACGTATCTGTGGATAGCAGAACAAAAAATAATATTGAAGTTACATTAAAACCTGTTGCTTGGTTAAAATTACATTTAAAAAACACAACGCCTTTTGATGGAAGTGATCAAATTGGAATAAGCGGAAATATGCATGGGGTCCCGCAGCAATACTATGGGATGTCGATTGATTCAATATGTTTTTTTGAAGTATTTGGTAATAGCGATGTTAATATTAATTGGGGAGTAATAAAAAATACTACGCAAACAAACTATTCTGGGTATGTCCATTGCCCACGCTTTGATACAACCTCTTTCAATATAAACTATTAATTAACCCTTACTCGTATGATTTTTAAAAAAATAATTCCGCTATTAATTTTGCTTTTTCTATACTTCTCTATGAACGCGCAGAATAACCCTCAAAGTCAAATAGATAGTGCTTATATGAATTTAGATACTTCATTTATGAGTACAAAAATATTGCATGATAAAGCCGTACACTTTTGCAATTTTAATGATTTTAGCGGGACATCTGATACTTCAATTATAAATATAGAAAAGTGGAAACAATTATATTTAGAGCTTTATAATGGTTCATATGTACGAAGCACTACTGAAACATATACTAGTATTGACAAAAGAGCGATTGATTACATGGTTGCAAACAATAACACTGTTCCTCTTTTAATATTGAACTTTGATTACAATATAATAAAGGCCTTAGCCCTTGATAGCGGTTTGATTGTTAAGCATGAAAAAATTATGTATGATTCGTTACCTAGAACCGAATGCCCTTATTCTATTGAAAAAGTATTTGCTGCAACTCCTTATTTAAAAAATATGGAACAAACTATTGTTACTTTTTATATTGGTTCAGAATATTATTTCAGTAACAATACAGATTTGCCAGTAACTATTGAAGTTGATTTTGGAGATGGAAACGGATACCGAACAGTATCGTTTGGCAATACAATAACAGTAACATATCCGAACACTTTAGAAAAAAATATTATTACTAAAATTACATATTCAAGTTCAATCCTAAAATCCTCTTCCTCTATTGCAGCATCACTTTGCAGTGGCCCCAGTTTTCCAGCACCAGGTGCAATTTGGAATATAACAGCAACCATTCCGTATGATGGGCAATTAGGAAAGGCTAATGCTTATGTTCTATTTCACAATCCTTCTATTCCTTATTTAAGAAAACCACTTGTATTTGTAGAAGGAGTTGATTTTGGGGAAGCACATTATCCACAAAGAAATGGTGACTTTGGTTGGTGTGCATTTTGGGGTTCTCAACCTGACGATTATGGAGATTTAACAAATATGCCTTCGATTTTAAATGAGCTTCATGCAAAAGGGTATGATATTATTTTATTAGATTTTTATGATGGTGCAGATTACATTCAAAGAAATTCACTAGTCCTTGTAGAATTACTAGAAACTATTAAATCATCACCACATCCAGGCACTGAGTTACAACAAACTGTTGTTATTGGTGCTAGCATGGGAGGTCAGGTAGCAAAATATGCATTAAGCTATATGGAAAAAAATAACATTCCAACTTGTACCAGAGAATATTTGTCTTTTGACTCGCCTCAAAAAGGCGCAAATATTTCGTTGGGCGTGCAATATCTTTTGGACTTTTTTGGCAATAGTTTTCCTTCACCCTTAAATGCAAAGTTTAATGATCTTTTGGATAAACAAATTAATCGACCTGCAGCTAAACAATTAGTTAATTATCATTATAGTAACCCCAGTTATTCAGGGACCAATAGCCCGAATGATGCTGCTACTATTCACTCGCAGTTCTATTCTGAAATAGGAGCTTTAGGTTATCCGAAAAAATCTAGAATTGTCGCTATAGCAAATGGAAGCAGAGCTCAATTATCGCAGGGTTTCAATGCAGGAGATAAAGTTTTTGAGTGGAAATGGAATCCAATAGGGTGTGGCCTGATAAATATTATTACAGGAGATGTTTGGTCTGTAAATAACAGCAATAAGATTATGACAGGAAACTTTCCAGCAAATACCACCGCATTTGGAGCTTGTTTAGCAATCAGCACAGCCATTACAATTGGAGGTGGGTCTATTGCAACAGGTGCAGCAGCGTGTGGCGCTTGTGCAGTTACGGGAGTGGGATTTTCAAGTTCAACTGTCTATGGACCACCAACAGGGTTACCCTATGACAATTGCCCTGGAGGCTACAGACCATTATTTAAAGATATTGAAGTTGAATTAAGGAAAGCGCTTGCGGGATCTGGTCTTTATCTGAGAGACGCAAGTCTTCCTGAAGCACTTCATGAAAATCAGTCTTTTATTCCAAGTATAAGCTCTTTAGATATAAATACATCCGATTTGTTTTTCAATATAAGTACAATTACGACTTTCCCCAATGCTTTAACTCCTTTCGAAGACTTTTATGCCCCAACTGGAAATCAACCGCATGTATATGCAGATAATACTCCTGGTGGTTCTGCAGCATTCGGTTACAATGCTATTCCTGGCGGGAATTTAGAATGGGGTTTAAAAGAAATCTTTAATTCGGAAAATCGTTTGATGTCTCCCTTGTCATCAACAACTTCACCCAACAGCGGAATATTTAATTATGGTCGCAAAGAAAGTCGATTTCTTTCAAGTTTATTTATTTCTAATTTCGGGAAGTTGTATGTAAATGCAAATCGACCAACTGATTATGGAGCGGCTACTCCAGCGCCCGGAGTTCCAAGTGGGACAAACCCTCCAGTGGCTGGATCAACCTTTATACTTGAAACTTGTAATTGTGAAAATGTAGAGGTGCAGGTAGTGACCACGGGACAAATGATCTTGGGCGAGGCCTCACCGAACAATAAAGCAATAGTATATTTTCATAAAGGATCTAAGTTGATTCTGAATACTGGAAGTAAGCTTATAATAAACAACAATTCTCGTCTGGTGATTGAGGAGGGTGCAGAATTATTTTTTCAGCCTGGAGCGATGATCGAACTATTAGGAGACAATGCGGTGTTGGAAATAAAGGGTGATCTAAAACTTGGAGCTGGGGCTGTGTTTACGTTTACATACCCTGGCACGACTAGTGGCTACGTAAAATTCAGCAGAGATACGCCATGGGATAACCTTCCGCATATAACCGGATTTACTGGCTGTTCTATTGAGTTAACAGGCGCGAATAAGAACGATAAAATACTAGAAGTCGCTCAAGATATTTTATTTATTTCTCAGTTTGAGAATATTTCACTGTTCAAAATTCAGACAGGAACTGTTGAATTCACTAACCCGGCAACGCAGTATATTAGCGTTGATGCGCCTACTCGATTTATTGCAAGCAGATTTATTTCGAATAGCGTAAACGATGCAGTTGCAGTTTGGGGGCAGCCGGTCTGTCAAATTACTAATTGTTTGTTCGATAGAGTTGCTGTAGCAGGAATGCTATTTATGTATGGCAATAAGCTATCAATGTCATACACAGAAATAAAAAATTGTAATACTGCCGGATTAGGGACTCAGGGTATGGGAGTCAATTTGTTTAACACAAATTTTAATTCTAATGAGTCCGGTATGAATTCCCAGCTGATGACACAAAACTCTACAGTAACAGGAGCCAAATTCATGAATAATAATTTTGGCGCTTCAATGTGGGCATCTCCTGTCGAAATTACTTTTACAACATGTAAAATAAAAAACAACAGCGCTTACGGAATAGATGTAGTAGGGCCTACGAAAGCAAAAGTCAAATGCGGAGAAGTTTCCAAAAATTTCACTGGATTCTACATCTCTGCAACCGGTTCTTTAAGTATGAATACCACATTAGGGGGTGGTTATGTAGATGCCCAAGACAATGAAGAGAATACAATTTTACTGGATTACGCAAACAGTGTGGACATTAACAACGGGTACAATGATCTGAGAGTGAAAACGGGGGGAGGTGCTACTTATTCAAGTGCCATCTATGGGGCTTTAACATGCCTCAATTATGGTGATTGTCCTGTGGAGATTGCTGGAACATTGAAAGTGCTTCCTGGGATACCGGTAATTGCCAATAATAATAAATGGCAACCACCAATCAGTCCGAGTGGAATACCTACTTACCGCCCCTTAGTTACTATTACTTTGGAAGATAAATTTACGGAGGTGTTTTCAACTTACGCACCAACTACTCGACTACATTTTACTGATGTTGCACAAAGTGGAATGGTGCCTTGCGGATTTTGGGATCCTGCGCCATGCATTGGATGCCCCGCAAGCTTTCTCGAAGTCTGTCCAACCTGTAATACGATTAACACAACAGATTTCGTAAACAAAAAATCAAATGTTGCTGTGAAAGAAGCGTTATCAAAGATGGATTCAACTGTTATCAACGGGTATAAGCATGCTGTTGACTTATTTCATCAGGTATTGAAATATTCAATGCCAACACCGACCGATGGAGATAAATATGTAAAAAATATAGCAGAAAGAGAAATTGTTGTTTCATTAATGCAGTCAATTGAAAACAATCAGGTTGCTGTTTCTGATTCAACCATTGCTCCAGAAGTTTCCAAAGCGCTTGATATTCAGGACGACAAGATTGCCCAAGCGATTATTGACGATAAATATTTGGATAAACTATATGGCTATATTGAAAAGGCGTTAATCAATTATGCGGCAAAACGTAGGGTAGAGGCGCTTTCAATTCTTGATAACGTTTTGACATTTGTTCAACCGAATGAATTTGATTACGTGACGTATATAAAATGCCTTATTAGCAATGAACACTTGTTGATGACAAAACAAATGGATCAGATAGAATTTTTAAATGCTGTTTCATTGTGTATTCAACCAAATCGAAATATTGTGAGATCAATGTCGTTCATTTCAAATGATGAAACAGAAGAGGAAGAGGATAAATATTCAATCTCAGTTTATCCCAACCCAGCTTCAAATCAACTGTTTCTGGAATATGATTTGTCTGAAGTTAGCGAAGCAAGATTTATAATATACGATATCGCAGGGAAAGTCCTTTACCAAAATACTTTAAAAGGCGGAAAACGAGTTGAAGAAATTGCCGGGCTGAATTTAGCTAACGGGGTTTATATGTATAGAATAGTTTCTTCAGATGACAGCATTCTTAAGCAGTCAAAACTTACTATTATCAAATAATAGCGAATCTAAAATGAAAAAAACAGCGCTATTGATCTGTAGTTTTCTTTATTTAATTTCTTCGTATGCCCAATTACCTGCGTTTCAGTGGGCAAAAAAGATGGGAGGAAACTCTTCTGATTATGGTCAAGCCGTGGCTGTTGATATATTCGGAAATGTATATACAACCGGAGCGTTCGAAGGATCCGTTGATTTTGATCCCGGTGCTGGAACGACAACATTAACAGCTACTGGCGGCTCACAAGTATTCATTACTAAATTTGACACGAGTGGGAATTTTGTCTGGGCTAAAAATATGGGGCCTTCTGCCGGGAGTTTAAGTGCTTACGGAATGTCGATAAAGTTGGATGCAGCAAATAATGTTTACACAACAGGGTATTTTCAAGGAACGGCAGACTTCGATCCAGGTCCTGGTGTCTTCAATTTAACAACATCAGGATTTAGCGATGATGTCTTTATTTCAAAATTGGACGTGTCTGGAAATTTTGTTTGGGCAAAACAAATTGGAGGGGGATCCTATGACGGTGGGTTATCTTTGGCTCTTGATTCTTTGGGAAACATATACACGACCGGTTTTTTTGAAGGGACTGCCGACTTTGATCCTGGTGTTGGGACTTTCAATTTAACCCCTGTAGGCTCCCATGATTCATTTATTTTGAAATTAAATTCTTCCGGCAGTTTCGTTTGGGCAAAAAGTATAGAAAGCACTGGAGGTTATAACAATGTTTGGTCAGTTGTAGCAGATGCGATAGGAAATGTGTTCCTTACAGGCACGTTTCAGGGCACAACTGATTTTGATCCTAATGCGGGGACTTTTAACTTCGTTTCAGCAGGCTCAGATGATCTTTTCATATCTAAACTAGACTCTTCTGGTACTTTAGTTTGGGCGAAACAAATTGGGGGATCTTTATCTGAATGGGGAGCTTCAATTATCATTGACCCATTTAATGATCTTTATATTTCAGGACGATTCTCTGGGGCGGTTGACTTTAACCCAGGTTTTGGAGTGTTCGGTCTTACTTCTTTCGGAGGTGAAGACATATTCATTGCGAAACTTGATACATCGGGAAATTTTATTTGGGCAAAGAACATGGGTGGAGCTTTTAATGATGGCAGTCAATCGATAACTACTGATTTAGCAGGAAACGTATACTGTACTGGCCGTTTTGAAAACACTGCAGATTTTGACCCCAACTCAGGAGTCGCCAATATAACAGCAGTGGGCTTCCAAGATATATTTATTTTAGGATTGGATTCTGGAGGTAATTACCTTTGGGCAAAAAATATTGGTGGTACGGCTTATAATGCTGGAAACAGTATAGCTTTGGATCTTTTAAATAATATATATACAACTGGATATTTCTCTGGGACAAATGATTTTAATACAGATGCCGGAGTCTATAATTTAGCCTCTACGACTGGATCCTATGATATCTTCGTTCACAAAATGAATCAAGTCCCAACCGGGATAGACGAAAATAATTCTACCAACCATATTGTTCTTTATCCAAACCCCTCAGAAGGTCAAATTTTTCTAGAGTACAATCTGCTGGATGCAAAAGATGCAAGATTTATGGTGTATGATATTGCAGGTAGAATTTTATTTGAGAAAATTTTAAATAAGGAAAATAGAGTCCAAGAGATCGGGGACTTAAGATTTCCGAATGGAATATATCCTTATAAGATAATCGCGTCCGACAATGCTGTTCTCGAGCAATCAAAATTAATCATAATCAAATAAACAACCGAGAATCATAAACTAGGAATTTCTATCAGTTCAAGGGAGCCTTAAAGGAGAATTTCAAATATACTAGATGTGCCATTATAGAACGAGACCACTGCAAAACTATCGAGAATAAAAACAGTTTGATTTTTCGGGTAAAAAAGTTACAACATATTGGTTTTTTGCCCCTCTTTCAAAAGCAATTTAGTGATTTCTTGCCTCTAAAATGGTTATTCTTGTTGGTTTTCATTTGTTTACTCAATAATTGGCATCCTGTATAAGTTATAACAGATAGCTTGTAGTAAGTGTTGTGAGTGTGTTTTTGTTTTGCCCACATAACGCGCTCCACTTACTTTAAACCATCTACTTATTGAACCAAAAGTTCGTTCTATTTTATAACGTGTTTGACTTATTTTTTTATTGATTTGTTTTTCTAATTCGGTTAATGGCTTATTCTTTACGGCTTTATACAAAATTCTATTTTTTAATTTTTTTGCAATTAACACATTGTCGTTTTCTTCGCTTGAATAGCCTTTGTCAGCATATACAGGCGTACGAGGTTTTAATTTTACAGTATTGAGAGCACTTTCTAAATTTTTTATATCACTTTCATTCGCTGCTGTTGTGTGTATGCCTAATACAAAACCCTCTTGATTACTTACCGAGACCACTGCAAAACTATCGAGAATAAAAACAGTTTGATTTTTCGGGTAAAAA
>CAYWAV010000005.1:69406-84485 GCA_964456225.1 uncultured Chitinophaga sp. | reverse complement strand
TCGCCTATATTTCCATCAACAGTAGCAAAAAAAACACTCGCGTTATTGCAAACCAGTTTATGGATTTTAGAATTGATAGTTTGGTTGTTTTTAATTTCCCACAATTTGTAAGATAATTCTGGAATTCGAAAAAGCCCATCATGTAATGTGCCCAGCCAATATGTGTTTTCTGCATCGCATAAGCCAGATGAAAATGATTGATCTTCAAAAAACAATTCACTTTTATCTTGCTTCAAGTTATACATTATTACACCGCTAAAAGTATATATCCATAAATAATCAGAGTTATGCTCTTCTATACGAGTTATTTTTTTATCAGATAATAATGAATTTAAGTTTTTCGAATAGAACGGGCACATTATTCCGTTGATGAGTTTAAATATTTCGCCACCAACTGTACTGAACACAAATTTATTTTTACTGTTAAAAGCTAATTGGTATTCGCCTGAAACTTTGTTTATATTCCAGCCAATTGGATAGTGTTTTGTTTTTCCATCTTTAATTTGAATTAGTCCATTTGAAGTGAGACACCAAAATGAATTATCTTTATCTATAAAACATGAATGTGTATTGTTTAATTTGGTATTTTTTGAATTCCCGTCATAATGCGTCCATTTATTTGTTTTTTGCGAAAGCATTTTAATGCCAGCGCTATAACATACCCATAAATCATTATTATAATCAACACATAAGTTTGAAATATTGCCGTTATCCCACGAATCTATTAATTGTAAGGAATCGTTTTGGAAGTAAAAAATTTGACCGTTAAAATTAAAACCAAATACATTACCATTTGTATTTTGAACCAGACCAGTTAATGAGCGAGATTTTTGTTTCGAATTTTTAAATTGAGAATACCTAATACCATCATATTTAAATAAACCTGCATCTGTTCCTAGCCAAATGAAGCCTTTTTTGTCTTGTATAATGCTATAGATAGTTTGATTTGGAAGCCCCTCCTCGCTAGATATTTTAAACGCAACTGGATTTTGACTGAAAATAGCCTGAGAAAGCAAAAGTGTTAAAATAAAATATATCCAACTTTTTTTTAGCACTGTGTGGTTTTTTAGTATATGTAAAACCCTCTAAATCAAATGATTTTAGAGGGTATTTTAGTGGAGTCGGAGAGATTCGAACTCTCGTCCAAACATCGTATTAATATGCTTTCTACATGTGTATCAGATATTTGATTTTAGATATATCTCAGGCAAACCTGCAGGCCACAAGACATACTTAGCTTTTTTATCTCGCCACGGATCAAAGCTCTCCGCAACTATTTCTTCATTTGTGGTGCTTCACAGGAGACGCAGAAGATCAGAGCTTCTCCGGAAACAACGGCACTTAATACTTGGTATTAAGCAGCCATAGACAAGTTAGACTCGTCAGATAGAATTTTGAGAATTAGGATTTACGTGCCATATTCACAACACACGACATGCTTACATAAAAATCGCAACGCTGTCAAAACCATACGACCCCATTTTAAAGAACTAGGGCAAAGGTAGTAAAACAGTAGACAGTTGGCAAATAAAACAATAGACAGTTGGCAAAAGCAAAAAAAGCGAAAATTGATTAAAATCAATTTTCGCTTTTAATACAAATTCCTAAATTTTATTTAATGATTAGCTTGCCTGAGGCAATTTCTTTTGCGTTATTAATTACCTTATAAATATAAACCGCATCAGGAAGGTTATTTTTCTCAAATTTGAATTCATGAGATTCTACATTCTGTGTTACTATTAACTTACCCAACACATCAAACACTTGCAATTGTGCATTTTTTAACTGAATCGATTTATCTATAGTGATTGTTGCATTGTTATTAAAAGGATTTGGATAAACAGAAACTGTATTTTGTAGATTTTCGATATCATTTATAGAAAGAGTAGCTGAATTTAATGCTGCTGTTGCCGCACCTACTGCTGCCTGATCGAATACATTACAGTATTTAAACGACTGAGTTCCACCCGGTGCTAAAACCGGAATTTTGTATGCCAAATAAATTGCTTCGTCTGCAAAATTAGTTGCGCCTACCATTTGGGTAAATCCAAGACCGTTATACAAGTTTGATGCATCTCTATTTGAAAAACCACCATAACCTGCAACCCAATTTGAATCAACGGCTAAAAATTCAAAATAAGAACTCCAAGGAAGAGACTGAGCACCACTAACTCTTGTATTTGGTCCACCCATCGTAATTTGGCTAATAACAGTATTTTGTGTAGTGTAATCAGAAGTCAACATGATATTATTATCCGGGTCAAGATTTCTATAATAATATAAATCTGTAATCGGTGATGTTGTATTGTTCGTTACAAAAATAGTTGTGATATAAAACAAATCATTGTCCTGTAATTGATAATTAATTTTGAAATGAATATCGGTTCCTGAATTTGCATCACCTTCCCACTCGCATGTTATTTGAGGAAGCGTATAAGACCAAGATGTAACTGCTCCAAATATTTGAGAAGGACTTGCACAATTATTTCCCTGAGATACACCTAAGGAATCTCCAATTTCAAAGCCCCAGCCATTTTCTGGGCTACCAGGAGTAAAAAAATCACCATCAAAAGTTGCCCATGAATTAAATTGGGGATTAGCAACAAATCCAAAAAATGGATTGTTAGAACGATAGTGCATACCAAATGGCACTGTGGTAGAATCACATGGCGCACCTTCAAATCCACCTAGACCAGCGATGCCAATTTCAACATAATTACCTTTCATATATGCATCAACACCCAACATTTGTGCTTTGGAATTGAATTGCAATAAAATAATAGTAACAAAAGAAAAGAAAATACGGAGTGTAGTTTTATTTTTTTTCATGTTTCTTATTTTTAGAGTTTAAAGTAGTATATCAAATATAAATTATTTAGTTGACAAAAATAAATCCTGCTAAATAATTAGCAGGATTTATAGAACACTATGCTGTTTTTTTTATCTGGCAATTTGAAAGAAACCAGCTTTGGGATTTTCAAATTTTGAATTTTCTAAGATAAAATAATAAACCCCATCACTTTGTCCATCACCTTTCCAATTGTTTTGGTAATCGGCTTGTTCATATATTTTATTTCCCCAACGATTAAAGATAGTTAATGAAGTTCCAGGGAAAAAATGTAAATTTTTGAATGCTAAATACTCATTATCTAAATCACCATTAGGAGTAAAGATGTTCGGCACAACAATGTCAGAAACTATTACATAATCAAAGTAAATGGTATCCCAACATCCGTTATTGCTTTGTACTGCAAGCACTACTGGATAAGTACCATCCGCTCCGTAAACATGAGATGGATGTTGTATTGTTGAACCCACTCCGGTACTATCACCAAAATACCAAACCCAATTCACAATTGTTCCGGATAAAATGGTTGATAAGTCAGTGAAATTAACAGTACTTCCTGGATTTGAAGTTCCTAATGGATTGCTGGTGAAATTTGCTATTGGCGAATTGTACTGTGTTATTGAAATTGTATCCGCAGCATTACATCCATTGGAATAACTTACCGTTACAATTACTTGACCGGAAGCACTAACAACAGTTGAAGAAGTATTATCAGCATTCGACCATAAGTAACTTGCGCCTGCAGGAATTGTAGGAACAGCATTTAATGTGATGCTATCATCTGGACAAAATGGAATCGCTCCTGTGATTGTTACATCAGGATTTGCATTTACTACTGTAACTGGTGGAGATGTTCCAACACAACCAAAAAAATCAGTTACAGTAACTGTAAAAGTTCCTGTTAAAACAAAGATCGAATCGTTTGTACTTGAAGTAGACCATAAATAATTAGAATACAAACTAGTTGAATCAACTGTTAAATTAGTTGTATTTGCAAAACAAGTAAACAAGTTTCCAATAATTTCCGGAGTAGGATTTGGATGTTCTACAACATCTACTAAGATTGTTTTAAAACAACCATTTTCACTAGCTGTACACCAATATTGTCCGGATGAATCAGCTGTTATTGAAAAACCTGTTGAACCATTGTTCCAAATATAATTATCAAATGTGGTTGGTGCTACAGTAAGTGTGGTACTACCTCCAACACAAAAATCGAGGATTCCGGAAATTACAGGATTAAAAGCTGCTAAACCGGTGGTGTCGATAAACACATTTAGGTTGACTGTTGTAACACCAGCTGGAACACCATCATCAGTTGCAATAAACGTTATTGTTTGCAATCCGGCATTTGCAGCAGATGCGATAATTTGTACATTAGCTGTGGCAGAGTTTCCAGGTATATTACTCAAAACAGAAAAACCAGGAACAGCAGGAAGATTTATAGCAATGCTTGTTATTTGACCAATTTCGGGAGATAAAAATAGAGCACTAACAATTAATGTATCATTTGTTCCGCAAAGTTTTAAAGTATCGCAAGCACCACCACCACTCAATAACGGAGGAGTGATACTTACAATTGGAGGAATGTTATTTCCGGAGCAGGAGTTGAAATAGAACGACTGATTATCTAACCAGCTAACGCCATCGTTAGCACCATAACCGCCATCGTAGGCTGCACCTGCCTGATCAAAACGACCAATCTGAATATAATTTAATCCCGGAGCTCCTTGGTTTACTCCAACAGTAGATGGAGTTCCACCAAATCCACCAACACCACCAGATGCTGCTCCAGTAGTCCATTGCATATCACCATAACAAAATGCTATATTATTTCCTGTAGGTAAAATAGGATCGGATCCGTTTGTAATAATTAATTGAAATGAATTTACTTTATCAGTCATTGAACTATAATATCCAACGGCTTCCCAATTCACATACAATGCAGTAGGAGTAACTTTATAATAAACAATACCTGTTCCGCGAGTATCCACATCGCCCCAAAACGGAGCAACCATCACATAACCTGCATCAGGAAAAGGAGATGAGGAAAACGTTCCATAAGGAGAACCAAAAGATACGTTACCATTGTTGTTGATGTAAAGGGTAGTATAGTTTGTTCCGTATAAACAAAAGCTAAAAGGGATTCCAATTAAACCAGTACTCAAATCATCATTCGGAGCCATTGCTACAGTGTAAGTTGCATCTGGTGTGATATAACATCCGCAACCAGAACCTGGCATTTTATGAGTTATTCCCAATTTTTGAAGATCTTCAAAAGTAGGCTGAAAAGTAGTGTTTGTGTTTTCAAACATAGCACCAGAAGGGATTTTCCCAGAGGCCTTCATTACCTCATACTCCTTTGTATCTGTAGCTGGAAACTTAGTTGCCTGAGCAAAGCCTTGTACTGCAATTGTGACAAGTAAAACGAAAGTAAAAATGTGCTTTTTCATTTGTAAGTAATTGATTAATAGAATTTTAATATGACTTTGACAAATGTAATAAAAACTTGAGATTATTGATGCTATTAAATAGATGAATTTTTAGCCTTCGAAGTTGCATCTTGTTGACAAAAAACTGATGATTTATACGCTTTATCAGCTAAGCGCCCTAAAATTCTGAAGATTCAATTATCTTTGTGCGATTATGTCAAATTTACTTTCCTCCAATTACCTCAATAGTTACAAAGCCACATTTTTACTAGCTTACCCTGTAGTAATAAGCCAACTGGGGCATATTATGGTAGGAGTTGTGGATACTGCAATGGTGGGACAAATTGGGACCATTGAACAAGCTGCAGTAGCATTGTCTAATAGCTTATACACTTTGGTTTTAGTATTCGGGCTGGGCGTTTCTTATGGAGTTACTCCATTGGTTGCAGTGGCAGATAGTTCAAAAAATCACAAAGAAAATGCTGCTTTATTAAAACATGGAATTTTCATCAATACCATTTTAGGAATTCTTCTTTTTGTGTTGTTGTTTGCTATTTCTCCTGTATTAAATTTGTTTAATCAGAAACAAGAAGTAGTTGATTTAGCCATTCCATTCCTAAATGTAATGATGCTTGGAATGATTCCACTTTGTATTTTTTCGGGATTTAAGCAATTTACTGAAGGACTTTCGTTTACAAGAATTGCCATGTGGATTACAGTTGGCTCCAACTTATTAAATATTTTATTGAACTATTTAATGATTTTCGGTCACTGGGGATTTCCTGAAATGGGATTAATGGGTTCTTGTTGGGCAAGTTTTATTTCACGTGTAGCAATGGCTTTGGCGATGTTTGCTTATGTATATTACGACAAACATTATAAAATTTATTGGAGTGAATTTAATTTTAGAATTCGTGATTTTTTCAGAATTGACAAAGTACTCACAAAAAAAATTCTTGCTATTGGAGTTCCGTCTGGATTACAATGGGTATTTGAAGTGGGAGCTTTTGCATTTGCAGTTATTATGATTGGATGGATTAGTCCAGATGCACAAGCGGCACATCAAATTGCATTGAGTATTGCAGCAAGCACTTACATGATGGCAAGCGGTTTATCAGCGGCTGCATCGGTAAGAGTTGGGAATCAATTGGGATTTAAAAGCAGAGAAGGTGTTAGAATAGCTGGATTTAGTGCTTTTGCAATGGTTGTAGTTTTCATGAGTTTGATGGCTCTTCTATTTATTTTATTACAACATTTTCTTCCAACACTTTTCAGTAAAGAATCAAATGTTATTTCCATTGCTTCTGCATTAATTGTTATTGCTGCATTTTTTCAGCTGAGTGACGGAGTACAAGTGGTAGCTTTAGGTGCTTTGCGTGGAATGAAAGACGTAAAAGTACCAACCATCATTACTCTAATTGCTTATTGGGCTATTGGTTTACCCATGAGTTATGTTTTTGGTTTTACAATGAATTTAGGGGTTGAAGGGATTTGGTATGGCTTGTCGCTGGGGCTTACCATTGCTGCGGTATTTTTGCTTTGGAGATTTAATTATGTTAGTAAGAGGATTGTTGAATGATGAATGGTGATTGTTGAATCTTTATGATTATTCTTTTATACTAAACCCCAAACTCTTCAAATCATTCCAGAAATTCGGGTAGGATTTTTTTACTACTGAAGGATCTTCAATTGTAATTTCATTCAGCTTCATTGCTAAAGCAGAAAATGCCATCGCCATACGGTGATCTTCGTAGGTATTTATAGTTATCGGGTTTTCGTTATTTGTTTTTAGTGGTGTTATTTTTATACTATTATCATTCAAGATTTCCACTTCCGTTCCTATTTTTTTCAATTCTACTTTTAATCCTTCTATTCTATCTGTTTCTTTTATACGTAATGTATGCAAGCCATTGAATAAGGCAGGAATATGTAATGCGCTTACTACAACTGCAATTGTTTGTGCTATATCCGGGCAATCAGAAAAGTCGAAACCAAAATGCTCGTCTTTGATTCTGTTTTTAGTAATTCTAATTCCATCAGTGATATATTCTGTTTTTACTCCGAAAAATGAAAACACATCTGCAACAATTGAATCGCCTTGCAAACTTGGGTGCTTCAATCCTTTTATTGTTAAATCTGCCTCCTTACTCAATGCTGCCATCGCGTACCAATAAGATGCAGCACTCCAATCACCTTCTACCGTATAAACATAATCTTCTTCACTTTTTTTATGATATTTTTGTTTGCTCACAGAAATAGAATTCTCATGCCATTGTCCGTAAACCCGAAATTCTTCCAGCATTTTTAATGTCATATTAATGTAGGGACGAGAAGTCACATCTCCTTTAAATTTTATTACAAGTCCGTTCTGTAATTCAGTAGAAATAAGTAATAGTGCAGAAATAAACTGACTACTCACATTTCCATCCATTTCAATTTCACCACCTCTCAATGCTTTACCTGTAATTTTAAGTGGAGGAAAACCTTCTTCTTCCATGTATTCTATTTCTGCTCCTAATTCGCGCAAGGCATTTACTAAAATTCCAATCGGACGTTTTTTCATTCTTTCGGAGCCGGTAAGAATACGCGTCCCTATTTTAGTTGAAAAATAAGCCGTTAAAAAACGCATGGTTGTCCCGGCAGCACCTACATCAAGGAGTTGAGAGTCGGGAGAATGGAGAATTTTAGTTAGCGTAGCTGTATCCTGCGCTAATGCTAAATTTTTTATTTCAAATTTTTCGGAACACAAAGCTTGTATGATCAATGCTCTGTTACTTTCACTTTTTGAAGCTGTGAGTTCAATTGTTCCGTTTATTTTTTTTGTTGGATGAGAAATAGTATGTTTCATTATTTCATCAGTTTAACTTGTTCTGTATAATATTTTAAAGAATCAATGATCTGATCGGCTTTTGCTTTTTTGTTGATTTCACATTTTCCGATTGCTGATAACAACGAAAAGTTAATATCACCCTTTTCATTTTTCTTGTCATGTTGCATTAACTCAATCAACCTATGAAAATCCAGTTCATCCAGCTTTACCGACTTAAATTTCCCAATAATAAATTCGGTAATTTCTTTTAATTGCTCTTTCGACAATTTACAAATTTTATGAGAAAGGTAAGCTTCGCATACCATTCCAACAGCAATTGCTTCTCCATGCAACAAGTGTTTTTTATTTTCATGCTCAAGAGAAAATGTTTCTATAGCATGTCCTATCGTGTGGCCAAAATTCAACACCTTTCTAACATTTTGTTCCTTTGGATCTTCTAAAACAATAGTGTTTTTAATATGCACAGACGTTTTTATTAATTCGTCAAAAGAGTTTAAATCTGCGAAATCGGCATTCATTACTTTTTTCCAATAGTTCTCGTCAGCAATCAAGGCATGTTTGATAATCTCTGCAAAACCCGACAAGATTTGTCGTTTATCCAATGTATTCAAAAAATTACTATTTATGAATACCGCAGCAGGGTTATTAAATACTCCAATTTCATTTTTTAAATGGTTGAGATCTACCCCTACTTTCCCTCCAATTGAGGCATCTACCTGCGATAACAAGGTAGTTGGAATATTTACAAAATCGATTCCCCGTTTAAAAGTAGAAGCAATAAATCCGCCCATATCACCAATCACCCCGCCTCCGATGTTAACAAAAAGTGATTTCCTGTCCGCACCATATTCACTCAATGCACTCCAAATCTGTACACACACTTCAATCGTCTTGCTTTGTTCTCCACTATCAATTTCAATTATTTCGCCATCTTCAAATGCTTCAATTTTCTCAACCAATTGCGGATAACAAAATTTCAAAGAATTTTCGTCCACCAAAATAAACAGTTTAGAATATTTCGTTTTATTCAACTTTAAAAATCGATTGATTTCTTTAGCGATATCATTAGAAATAAAAACAGAATAAGTATTGGATCGAATTTCGGTCATAAAATGGATTGTGGAGCAACAAATATAACAAAAACTCAATGATTGCAGCATCAATTAAACAAAGGTATTTTACTATATTTGCATGCTTATATTTTATCTATGTTATCATTCAACAATACCGAAATTTCCTTTTCAGGAAAATCAAACAAAGACCTGAATCGTTCCTACTGGCTTTTTAAAATGGTTTCGAACCCCACTTTTGTTTCTATGGGAAAATCGTTGACCAATTTTGCTATTAAGATGCATTTGCCAATAAAGGGCATTATCAAAGCCACCATTTTTAAGCAATTTTGTGGAGGAGAAACAATAGAAGAATGTTCTAAAGCAATAAACGAGCTTGGGAAATACAATGTAGGAACTATCCTTGATTACTCTGTTGAAGGAAAAGAATCTGAAAACGATTTTGATGCCTGCATGAACGAAACCATTGAAACAGTTCGCAAAGCAAAAAACGACCTTCACATTCCATTTTGTGTTTTTAAAGTAACAGGACTAGCACGATTCGCTATCTTAGAAAAAGTAAGTGCAAAAATTGCTTTGACATCTGAAGAGCATTTAGAATATGACCGAATTAAAAATCGTGTAAATGCAATTTGCAAAACTGCCAATGAGGCCGGTGTTCCTATTTTTATTGATGCTGAAGAAAGCTGGATTCAAGAAGCAATTGATACGATGGCCAATCAAATGATGGTTTTATACAATACAGAAAAAGCAATTGTTTATAATACATATCAGCTTTATCGTAAGGACCGCTTATCTTATTTAAAATACTCTTTTAGTTTAGCAGAAAAATCAAACTACTTTTTGGGTGCAAAGCTGGTACGAGGAGCATACATGGAAAAGGAACGAAAGCGTGCTGAAGAAAAAAACTATCCTTCCCCTATTCAAGACACAAAAGAAGATACGGATAAAGATTACGATTCGGCAATTGAATTTTGCACCGATAACATTTCTCGCATAGCTATTTGCGCAGGAACTCACAACGAAAAAAGCTCTATGAAACTTGCGGAGCAGATGCAGAGAAAAAATATTACTACAGACAACAAACATATTTACTTCTCACAATTATTGGGAATGAGTGATCATATTAGTTTCAATTTAGCAAACGCACATTATAATGTTGCTAAATATGTTCCTTACGGACCAGTGAATGAAGTGTTGCCCTACTTAATTCGCAGAGCACAGGAAAATACATCGGTAAAAGGACAAACTGGCAGAGAATTGAATTTGATTATGAAAGAAAAAGAAAGAAGAAGAAAATCAAACTAACGGGTAATTCTTGCGTCTAATAATTATTACTTATCTTTTATGAATGAAAACTACAATTACCCACTTCATTTATCTCATTCTTTTTGCTGCTGTTTTTAGCAGCTGTAATAATTACAAAAAACTACTTACTGATGAAGTTGTTCTGAAAGACGGAAACTCTCAAACAGGAACAATTGTTCTTTGCGACTCCACAAATTTGAAAATCAAAAAAATTGACGAGTCTATAAGCATTATTCCCTGGACAAGCATTGATACCGTTCAAGGCAAGAAACTTAAAACATTTTTTTTCGGAACAAATATAGGATATTACAACACGCCTTATTTCTCCGTTTTTAGAAATGAGCCCATGGCTGGTAAAACATTTGGAATGCAATATAAAATTGGATTTGCATTAAGAGGAAACAAACTTTTATACACACACCTCACCTTTTCGCCAGCCACTCCCTACTCTATTACAAAATTTGGTGTGGGCTATCAAAAGTATCTTGGGAAAACAACCTACCAAACAAAGAACAGCTATTTCTGGGGCTCCGAATTTAACTTCATGAGTGTGAAATATAATACTGGAACACAAACAACGCTGGAGCCATTCACCGGATATGAACGCAAACTCAATGAAACCATCCGCATTCATTGTAAACTCGGACTACAATTTAATCTTGCAAATAAAAACAATCAAACAGGTGTAAACTTTACAGTAGGTATTCATTTTATGAGACGCAACTTAACACGCTATTACCAAACACTAAACAGCGAACACCAACTATTACGCAAATGAAAAAACTGATCTTATATTTTTCATTTTTTATTTGTGTGCAATCTCAAGCACAAAACGGTGATATGGTATTTAACGATACTATTCTTCACACCATTTATATTGAAACCAACTTGCCGGATTGGATAGGAACTCTTGATTATGACTATGCTCAAAATGCAGCAGATCCATTACTTTATCCTGAAATTTACAGAGAATGCAATGTCACATTTGACGGAACAACTTATAACAATTGCGGCTTTAGAGAAAAAGGAAATGCTTCGAACTATTTCACTCACTATGGAAAGAAAAAACCATTCAAAATTTCCTTCGATGAATTTGTGAATCAAGAATTAGATGGCTTAGACAAAATAAACCTAAGCAACTTTACCAATGACCCATCCTTGATGCACGATGCCTTGTGCTATAAACTTATGCGCGATGCCGGAATTCCTGCTTCCAGAACATCCTTTGCTAAACTTTATGTGAACAACGAATATGTTGGCTTGTACCTCATCATTGAAAACGTTGACAAAACATTTTTAAAATTTCAATATGGAAGCGCCAACAATGATGGTAATTTATATAAAACAGACAGAGGTGTAAGTGTATTTTTAAATTGGTTAGGCCCTGACAAAGGATTATACAAAGACCAAGGTTTAAAATTAAACACCAATGAAAGCGCTGATGACTGGAGCAAACTCATCAGCTTTATTGATTTGTTGAATAATTATCAAGGCTCCGACATCAAGGAACAGATTGAAAACAATTTTGATGTTCATACCTACATAAAAATATTGGCAATTGAAAAAGCTGTTCGCAGCTGGGACAGCTATTGGGGCGGAGGAAATAATTTTTACATGTACGAACACCCAGATGGTAAAATACGTTGGATTCCATGGGATATGAACGAAACATTTCAGGATTTGAAAGTAATAAGCGGCACATCTTTTTTTGATGGTTATTTAATTCCTGCAAATCAATTTGATGAGCGGCCATTGCTTAAAAGAATATTTGAAGTGCCCGAATGGAAAGAAGAATATTTATACTACTCCTGCGAATTAATTAAAACCAATTTTACGATGGAGCATTTAGGTCCGTTTTTGGTTGACAAGCACGCTTTGATTGACGAAGCGTACAAAACAGATGTTTACAAATACAATTCTTACCTTGAGTTTAAAAATTCATTGACTGAATATAATCTGGATGAAGTTTCCATTTCCGGTTCAGCTTACGTACTGCGCTTAAATTATCCTGGAATTTTTCCATTCATTCAATCGCAACGTGAATGGGTTGTAAAACAACAAGAAGGATGGGACAAAGAATGTTCGATTGAAGACAATAGCATTTACAATTTGTTTGTTTATCCAAACCCAACAGATGATTACATCAATATAAACAACGAATCTTCCGGTTTTGAATATGCTCAATTTCAAATTTACAATTCAACAGGAAAGTTATACCGTCAAACTCGTTTTGATGTAATGTCAGGAAGTTCTTACAAATTAGACCTTACAGGAATCCCTCAAGGATTTTATATGATCTTGAAAATTTCTGCTGATGGAAGAATTGGTAGAGCTAAAGTGGTAATTAAATAAGTTTATTTACAATCACAACTATCCACTTCATTTTTCAAATCAATAGCTGTTACCACTTTTGAGATGGTATCACAATCGGCAATTATAATTCTCAGGTTTTTACCGGAAGTTGTAGTTCCTTCTATTGCGTAGGTAGGATAAGGCTTGTCGTGTACTTCACTTTTATCGTAATTCACTTTTCCTTTTCCTAATTTTTCACCTACTCCAACCAACTCTTTTATTTCTGCTTCGGTAATATGACGACATTCCATGCGGCATGCACCGTGCTCAGAAAGTTCTAATTTTTGCCAACCCAATTCTTCCAACTTTGCTGAAGATGGTAATTGACAACCTTTGTTTTTATTTAAAACACCTGCTACAAGAATAATTCCAAGCACCAAACCGAAACCGTAAAATTTTAATCGTCTGTATAAGTCTGCGTTTTTACCGGGAATAGCCATAAAATTAGTTAATTAAGGAAAGGGTTAATTGGGGAATTAGGGGTTGTTTAATTCAATTTTCAGTTCTCATTGATGTGCACTTCGACTACGCTCAGTGTGACGGCACCAAATGGCACATTTATACAAACTTTACAATGCTGCCATAAGAAGGTTAATGTCCTTGTAAGGAAGTTTGAACATTTCACCCAACACTTGATTGGTAAGTGTTCCGTTGTACAAATACACACCATTGCGAACACCATCGTCTCTTCGTAACATATTCTCTACACCACCTTCTTCACCAATGTTTATTAGGATAGGCGCAAAAATTGTGCTCAATGCATAGGATGCAGTACGTGAAACGCGTGATGCAATGTTAGGAACACAATAATGAATCACACCATGTTTGCGGAAAACAGGTTTTGTATGATTGGTTACTTCAGAAGTTTCGAAGCATCCACCTTGATCGATACTAACATCGATTATTACGGAGCCAACTTTCATTTCACTTACCATTTCTTCGGTAACCACACAAGGTGTTCTGCCGTGTTGTGCACGAATAGCACCAATCACTACATCAGCTGTTTTTAAATGTTTTGCAAGTACGCGAGGTTGAATTACAGAAGTAAAAACACGTGCACCAATATCACTTTGTAATCGTCTCAAACGATAAATATTATTGTCAAATACTTTTACAGATGCTCCTAAACCTAAAGCAGCGCGTGTAGCAAATTCACCAACCGTTCCTGCACCCAAAATCACAACTTCAGTTGGAGAAATTCCTGAAATACCACCCAAAATTGCACCTTGTCCGTTATTCACATTACTCAAATATTCTGCAGCAATTAAAATGGAAGTTCCACCTGCAATTTCGCCCATCGAACGAATAACAGTATAAATCCCATCAATATCTCTTATCCAATCGAATGCAATGGCTGTAATACGTTTAGAGGATAGTTGCTTTAAAAAATCTTCAGGTTGTACGGTTAATTGAAGAGCAGAAATCAAGGTTTGTTTTTGCTGCATCATCTCAATCTCTTGCGGAGATGGAGGTGCTACTTTTAAAATAATATCTGCTTTGTAAACTTCTTCAGCGCTATAAACAATCTGAGCTCCTGCTTCGCTATAATCATGATCCTGGAAATTGGCCATTTTACCGGCATTCGTTTCCACAATAATCTGATGTCCGTTATTAACTAATAAGGCAACCGCATCTGGCACAAGTGCTACACGGTTTTCTTGAAACGAAATTTCTTTTGGGATTCCTATGAACAATTTGCCTTTTTTACGAGCAATCTCAAGCATTTCTTCTTGAGGCATTAAGGCTGTCTGGGAAAGTGAAGCCAATAACTCTTTTGATGTTTTCATTTTCTTTAGCTAGAGAGAATACAAAGTTAAGAAAAAAAAGGGAGGTTGCTCGCAGATTTCACAGATTTTCGCAGATTTTTTTCTGGAAATATTGCTGGACTGAATTATTACAGCATTTAATAATTTGAGGAAGTCTGCCCTTTTGCAAATGGGTTCTACGAATTTCGTTTATAAAAAAATAAAAATCAGCGGTAATCTGCGATATCTGCGAGAGAAAAAAGAGGCTAATTACGGAGCCTAGAATTCCACCACTCTTACTCCATCCTTCACAGAGATGTTCACTTTCAAAACATCATCGGGCATCAACTCTGCAATTTTCTCTGGCCATTCTATAAAGCAATAAGCATCTGAATAAAAATATTCCTCATAGCCCATATCGTAAGCTTCACTTATGTTGTTGATTCTGTAAAAATCGAAGTGATATATTTTTTTGCCTGATGAAGAAAGATATT
>CAYWAV010000005.1:0-69306 GCA_964456225.1 uncultured Chitinophaga sp. | reverse complement strand
TTGATTCTGTAAAAATCGAAGTGATATATTTTTTTGCCTGATGAAGAAAGATATTCGTTCACAATAGAAAACGTGGGACTGCTGATTGTTTGCTTTACTCCTAACTCTTCGCAGATGGCTTTTATCAAAGTCGTTTTCCCTGCACCCATTTCTCCTGAAAAAGCAATAACTTTTTTATCGTCAAAAGCCTTAATCAACTTTTGGGCAACAGCCGACAATTCGGAAAGATTATTTATTGTTAAAAAAGAAGCCATCATTTTTTTACGTAAAGCACTGCATTGCCGCCATGAACTCTTGTTCCCTCATACTTCCAACTGCTTTCCGAAACTTTTTTTATCGAATTTTCTTTTGTCTTTTTTACTAAAATAGAATTTTCAGCAAACCAATTCTGAAACTCCTGATTTTTGTATTTCTCTTTGGCATACCCAACTCCCGACTTTGTTTGCAATACACACAAAGCACCTGGAGAAATCACTCTTAAACTATCAGGAAAATTTTTATATTTTACATACACTGTATCAGTCGTTTGATTTTTTACACAATACTGAAGTTTATAATACGGATCGCAGCTGTAAAATAGAACACAAATAAAAACAAAAACTAAATATTTCATACAAATTCGCAAATTCGTTTTGATTAGCTATCCGTAACCTATTTTGCTGATAGAGTTATAAAAGGAATGATCATCTCCTCCAAGCTCAAACCACCATGCTGAAAGGTGTTTCGGTAATACCCAACATAATGATTGAAGTTATTCGGGTAAGCAAAAAACTTGTCTTCTTTCACAAATACAAATGCGCTGCTCACATGTTGCTTTGGTAAAAATGCATCAGCCGGATTTCTAACTTCAAACACATCTTTCTTCACATAATCCAAACTCTTACCTTGTTTATAGCGCAAATTTGTATTTACATTTTTATCCCCAACTACTTTTGATGGCTCCGAAACTTTAATTGTTCCATGATCGGTAGTGATTACCAACTTACATTTTTTTGCAGCAATTTGTTTAATGATATCGTGCAAAGGAGAATTCTCAAACCATGACACAGTAATAGAACGGTAAGCTTTTTCATCATCTGCCAACTCACGAATCACTTCCATTTCTGTACGGGCATGTGAAAGCATATCCACAAAATTATACACAATCACATTCAATTTGTTCTGCATCAAATTACCCATGTTTTCCGACAAGCGTTTACCTGCCGCATGATTGGTAATTTTATTATAACTCATCTTAACATCTTTACCCAAACGCTTTAATTGTTCAGCAAGCAATTCTTCTTCGTGCATATTTTTTCCACCTTCTTGCTCATCGTTCAACCACAATTTAGGGAAACGTTTTTCAATTTCACTTGGCATTAATCCTGCAAAAAAGGCGTTACGAGCGTATTGTGTGGCTGTTGGCAAAATTGCACTGTACAAATCTTCTTGCTCCACTTTAAAATATTCTGCAACAATCGGTTGAATCATTTTCCATTGATCGTAACGCAAATTATCAATCAACACCACAAAAGTTGTTTCATGTTTATCCAATAATGGAGCAACCTTTGCTTTAAAAATTGTATGTGAGAACAAAGGTGGATTAGGTGTTTTACCATTCAACCAACCGATGTAATTGTTTTCTATAAATTTTCCGTAAAGCTTATTGGCTTCTTCTTTCTGCATCTTCAATATGCCAATCATGCTCTCATCCTTACTGGTATCCAGCTCCAGCTCCCAATAAACTAATTTTTTATAAACCTCTACCCATGCCGGCCAATCCAATCTATCACCCATTGTCATTCCTATTTGACGGAATTCCTGTTGGTAATTAGAAGTCGTTTTCTCACTTATCAAACGTTTGTTATCTAAAGTCTTTTTTAGAGAAAGTAATATTTGATTCGGATTAACAGGCTTAATCAGATAATCCGAAATTTTTGAACCAATCGCATCTTCCATCAAATACTCCTCTTCACTTTTAGTGATCATAATCACAGGAAGGTCGGAACGTTTTAATTTTAGTCGATTTAAGGTTTCTAAACCGGAGAGTCCGGGCATATTTTCATCCAGCAAAACAACTGAGAAATTACTTTTTTCTATCAACTCCAAGGCTTCATCACCGCTAGTAGCCGTAGTAATGTCGTATCCTTTGTCCGTTAAAAATAAAATATGTGGTTTTAATAAATCAATTTCATCATCTGCCCACAAAACGCTAATTTTTTCCATAAATATCATATAAATTGAGTTTATAAAGTTAGAAAATTAAATCTGCCTATCCTGTTAAAAAAAGATAAATTAACACTACTAAGAATATTAAACAGCCTTTTGTAAAACCTCACCCTTCCCTCTCCTTGAAAAAAGAGAGGATTAAGTGGTCTGTTTTATATTCTTAGGTGTTATCTTTGCAAAGATGAACTCATTCTCAAACAAGTTGAAGATCTTTAACGATCCTATTTATGGTTTCGTATCTCTTCCCTATGAAATAATTTACGATCTGATTGATCACCCCTATTTTCAACGCTTAAGAAGAATTAAGCAGTTGGGATTAACTAACTTAGTTTATCCAGGAGCATTGCATACACGCTTTCATCATGCGATGGGTGCGATGCATTTAATGGGTCAAGCCATTGATGTAATTCGCTCAAAAGGCCATGAAATCACAGAGGAAGAAGCAACGGGAGTTACTATTGCTATTTTGTTACATGATATTGGTCATGGTCCTTTTTCTCATGCCTTGGAACATAGCATCGTAAACAATGTGACACATGAAGATATTTCTGAACTCTTTATGAGCAGATTGAACAAGGAGTTCAATGGAAAACTAACTTTAGCAATCAACATTTTTCAAAATAAATACAAAAAGAAATTTTTGCATCAATTGGTATCCAGTCAGTTGGATATGGATCGTTTAGATTATCTGAACCGCGATAGTTTTTTCACCGGAGTTTCAGAAGGTGTAGTGAGTTCCGACAGAATTATTAAAATGCTGAATGTGGTGAACGACCAATTAGCCATAGAAGCAAAAGGAATTTATTCGATTGAAAAATTTATCATTGCCCGTAGATTAATGTATTGGCAAGTGTATTTGCATAAAACCGTTTTAAGTGCAGAAAGCCTATTGGTAAATATTTTGAAGCGTGCAAAAGAATTAGCAGAAAAGAAAGTTGAACTCTTTTGTACTCCTGCATTAAAAACATTTTTGTATAATAAATACAGTGAAACCGATTTTAAAAAGAGTCCGAAACTACTTGACACATTTGCTCAATTAGATGATTACGACATCATGACCTCTATAAAAGTATGGGTAAATCATAGCGACAATGTACTTTCCAGCCTTTGCAAACAATTGGTAGACCGCAAACTATTTAAAGTAGAACTACAAAATCAAGCTTTTAAGGACGATAAAATAAAGTTGATTAAGCAAGACATTAAGAAGAGATTTCAGTTGAATGATAAAGAAGTCAACTATTTTGTATTTGGAGGCATTGTAACCAACGATGCCTATCGTGCTGATAAAATCCGAATCAATATTTTATTTAAAGATGGAAGTGTATCCGACATTGCAGATGCATCTGACCAGTTGAGTATTGATGTTTTGTCCAAGACCGTGAAGAAGCATTACCTCTGTTATCCCAAGTAGTAAACGAAAACACTTTCATAAAATGCCATTCCTTGCTGCCACCCTGAGCATGTCACTTCGAGCGGAGTCGAGAAGCGAATGGGCGAATTCCCCTTGTTAGGAATTGTGCCACAACAATGAGATCCCGAGCCTGTCCACAGCGAAGTCGAAGGATAGCACGGGATGACGATTAGAACTGAGATATTCCCTTGCAAAAGCTATCTTCAAAAAAAGCTATTCACAGCATAATAATTAGCAATATTTTGCTACATTTGAAGCTAGTTAAAAATAGCTTATTGGAATAATATTGAGTGCAACTCCACCAACAAACTAATGCACCAGTGAACAATTGAACTAAAATTATGAGCGTAAAGCAAAGAACTATAAAAGCAGCTGTCACCATTTCAGGTGTTGGCTTACATACAGGGAAACAAACCAATTTAACATTTCGTCCTGCTCCCGAAAATCACGGATATAAATTTCAACGAGTTGATTTACCCGGCAATCCTATTATTAATGCAGATGTAGACAATGTGGTGGATACTTCTCGTGGAACCACTTTAGAACAAAACGGAGCTCGAATTCACACTACGGAGCATGTTTTAGCAGCTTTGGTAGGCTTGGAAATTGACAATGTGATGATGGAAATGGATGGTCCAGAAATGCCAATTATGGATGGAAGTTCTATGCCATTTGTAAAAGTTTTAGAGGAAGTTGGTGCTGTTGATCAAGATGCTGAACGTATTTACTTTGAGTTAACAGAAACACTTACATACGAAGACCCGATTAAAAAAGTAGAAATGCTTGCTGTTCCTCAAAATGCTAACAGAGTAACGGTAATGGTGGATTACAACTCCGAAGTTTTAGGAACACAACACGCTTCCATGTATCATATTGGCGAATTCAAAACCGAAATTGCTCCTTGCAGAACATTCGTTTTCTTGCATGAATTGGAAGCTTTGTTAGCTCACGATTTAATTAAAGGCGGAGATTTGAACAATGCAATTGTTTTGGTTGATAAAGAAGTTTCGAAAGAACAAATTGCTCATCTTCAAAAAGTATTTCACCGTGAAGATGTTGAAGTAAAAGGCAAAGGTGTTTTAAATAATACCACTCTTCATTTTTTCAACGAGCCTGCTCGACATAAATTATTAGACATCATCGGAGATTTAGCATTGGTTGGAGTTCCTTTGAAAATGCACATTTTAGCTGGTCGTCCGGGACATGCAGGCAACATTGCTTTTGCTAAAAAAATAAAAGAACTTATTAAATCGAAGAAGAAAGAAAAATATTTCGATTTGAGTAAAAAACCACTTTACGACATAAATGACATTTCAAAAATGTTACCACACCGTTATCCTTTTTTAATGGTGGATAAGATATTAGAAATGGATGCAAGTAGCATTGTTGGAGTAAAAAACGTAACATTAAACGAACCCTTCTTTCAAGGACACTTTCCTGACAACCCTGTTTTTCCTGGCGTTATGCAAATAGAAGCGATGGCGCAAGTGGGTGGAATATTTGCTTTATCGCAAGTTCAAAATCCGGAATATTACAGCACTTATTTCATGAAAATTGATGGTGTAAAATTCAAACAAAAAGTAATTCCTGGTGATACTATTGTTTTTCAATTAACACTTGAAAGTCCGATTAGAAGAGGATTAGTGAACATGCGCGGTATTGGCTATGTGAATGGAAAAGAAGTTACCGAAGCAACTATGTTGGCTCAGATTATAAAAGACAAAGAACCTAAAAAAGAAGCAGTAGCAACAGCATAGTATGAGCAACTTAAGTCACATTGACCCTAAAGCAAAAATCGGAAAAGACGTAGTTATTTCTCCTTTCTCATTCATTGATGAAAATGTTGAAATTGGTGATGGAACTTGGATTGGTCCAAACGTAACCATTTTCGCTGGAGCACGCATCGGTAAAAACTGTCGCATTTTCCCGGGAGCAGTTATTTCTGCTATTCCACAAGATCTTAAATTTAATGGGGAGGACACAACAACCGAAATAGGGGATAACACTACTATTCGCGAATGTTGCACCATCAACAGAGGAACAACGGATAAAATGAAAACAGCAATTGGCAACAATTGTTTATTAATGGCTTATGTTCACGTTGCACACGATTGTATTTTAGGAAACAACATCATTATCGCAAACAGTGTGAACCTTGCGGGGCACGTAACCATCGAAGATTGGGTTATTTTGGAAGGATTAGCGGCTGTTCAGCAGTTTGTTCGAATAGGAGCGCATGCTTTCATTACTGGTGGTTCATTGGTTCGTAAAAATGTTCCTCCTTATACAAAAGCCGCTCGTGAACCATTGCAATATGTTGGAATCAATTCGGTTGGTATGCGCAGAAGAGGTTTTTCTAATGAAACTGTTTTAGCTGTTGAAGATATTTACCGTACACTTTATGTAAAAGGACACAATGTTACCAATGCTTTGGCAGTAATAGAACAAGAAGCTCCGGCATCTCCTGAAAAAACTCAGATTGTAACTTTCATCAACGAATCGAAAGATGGAATTATGCGGGGGATTTCCTAGAAAAGTTCAAAGTTTGAAAGTTCAAAGTTTCTGTTCGAATTTTAAATACCTGTCAATTCGAGCGGAGTCGAGAATAAAGGAGTTGCAAAAACCTCATAACCTAATTAACTTAATTGACTATTTCTTTAAACAACATAGGCAAACGTTACAATTACGAATGGATTTTTCGTAAGATTAATTACGAATTTACTTCAGAAAACAACTATGTTATTTTAGGCTCAAATGGTTCCGGAAAATCAACCCTTTTACAAGTAATTGCAGGAAACCTAATGAACTCGGAAGGGGACATAAAGTACAAAGTCAAAAGTCAAAAGTCAAAAGAAGAAAACAGTGTTGATGTTGAAAATATTTTTACTCATTTAAGTTTTTGCGCTCCTTACCTCGATTTGTTTGAGGAATTCACACTGACTGAATCCATTGAATTTCAATCAAAATTCAAACATTTTCAATCTGGACTTAACACTCAACAAATTATTGAGTTAACAGGTTTAGAAAAATCAAAAGACAAACAATTAAAATATTATTCATCTGGAATGAAACAACGATTGCGTTTGGCATTGGCTATTCTAGCGGATACTCCTCTTCTATTATTGGATGAACCTACTTCCAATTTGGATAAAAAAGCAATTGATTGGTATCAAAAATTAGTGACTGAGCATTCAAAAAGCCGTTTAATCATTGTAGCTTCCAACCAACAAGAGTCTGAATATCCTTTTTGTAATAAGCAACTGCAAATAGAAGATTATAAGTAGTTTATTTCTAAATTCATTATTTGCTTTTAAGCCCATAAACCCTATATTTGTCAAGCAATTTTAAAAGCATTAAACTAATTTATCAATCTTACCCCGAAGGGGTTCCTTCGGAACAATATTTCAATTAAATAAAAATGGCAAATTCAGGCGACATCAACGTAGGTTCAGTAATCCGTTTTAACGGAGAACTTTGTAGAATAGAAGAATACCAACACCGTACACCCGGAAATTTACGTGCATTTTACCAAGCTCGTATGCGCAACTTAAAAAACGGGAAAATTGTGGAAAACCGTTTCCGCGCAGGTGAAGCAGTTGAAGTGGTTCGTGTGGAATTTAAACAAATGCAATTTATTTATCCGGAAGGAGAATTTATTGTGGTAATGGACAATGCCACTTACGAACAAATACACATTGCTGCATTTTTATTGGGTGATTCCATTAAATTCTTAAAAGAAGGAATGGAAATTAAAGTTACTTTTGAAGGTGAAGATCCCATTCTTGCAGAAGCACCAGTGTTTGTTGAATTAATGATTACTTATGCTGAACCGGGCGTAAAAGGTGATACGGCAACTAATACATTAAAACCTGCTACTATGGAAACAGGTGCAGTAGTTAACGTTCCTTTATTTGTAAATGAAGGCGAAAAAATTAAAATTGATACTCGTACAAATTCTTATGTAGAGCGTGTGAAATAACCTCTGACCTCTCCCCTAACCCCTCTCCAAAGGAGAGGGGAATAGCTTCGCAAGAATAATATTCTCACTCCATTTTCTTTTTTCCTTCTCAACTCTTGAATATTATTAAATAATGAATTACCCGATCCAATTGCCAAAGGCAATTAAATCCTAAAAAAAAATCAAAACACACAGAAAAAGTCCTTTTGATTATGAGAATCTGCGTTCTATTGTGTCATTTTTAATCACAAAAATCATTGTGCGCCTGCGCTCCTATTCCTCATAGTTTATATGAACCATACCGCCAGCAATCACAAATAATTATTATATTTGAGTTATACAATCAAAAAAAATGAAACTACCATCAGCATACAAGTTAAAAGACATAGCCGCATTGATTCCTTGCGAATTTGAAGGAGACCCTGATCACATTATTACTGGTCTTAACGAAATTCACATGGTGGAGAGCGGTGATATTGTTTTTGTAGATCATCCAAAATACTACGACAAAGCTTTATTATCAAAAGCAACCACTATCCTTATCGACAAAAAAGTAGCTTGTCCAGAAGGCAAAGCATTATTAATATCAGATAATCCATTCAGAGATTACAATAAACTGGTACTTCATTTTCAGCCCATCAGCTATTCGAATAAACAAATTGCAGAAACGGCCAAAGTGGGTAAAACCAGTATCCTTATGCCAGGTGTTTATTTGGGCAACAATGTAACCATTGGCGAAAACTGTGTGATTCATCCAAATGTGGTGATTTACGACAATTGCCACTTAGGTAACAATGTTATAATTCATGCCAATACGGTGATTGGAGCCGATGGATTTTATTATAAAAAACGTGCAGATTTTTTTGATAAAATGATTTGTTGTGGACGCGTAATCATTGAAGACAATGTAGAGATTGGCGCTGTGTGTGCTATCGACAAAGGTGTTTCGGGAGATACAATAATTGGTGCAGGAACTAAAATCGATAATCATGTGCAAATTGCACACGATACACATATTGGAAAGATGTGCCTCATCGCAGCTCATGTTGCTGTTGCTGGTGTAGTTGTACTTGAAGACGGAGTAACATTATGGGGACAATCGGGAGTTCGTAGTGATGTTAAATTAGGAAAAGGCTCTGTATTACTTGGTCAATCAGGCTTGGGAGAAGACCTTCCTGCAGGCAAAACATACTTTGGTTCTCCGGCAGGTGAAGCACGAGCGAAAATGAAAGAAGTAGCCGCTTTAAAAATGCTGCCTGATTTGATAAAGAAGATAGCAAAAGAATGACAATTATTATTAACTGTCATGCCCTGCTTCGACACGGGATCCGCTGGTTAAAAACTGCTAACATTGATTCGATGCGGTGTCGTAGCACGGCATGACAGTTTTTAATGGGAAGCATTTTATGCTTACATCGTAGCGTATCCTTTTTTTGTCTAAATTTATCATCAACACCGCTTAATTACTATAAATTTGCTTTTGTAAAAACAATTTATGTCAATCACTCCAACAAATAAAAATCTTTCGAAAAGAGTTAAGGATATCAAACTTAATTCGTTGTTGGAAATCACTAAAGCGATTAACAATAACTTTTCTACAGAGCAACTCCTTGAAATTTTTGAAGAAGTTTTAGAAAAGCAATTGAACATTGGGAAACTTGTGCTCTTCAGCAATGAGAACGATACATGGAAATGTATTTTAAAATATGGAGTTGGAGACGAATACAATGATATTAATGTAGAACGCGATCTTTTATCTATCACAGAAATTGGAACCATTAATTTTTCACAAAAAAGATTAAGCAAAGCATTTGAAATTGTAATTCCTGTATTTCATAAATCACATCCATTGGCTTATGTATTGATTGGCGATTTGGAAGACAAAGTAGAAGTTAGTCCGGCAATCAAACATTTACCTTTCGTTCAAACGCTTACTAGCATCATTGTGGTAGCGATAGAAAATAAAAAATTAGCTCGAGACACCATTCGTCAGGCTGCGATGCGTAAAGAGTTGGAATTGGCTTCCGAAATGCAATCCATGCTCTTCCCGAGTTCATTGCCTCGAGATAAAAATATTGATACGGCAGCATTCTATTTACCGCATCAACAAGTGGGTGGCGACTATTATGATTTTATGTGGCTGAACGAAAATGAATGTGCATTTTGTGTTGCTGATGTTTCGGGAAAAGGAGTTGCAGCAGCTTTATTAATGTCGAATTTTCAGGCAAATCTTCGTGTTTTGTTCAATCACACTTCTTCACTTACTGAATTAGTAAAAGAATTGAATGCAAAAGTAATGGCCAATGCAAAAGGAGAAAAATTCATTACTCTTTTTATAGCAAAATACAATTTGGTTACCAGAACACTTACCTACGTAAATGCCGCTCACAATCCACCGTTAATGGCATCCGGCAATTCAGTGAGTACATTAAAAATAGGTTGTACAGGATTGGGAATGTTTGATGAAATTGATAAAATAAAAGAAGGGATTGTAAACATTTCTCCGGGGACAACTATTGTATGCTATACGGATGGCTTAACCGAATTGGAAAACGATAAAGGAGAAGATTTTGGAATTGATTCTTTAAAAGAACTTGTAAAAACCCATCCGAAATTGAATATGATGGAGTTGAATGTTAAAATTATGGAAACGGTGATGAATTATAAACAAAGCCGTCCATACATTGATGATATCGCTTTGTTTAGTATTAAAATTTTCTAGCCTTCCATTTTTTCTTCCTCTACACCATTTTTATGGTATAAATCAATTGCAACAAGTGCTGCAACAAATCCCCAGAAAGGGACAGAAGCCTTATCTGTATCTAAGAAGTTATTCAATCCACCGTGAACAATGTAGGTTATAAATCCTAACAAAATCACGAGCACCATTTTTTTGACTTCATTTTCTTTTACAGTATAGTATAATCTAAAACCTGTGGCAAGCACAACAATCACAATAAAAATAAAAGTCAAAGCCCCCAGCACACCCGACTCACATAATGGTCCGATGTACTCACTATGAGCATTTCCTTTATCACCCATATTGGTGGAGATAATTGTTTTCTCGTGAGCATGTTGAAAAGGTGCATATTCAAAACTATATGTTCCCGGTCCCCAACCAAAAACTGGTCGCTCCTTAAACATTCTAAAAGCTGCATTCCACCTGTTCAAACGTTCAAGGTTAGATGCATCGGTAGAAATATTTGAAATCGACTCGATGTGCTCATTAAAATCTTGAGAAGCATCTTGTCGATTTTTTTCCAGCTTCATTACAATTTCTGTCTGATATGCGATTGCAATGAGGCAAAGTCCAAAAAAAGCAATTAAAATTGTTCTGAATCGAACTCTCAATAATAATAGGATGTATGCCAATAGTGCGATAACCAAACTCACCCACGCTGCACGTGTATATGAAAACACTAGTGCTACAATGAATAGAATCAAAAACAAAAACGCAGCAAATTTGATGCTTCCGCTGTATTTTTTATTCATGGTATAAAAAACCAACAGCGGCAAAAACATTGCCAACATTGCCCCATACACCGTATGATCGTTATAGAATGGTGACATGATATAATTTGCAATTTTTTCATCAAAATTCACCAAAGCATGATTGTATAATGTATAAATAATGATGATGGAAAAAGAAATAATGTATAACCATGTAAAAACTTTAATGTTGTTGAATTTTTTGAAAAGTTGCGTTCCTAAAAAATAAAATGCTATTATAAACCACAAGCGGGCAATTAAAAATTTAAAGGAGACAACCGGCAAGTCACTTGTAATTGAAGTAACAAATATCCAAGCTAAATTTATGAGGATAGCAATGGTTACAGGATGCCTCATTAGCTTTGCTTCCATAGTATTACTATGCAATTGCTTGAAAACAAAAACCATCATTATACCAAAAATAATTGGTTCTGTTGGTAAACTCAAACCAAAACCGCCATCAATATCTTGCATATTTATTGCAAGAGGCGTAAGAAAAACAACAAATAAAATTAATTTATCTAAAGAAAATAGTGCTAATAAAAGAACAAGTATAACGGCAGGAATAAGATTAAAATAGTAAAATTCAAAAAATGTGCATACTGCATTAATAAGTATAAATGCTATACTTAAGGCGTAAACCCATTTTATATTTTTTTGTTCTAACAAGAGTTATGATTATTTTTTTCTATTATCTAAAACGATAAATAAAATAAAAAGCAATAAATTGGATGAAGCAACAGAAGCCAACACTATTAACCAACGAACAGGATAAGCTTTGACATAGGACGGTGCCGGCTTTGTAATAACATTTGCGTAGGTAAGCTCTTTATTTAAATCTTTGATTACCACATCGTATTCCAGTTTTGTAGCATTGTAACTTTCGAGCAATACTTTTAATGTTTTTTGTAACTGAAAATATTCCCCCCCTTTTTCTTCGAGATTACGCATCATTGTATCAATCTCTTTTAAATTTTTTCCACCTGCTGCTATTGCTTTCAAGTAACTCTTTGTTACCTCTTTTACCTGCATATCGTAATCAAACAATTGATATTTCACACGTAGTTCATGCAAGCGGGCATCAACAGAATCAACGTTGCGCTTTTTCAGATCCAGCTGATTTTTAATCACGACCTCAACCTCTTTTGTTTTTTCTCTTTGCAGTTCTCTTGCTTTTAAATTCATCGCATGGATAATTTCTTCCACCATTCCACTTGCTCTTTTAGGATCTTCGTCTGATACCGATATCTCAACCGATTCATATTGTGTTCGACTAACTTCCACTCTTGACTCATACATGTTCATCATCTTAACACTAGCCGACTTATCAGCAGAATCGATTTTGTAAAACGTATACAAATTAAATTTCTTTACTACAGCATTACGAATGTCGGAGGAACCAAACAATTGCAACAATTGCTCTGATGCACTTTCTTCGCTATAAGGTGTAATGTTTGAAGGGTATATAATCGCAAATGACTTGTACCTTGGTTTCATAAACCATGCACTTGAAAACAAGGATGCAACAACTATTGCAACTAACGTTACGATAATAAAATGAATCTTCTTTTTTATTATCAGTTGGATAAAATTGTAACTAGTTTCTCTGTATTCTGACATTATATTTTTAAGTGTCGGTTTTACAATATCCTGTTTAAAAATCGTTGATTTTAAAATATTCTCTTTAAAATCATTTACCTTTTCAATTATTAAATTTCCTGCTTTCTTTGTATTTACTTCTTGAGTTAAAACAGGTTTCCGTATTCATTCGGTTGTTGTTGTTTTTGCACTGCCTCTGACCTCGTTACTAATTAGTCGCAAGTTTTCAAACAGCAAAATGGCTATGATAGCCGCTAATAATGTTGCGAAAGTTGAAACGACAACAATAACCCAACGAACAGGATATGATTTTCTTTCTGCAGGAAATGCGTTACTAACAACAAATTTCTGAGGCAACACTTCTGTTGCATCCACTTTTACTTCTTCATACTTTGTTTTTAGTAAATTCAACTGCTTACGCTGCATGTAAAGATTCTCTCTCAAAGAGACATAAGCTCCACTATACTTCCCAATAATTTTAAGTTTTTCTTCCAATAAATTAACGGCACGTTGATCTCCTTTTGCCAATGCAATAGCATATTGTCCCGTTGTTACTTCAGATTGAGACTCATAATCGTAAATACCATAGCTGTTCAAAACCTGCATAGAATCAACACCTGCTTTTACATCCTGTACTTTCTGAAGATATTCCTGCTCAACAATTTTCAATGAGCGCATTGCTCTGTCTTTTTGGATTCTGATTTTTGTTGAATCGTGTAAAGCAGCAATATCATTTGCTATAACTGCTGCCAATTCAGGATCATTGTCCATTACTTCAATCTTTACAGACATGTACTCAGTACGCTTAAAAGTTATATTGCTTTGAAACTCATCAAATAGCTTCGTACGTTTCAATTTGTCAGTTGAATCTATTCCATAGTGTTCCATTAACTTGTACTTCTCACAAACTTTGGAACGAATTTCATCTGAATTAAGGATTTGAAGCATTTGCTCCGCCTCTTCTTCTTCACCAAACTGCAAAACGTCTTCTTGCTTTGCGTTATTCTCTGTCAAAAGGGCCTTTGAGATTGAGTTTGTTGTAGCAGGAAACAAAATAACCGTTGATTTATACTTTTCTTTGATTGTAAGAGCTACTACACAAGAAATAATAAATGCAGCTACACCAACTATAATGAGTTGTTTACGCCATCTGTATAGAAAATATAATACATTAAATGAATTGAAATCCGATGCTGGTTGAACTTTGTTGTCCATCATAAATGAGTATAATTTGAATATGGGACAACAAAATTAGAAAAAAATGGCAAACTGCCCAATTTTAAGCGGGTTATACCATTTCTTTTTGTGAATTAGTCCAAAGGACAATTCACAATTAGTAATGGTAAATGCAGATTGCACGCCTCTGATCGGTTACATTTTCAGTAAAATACCAAAGAGGCTAAACATCCGTATTATCCGTATTTAAGCAGTCGAAACATTGATTTTATGCTGACAATACCCGTTATAAAAGCCCATAAGCCACAAGAAATAACCATTATGGCAAAACTTACCATCCAATCAAAAGGAAGCATTTTAGTACCATAATTTATTGCGATTACGCCCACTAAATAGGTTATAAACATGTTAATTAAGCGGTAATTAATTTTGAATTTGAATATCTTTTGGGCAATAGCAACCTGAATGATTGCGGTCAAAAACTGGGTAGTCATGCTTGAAATGGATGAACCATACGCCTCAAATTGCCTAATCAAGATATAATTGAAAACGATATTCAAAATCATACCAGATGCAGCCATATAATTCATTTGGCGCATATTCCCATTTGCTGTTAACAATGTCCCATAAATATAGGAAGTTGACACGGCAATAAAACTTAGCATCAACAAACTAAATATTTTAGACGACTCTCTTAAATGCAGTGTTGCTGTAGCCAATTCTTCAGCATTTATTATTTTATCAATGCCTTTATAATACAAGTAGCCAATTAACTCCGTATTGTAAAATGCACACCCAACACCAATAACAATTGCCGGAGTTAAAAGAAGAGTGCTTATTAATTTTACAAGTGATTCAACTGACTCGTTTTGTTTAAGCATTCTGGAAAAAACGGGCAAAAGAACTCCAGCCACAAGAAACGCAATCATATTTGTAGCATCCAAAATACGAAAACCCTGAGCATAGATACCTGACTGCACATCTCCATCGGGCAGCATCCGTTCAATCATAACAGAATCTATACGGTTGTAGAACGACATTAATAAAGTAAGAATGGCAAAAGGAAAACTTTTTTTCAAGATCATCAAAGAAAACGGCCAGTTCCAACTAAATCTAAAAGAATGTGTTTTTTTAACAATGATAAAAAAAGCAATGAAAGTGGTCAGCAACAGAGAACAGGTTTGCATGTATACAAAATACATGATGCCGTTTTCGGAATACAAAACACCGGAGTTGAGTAAAAAAATACCTGCTACAATGAGTATTGAACGATCCATCACAGATATAATTCCATCCGTTTTAAAAAGGTGCAATGCGGCTAGATTTGAGCGCAAATAATTGATAAAAAAGACAAGGAACATATTGAAACCCTGAATCAGCAATAACTTCATTAATCTGGAGTCGTAACCAACTACCAAACCCATTACAACCACAATAATGATGTAAATAACCGCTAGGATCAATTTGAGGGTAAATAAACTGGAAAAATGCTTTGTAAACAGATGGCTATTCTGTGCAATGTTCTTGTTATTGAAATTGGTAATTCCAAAATCAAGAACGATTGTTAAAAGGAAAGAAAAGTTTAAAATCGCAAAGTAAATTCCATAATCTGCGGTACCAACTTGCTCCTGAACCGCTTTTTCAATACCGAAAATATAAATCGGCTTGATTAGTAAATTCAAAGATAAAATTAACCCTAAGTTGGTTAGAAATTTCTTTTGCATTCTTAAATGTAATTAATTATAAACTCAAGACTTTGATAAAAATATAAAATTTTGAGTTTTGTGTATCGTTTTATCAAACTCCACGGCTTTCTTGTCAACTACAACAATTGTCTTATAATTCAATGACTTAAAAAGCTCGAAACATTTTTCTCTGTTTTCATTTTCCCACAATTCGGCATAAACAACAGGTCTGTTTTTTGCGATCAACTGCTTTGCTCCATCTAAAACAAAAAACTCAAAATTTTCAACATCAATTTTAATTCCGCTGATACGCTTTGGACAATTTGTGAGTTCAATCATGTTGTCCAACATTTTCAATGGAACCTGAATTCTCTCTCCTTCATTATTTTCAGGAATAGAATCGTGTACAACATGGCTCAACCCTTGCATCTTTACATTTGAAATAATGGGCATCACCATTTCCACTTCCCCTTCTGAATTGCCTAAAGCGATCTCAAATAATTTCACATTATCCAATTTAAAATACTTGATAATACGTTTAAATGCAACAATATTATTAGGCATTGGCTCAAAACTATAAACAGCAACCCCTTTTACCGTTCGAGCAAGATGCACCGTCATAATTCCAATATTTGCTCCTATATCTAATACAGTAGTGTTAGCAGGAAGCAAGTGCAGAAATGCAAAAAAATCTTTTTCATTTTTGTCTTTCCTCAATGTGAGTATCTTGTACAATGAGAAAATGAAAAGATAATTCTTAAACCCTAGCAGTTTGTGTAAGATATATTTTATCGCGTTTTTCATTCGGGCTGTAAAAGTATGATTTTTTACGTAATTTCGTAGCTAAAGAGGCTCGCGGATTTTCGCAGATTCTTTTTGGGTTCATCTTATTCCCTAATTTTATCCGCGTAAATCTGTGTGATCTGCGTGCAAAAAGTAATGGAGCGACAAAGAGTTTCGTGTAATTTATGGAAATAGTAGTAAATACAAGATTATTGATCAAAAACAAGCTCGAAGGAATCGGATGGTTCACGTTTGAAACGCTGAAGCGTATTACCGAAGATCATCCGGAGCACCATTTTGTTTTTCTGTTCGATAGGGATTTTGATGAAGATTTTATTTTTTTTGACAATGTAACACCACTCATTTTATCACCTCCTGCACGTCACCCTTTTCTATTTTATTGGTGGTTCGAATTTTCTGTTGCTAGTTTTTTAAATAAGTATAAGCCTGATTTATTTCTTTCACCGGATGGATATATGTCGCTAAAGGCAAATTGCAAACAATTAGCAGTAATTCACGATATAAATTTTGAACACCATCCAAAAGATGTTTCTTGGATTGTCAGAAAATATTACAAACATTTTTTTCCAAAGTTCGCTCGCAAAGCAACAAGAATTGCAACTGTTTCGGAATTTTCTAAAAACGACATCGCCAATTGTTATAACATAGATAGAAAACTGATTGATGTTGTATTCAATGGCTGCAACGAATTGTACAGTCCCATCAATAAAGAATTACAATTAAAAACAAAACAAACTTATACAAACAATTGCGATTACTTTTTATTTGTTGGCGCATTGCACCCACGCAAAAATATATCACGCTTATTTGAAGCGTTCGATAAATTTAAAACAAGTGAAAAGAATGAGGTGAAATTAATAATTGTGGGAGAAAAATACCGCTGGACGAGTGACATAAAAAACACTTACCTGAATATGAAATTTAAAGAGGATGTTATTTTTACTGGTCGCTTACATTCAACCGAATTACATCATGTAATTGCTTCTGCATTGGCAATGACCTACATTCCCTATTTCGAAGGATTTGGAATTCCGATACTGGAAGCGATGAATTGCGACACTCCAGTTATCACTAGCAACATCACTTCTATGCCTGAAGTTGCTGGAGACGCGGCTCTTTTAGTAGATCCGTTCTCTGTTGATTCTATCAGCAATGCAATGATTTATCTTTTTAAAGATGCGGATATGAGAAAGACATTGATTGAAAAAGGCAGAAAAAGAAAACTTGATTTTAGTTGGGATAAAACGGCCGAAGCATTGTGGCAAAGTATTGAAAAAACGGTGCATGCTTAAAAAATATTTAAATAAAATACTAATTGAAGCCGGCTGCGATGAAGCAGGAAGAGGCTGTTTAGCAGGACCCGTTCATGCAGCAGCTGTAATTCTTCCTAAAAATTTCAAAAATAAATTATTAAACGACTCAAAAAAATTAACCGATAAACAGCGAAAAGAATTACGTCCGATTATTGAAGAATCTGCTATTGCATGGGCTGTAGGAATAGTAAGTGTAGAAGAAATTGACGAAATAAATATTCTAAATGCATCTTTTTTAGCAATGCATCGCGCATTGGATCAATTAAAAACCGTTCCTGAAAGTCTCCTTATTGATGGAAACCGTTTTAAGAAATACAAAAGCATCCCACACAATTGCATCATCCAAGGTGATGGAATTTATTTAAGCATTGCTGCAGCTTCTATCTTAGCAAAAACCTACCGCGATGATTTGATGGATGAATTACATGAAGAATTTCCACACTATGATTGGCTCCATAATCGTGCTTACGCAACCGCTAGTCACCGCAAAGCCATTCAACAACACGGAATAACTATTCATCATCGTACCAGCTTTAAGCAATTACCTGACCAGCTGAAGCTGGAACTTTAATTAGCAGTTCGTTGTTAGTAAATACATCCAAATAAGGGGATATCAGCACTCCATTTACCTAATTTAGTAGTGTAAATGACAAGAAATATCATCTTCGGAATTGTTATCTCTGCTATTCTTATTGGCGGAGGGTATTGGTTTTTTCACACCAAAGAATCCCTGGTACCGATCAGCGAAGGAATAAATGCCATTCCAATTGATGCCGCCATTATTTTTGAAAGCAAACAATCTAAAAGCACCTGGAAAAAATTATCACAAACCAATATCATGTGGGAAGAGTTGCTGGGTACCGAGATCATTTCTAAAATAAACCGACAAGGAATCTATTTTGATTCCATCCTACAATCCGCTCCGGAAATATCACAGCTGCTTGACGAACATTCCATTTATATTTCTGCACACACAACCGGCAAAAACAATTTTGATCTGCTTTATATTTATAGTCTGCCCAACCTGACTTACAAAAGCAGCATAGAAGATTATTTAAAAGAAAAAATACAGTTCAAAAAACTACCAGCCCTTACTTCAGAGTTTGAAGGAGAAACTATTAATTCAATTGCCACCAACCAATCAAACAGTTTTTATTGCGCCATCGTTAATGGTGTTTTAATTATGAGTATTAATCAAGAGCTTGTACAAACTTCTATCCGCCAGCTGAAATCAGGAAAATCTTTAAATAACGATAAAAATTTCAGCAAAGTCATTCGCACAGCAGGTAAAAATGTTGATGCAAACATTTACATCAATTACGAAAAGATTGCTGAGCTCTCTGCTTCTGCTTTATTTCCAACATCCGAAAAAACATTTTTAACCTTATCCAATTTTGCTGATTGTTCGAGCTGGGATATATCAATAAAACCAAATGCATTAATACTTTCCGGGTTTACATCGGCAAATGATTCGAGCAAACGTTTTTTGAGTTTATTCAACAAACAAAAACCACAAGAAGCAGAAGTGATAAAAATTATTCCTTCAAGTGTTTCTGCTTTTTTATTTTTAGGAATAAGTGATGTAAAAACATATCACGAAGATTACAAAAATTATTTAAAAGCAAAAAATCGTATAATAGAATACAATACATTCATTCAGAAAATTAACCAACAATATAAAACGGATATTGAAGAACAGATGTTAAGCTGGATGGACAATGAAATGGCATTGGTAATTACAGAGCCTGAGAATAGTAATTTTGCCAACAACTCCTACGCCATCATCCGCTCAAACAATATAGAAGAAGCAATTAATACATTAAATGAGCTAAGTGTAAATACTGGCAGAGAAGAAAGCAAAGATTCGTCATCTTACAAAGGATATAAGATCAACCTACTGAACATCGAAAATCTTTTACCGAATTTATTAGGAAAGCAATTCGAAAAAATCAAAGCAAACTACTTTACATCTATAGACAATTACATTGTGTTTGCAAACACTTCAGCTGCTTTAAAATATTATTTAGATGAAATAGAAAGTCACAAAACATTGTCCAACGATAAAAATTACAAAGCGTTTTCTGAAAACATCTCTGCTGAATCAAACATTTATTTATACAATGCAATTGCTCGGTCTAAAAATGTTTACAACAAATTTATTAAGGAAGAGTTAGCCAATGAGTTAAATTTAAAAGAAGATTTACTGAAGAAATTCGAGGCTGTTGGCATCCAGTTTTCAGCAAACAATAAATTGTTCTACAGCAATATTTATTTAAAATACAATCCTGAACAAAAAAAACAAACAGGAACTCTTTGGGAGAGCAAACTAGACACAACCATCAGCAGCAGACCCTACTTACTTATAAATCACAAAACAAACGGGAAAGAAGTGTTTGTTCAGGATGATGCTAATAAAATTTATCTTATTAGCAATACCGGAAAAATTATCTGGACCAAACAATTGAATGAAAAAATAATGAGTGATGTGATTCAGGTTGATGTTTTAAAAAATGATAAGCTTCAAATGTTATTCAATACACGCTCTCTCATTTATCTGTTTGATAGAAACGGAAATATTATGGATGGATTCCCAATCAAGCTTAGATCACCAGCCACAAATGCAATTTCGGTTATGGATTATGAAAAAAATCGTGACTACCGCATTTTTATTGCTACAGAAAACAAACGTATTGTATGTTATAAAGCCAATGGCGAACAAGTAACAGCATTTGCATTTGATAAAACAACTGATCAGGTATTTTTACCTGTACAGTATTTTATCGCCAACAACAAAGATCATTTATGTGCAATTGATGTTAAAGGAAAAATTTACATCTTAGACAGAAAAGGCGATGTTAAAGTAAATATGAAAGAACGAATGGAACAAGGAATACGAAATTTCTTTGTTGAGTCAGGAAAAGATTATACTAAAACGTATTTAATTGCTGCCGACACACTCGGAAACATCATAAAAATAAATCTGGCAAATCATAAAGAAAGTATCAAGATTCAAGATTTTGAAACTACTCCATACTTCGATTTAAAAGATATTAATAATGATAAAACTAAAGAGTTTATCTTTTTAACGAGAAATGAATTAAAAGTTTTTTCGCAAGACAAATCACTACTTTTTAAATATAATTTTGAAAATAAAATATCACAAACTCCGCAATTTTTCTTATTTCCGGATGGAAATGCGTTGCTCGGAGTTGCTGCAGAAGAATCAAATGAGCTCTTTTTATTTAATAACAACGGTTCTTTATTTGAAGGATTTCCATTAAACGGAAAAACCGCATTCTCCATTGGCGATATGAATAGCGAAGGACATTACAACCTTATTACCGGAAGCTCCGAAAATTCTATTTTTGTATACCAATTGAAGTAATTTTCATATCTTTATTCGGTAAAATTTACACCCAACCGTATGAAAAAAATCACTTTATTACTTGCGTCTGTAGTATTGGCAACAAGCTCTGCTTTTGCACAAGATTTTCTTGGATATATCAACAGTAATTATTCCGGAGTAACGGGAACGGACTTAAACCCTGCAAATGTTGTTGATAGTCGATACAAAACAGACATCTGCCTTGCCGGTGTTAGCATAGGGCTATACAACAATTACGTTGGAATGGATAGAAGTGCCCTAAAAAAAGACAAACACGGGCATTATTTTGCTTTTGATGATACACTATTCAGAGAACATTATCTGACTCCTCGTAATAACAATATTAATAAGTCGCTTTATTTTTCCAATCAAATCTATGGCCCATCATTTCTGATAAGCATCAATCAAAAAAATGCATTTGCATTAAAGACGAAAGTGCGGACAATCATCAATGTGGACGGACTAGAACCTGAATTGGCTAAACTGGCCTACAGCGAGTTGCTAGATTCATCACTGTGGCTTCAGAGACATAGCAATCAGGATTTTAGCGCACAAACAATGACATGGGCAGAGTACGCACTCTGTTACGGCCATGTATTTAAAGACGATGGAGCACATGCTTTCAAAGCCGGTATAACTGTAAAATATATTCAAGGGATTCAATCTGCATATATGAACATTAGAGATCTTGATTACAATTTTACAAATGATACCACCCTTTCCCTTTTTCACTCCGATGTAAGTTATGGCCACTCTTCCACTTATGAAGGAGATAAAATTGAACCCGGATTTAAAAACACGTCTCTCTTCTCTTGGGGACTTGACCTTGGTGTAGTTTATGAATTCCGTCCTGATTTTGAAACATTCAAATATGATATGGATGGCGAAACAGGATTGTGGAGAAGAGATCAAAATAAATACAAATTAAAAGTTGGTCTTTCTGCTGTAGATATTGGTTATGCAAAATTCAAAAAAGGAACTTACTCAAGAAACTTTACGGCAGATATTAATCTCTGGAACCTTCATGAATTTGATAGCGTAAATTCATTCGATAGTTTCGATAGTCTCTTGAATGCTAACTACCCAATGAACAAAGGAGATGAATATTATAGAATGAATCTACCTACGGCACTTGCCTTGCAAGTAGATTATCACATTCATAAAGATTTTTATGCAAACTTCACGGCATATTGGTCGCCTCGCTTCAAAAAAGATGCAGAAAAAGTACACGATCTTACAACATTTAGTATTACTCCAAGATGGGATCATAAGTGGTTCGGAGCATTCCTACCATTCTCTTATGATTTAACCGGAAATTTTAAAGCCGGTATTGCACTACGAGTCGGACCATTGATTGTTGGAACAAACAGCTTAGGTCCATGGATTACGAACAGTAAAATTTACGGAGCGGATGCGTATGCAATGTTGAAAATCCCAATCATGTATCGCAGACCAAGAGATAAAGACAAAGATAAAGTATCTGACAAAAAAGATAAATGTAAAGAAGTTCCGGGAACATGGGAATTCCTAGGTTGTCCAGATCGTGATGGTGACCATATCCAAGATAAAGATGATGCTTGTCCGGATGAACCAGGAATGCCTGAGTTCCAAGGTTGCCCTGATAGAGATGGAGATAAGATTATCGATAAACAAGATGCTTGCCCGGATGATCCAGGTATTCCAGAATTTAATGGTTGCCCTGATAAAGATGGAGATAAAATCATGGACAAAGAAGATGATTGTCCGGATGAAGCAGGATTACCTGAATTCAAAGGTTGCCCTGATAGAGATGCTGATGGCGTGATGGATAAAGAAGACGAGTGTCCTGACAAACCAGGTCCTGTAACCAACAATGGTTGCCCTGAAGTGAAATTAATTTTGATTGATTCACAAGGCAACACTTTAAGAACTGCAGTTCAAGCAAAAGATGGCAGTTTCAACTTTGATGAACTTCCTGCTGACGAATTAGTAATATTCAGCTTAGAAGGTGAGAACACCGAAGTTTACACTGAAGTGAAAGTTGTAGTAGGCGGGATTGCTAAAAAAGCAATCAGAGATGCTAAGAAAGATCGCTACTTCCGTTTTATTGTACTAAAAGTAGTTGACAACAAATTGAAGCCAGAAGACAACAAAGATGTTGCTATTAAGTTAAACAAAGAAGAAGAAGAAGTCTTGAAAAAAGCATTTGATAACTTAGAATTTGCAACTGCAAAAGATGTTATCAAACCTGAATCACTTACTTCGTTGGATGAATTAGCAGCTTTAATGGCTAAAAAACCGTTATGGAGATTGAAAATTTCAGGGCATACTGATAGTCAAGGTGACAAAGCGAAAAATTTGAAATTATCAGAAAAACGTGCGAAAGCAGTTCAAAATTATTTAGTAAGCAAGGGCATTGCAGCTGATAGATTTAAAGCTGAATGGTTCGGTTCTAAAAAACCAATTGCTGATAATAAAACAGAAACAGGTCGTCAGAAAAACAGACGCGTTGAAATGTTAATCATTGAATAATAATATTAAAATTAACACGAATATGAAAAAAATAATTTTATCGTTGCTGGTCATTGCTAGCGGAACAATTGCAAAAGCACAAGATGCAAAATCAGCTTTATCCTCTACCGAAATTGTTTGGTTTGGATTGGATTTTACAAAAGCAAAATTTGTTGGAGCATTTGATCAAGGTGCAGGAATAGCCCCTGCAACAGGTTCTGATATGAAAACAAAATGGATTCCAAGTTGGAACGCTTTAATCGCGAATGAACCACAACATTTTGATTTCAAAAAAGTATTTCGAAAAGACAATGTTCTTTACGATTTAAAGTCCATCAATGAATTGAACACTAAAATAGATGTGGATGCATGCATGGTTTATAACGAAGGAACAATTGATAAATCAGCGGTAGATGCAATGGTTAAAAACTATAAAGCAGATGTAAAAAAACAGGGAATTGGAGTATCAATGGTAATTGAGAACTTTAATAAAACAACACAAATGGCTTCTTTATACGTAGTTTTCTTTGACATTGCTACTAAAAAGGTTTTAGTATGCGAAAAAATGACCGGAAAAGCAGCAGGCATTGGAATGAAAAATTATTGGGCAGGAGCTATTAAAGCTATCTTAAGACAAATTGATGCATCCGAATATAAAAATTGGAAAAGTAAATATTAAAAAACAACATTTTAAATATGTCCCGCACCGAAAGCTCGGGGCGAGATTTTATTTTTTAAACATATGAAAAACACAATCTTATTATATTCAGTTGTCATGCTTTTCTCGGCATGTAATTTAAGTACAAGTCCAGAAAATAAAACGTCTTTACAATTAGACAGTATTAAAATTGGTAGAGAAACGAAATCTGAAATAAAACAATTTAAAGGATTATATCGTTCACATCAATCTAACTTTTTAGATTGTGAAAACGGAGGGTTGTTTTTACTTAAAAACACAAGCATAGTTGATTCTCTTTACAATTTAATATTACCAAATGCATATTCAGATGAAGCCATCTATATTGAAATGAATGCAAGCATCGACCCTAACGATCCGAATGCGATAACTTACAGCAATAACATTAAAGCAGAACAAAAAAACTACAAAAACAATTGCGTTGAGTCTGATTATTGGTGCACAGGATTTGAACCTTTTTGGATTGTTCAAATTTCAAAGAATGAAGATTTAATTGACTTCTACAATCCAATGGAGCAAAAAACAACTCATTTTGTTTATGCAAAACCAGAAATTAAAAATGGTTCAAGTACATACTCATCAACTGACGGAGAAAACAAAATCACAGTCATCATAAAAAGAGAAAAATGCAACGGTGCTATTGATAGTCAATATGACTTTTCAGTTCAAGTTCAATTAAATGATAAAAAATACAGCGGTTGTGGCTTACAAACAAAGGTTGTAAAGGCTAGTGTGGCAATTAAATAATTGAAGGTTGAATATAAAATATAGATTAGTAAATTAGTAAAATTCGTTATTTGTATTATGAAGTTACACGTAATAAATACAGGAAATTTTAAATTAGATGGTGGCGCTATGTTTGGTGTTGTACCTAAATCGTTGTGGAATAAAACAAATCCGGCCGATGAAAACAACCTTTGTAATTGGGCAATGCGTTGTTTACTTATTGAAGATGGAAACCGTTTAACATTGATTGATAATGGAATTGGCAACAAACAAGATGCTAAGTTCTTCAGTCACTATTTTTTAAATGGAAACGACACATTAGAAAGTTCACTAAAAACAGCTGGCTTTAGCTCCGATGATATCACGGATATGTTTTTAACGCATTTGCATTTTGATCATTGTGGAGGAAGCATTAAGCATAACAAAGAAAAAACAGGATTTGAAACGGCATTTAAAAATGCAACCTATTGGAGTAATGCCGAGCATTGGGAATGGGCAACAAAGCCAAACAATCGAGAAAAAGCTAGCTTTATAAAAGAGAATATTCTGCCAATACAGGAAAGCGGACAATTAAAATTTATAGACGGAGAAAACAGCAAACAATTGGGAGAAAATATTTCTTTAAGTTATATGCGTGGACATACGGATGCAATGATGATTCCACAGATTAAATACAGAGGAAAAACAATTGCATTTATGGCTGATTTGCTTCCATCAACTGGACACATTCCGTTACCTTATGTGATGGGTTATGACACTCGCCCACTTCTTACACTCACAGAAAAAGAAAAGTTTTTAAAACTTGCTGCAGATGAAGAATTTGTTTTATTCTTAGAACATGATTCAGTTAACCAATGCTGTACTGTTCAAAATACGGATAAAGGTGTTCGATTGAAAGAAGCATTTTCTTTTGAAGAGTATTTTGGAAAATAAAACTTATAAATAAATGATACAAACAGGAAGACAAAACAGTTATATAATCAAGTGTCCTTGGTGTAAATCACAGTTTTCAAGTTCCGTTTTATCTAATTGTGATAATTGTGGTGGGAGCTTAGAATATCAACGAGGCACAAATGAACTTGGCCCTAAGCCACCTCTTGTTCCTCGTCTTTTGCCTAAAAAGTTTATTAAACGAGTAAAGTACACTAATAATATTATGACCATCTTGGGTATTGTTTTCACAATCCCTTTTTTTTGGTCAATTATCTTTCCAATCATAGGTATTTTTCTTTGGAGAAAAGGAATAAAAGATGCCAACAACGAATTAATCCCATTGGAACAAGGAACATCAACTATTGGCGAAATAACAAATATCCGACAAGACTTTACTAAAAAAATAAACAATCAATCACCATTTATTATTGAATTTACTTTTGAGGCTGGCGGACAAAAATATTCAGGCGATGTAGGAAATATTTTTGACAGAACGAATTTAAGCAAAGCTATTGGCGACAAACTTTGGGTTGTGTATATGCCAGAAAACCCTTCCTTGAGTAGCATTTGGCCTCCGATAAGTTAATAAATTGACCTCACAAATCATCGAACCAAACAAGAGAGCCGCGAAACCTGCCTGCCAGCAGGCTGGCAGGTCTGCGAGCAAATTTCGGAATCACCATCTAAAACTCAATCTTCATTTCCTTCTGCAACATCCCATCTGCATTTACTCTTGCATAATACGTTCCTTGAGGCAAATCTTTTGTTCTGAAGGTATAATAATGTTTATACTCACCTCTATTACTTTGCAAGTTTTCGAAAATGAGTTGTACTATTTCTCCGCGCTCATTGTATATAGCCATTGTTGAATGACAAGCCATTGGCAAGGAATAATCAAACACGCCTTCTATACGAACCGCTCTTCCCATTGCACTTCCATCATTCCCGCTTTGATATTTTACATCATAAGGTGGAATAACCTTGCCTGTTAATTTGGAAACAAATGTTCTCAAATTATTTTTTACTTCTTTATCACTATCATCAATACTTCCAATTGAATTATCATCAGAGACTACCCAAACCGATTGTTGTGCCGAATAATTTGAATAGTATTTATTTTTATCGATATACATTGCCAACTTAATCAGTGTGCTATCCGCTAATTTTCCGACAAAATATTCATGTTTAATAGTTGGAGCGTTATTATGTGCCTGACAACACATTCCAGTTACATTGAACCATTTTGTTTGATTGGCATTTACAAAAATTTCTTGTTCTCTCGTTACCAAAATATCCTGTTCATTTTGTTGTTTGGAATCCAATCTTCTTCCTGCCTCAATTCTTAAATCTAATTTTCGATTGGTCAAATTTTGCACTTTCATTTCTACTACCTCTCCGGTATAACCACCTTTACTTTTAATAAACAATTTTACAAAACCTTTTTTTGCAGCTTCTTCAATAGATAGAACAGCATTTGCAAACACAGGTACATCGCTAAGACTAAAAGCAATCAACAGAAAACTAATTGGGTGATACGATTTCATTTGGGCCTCCTTTTTTTAAGAACTTTATTCCTATAACGGAGAAATTGCATGAAGATACATGAGAGATTGAAAATAATTAAATATTCTGTGTGAGTTTCTAAACACTTCGAATCCGATCAGTGTTGTACAATGAGACTGAACGTAAACATTGAGTATAAGTCTGAGCGGAGTGGTAGACTAGCCCATTAAAACAAATTCCAAACTGTTTCTTCGAATCCAATAAAAACGCCATCCTCACGAACTTCAATAGGATATGGTTGCACAAAGTCGCCTAAGCCACTTTTGGCTCTTCCTGTTTTTAAATCGAAATGATAACGATGGACAGGACATACTACACTTCCTTGATCAGTGCAAAAACCACTACCTAATGACGCTCCGTTGTGAGGGCATTTATCATTAACGGCAAAAAAACCTTCGGAAGTATGGGCTACACATACTTTTTTCTTTCCAACTTCAATGGTTGAAACTTTCCCAACGGCTATTCTGTTGTTGGCTGCCTCAAGTGAAGCAAACAATTTAATCCAGGTAGTTTGTTTTTTGAATAGCATCTTTATACTTGTGCCATGATTTCTGCATCGGCATTACGAAGTTACTCTTTTATTTTTCCTTTTTAAAATGGAAGAATCCAAATAGTATAAAATTTTTATTGAAAAGCTATTTGATTTCGGAGAATTAAAAGTCAAATCTATGTCATCAGTAAAATGTTGTACAATCACATCACCTTGAGTATAAATAGCATGTTTCCATACAAAATTCATTTCGCTTCCCGGCAAAAATTGCCATCTGTAAACCAAATCAATATTAAATGCATTAAAGTTAACATCCGAGTTACCGAAATACAATGGATGATCAAACAACAAGCCTTTATCTCCAAGAACATAGTATTGCTGGTATTCGGCCTTCGACCAATAATGTCTACCTCTCAATGAGAGCGCCATTCTATTTGTAAAAACATAACTCGCATTCAACGTGTTTTGTATAGTGGTTACATTTCTTCTTCCAAATGTGATAACTTCATTATAGCCATCATAATTTACAAAACCAATATCATCGTTGATATAATCTCTATCAAAATCATAATTAAACGAAAGTTTATTATTTACTCTGAAACGAGGCGCTAAACCAAAGGCAATATTAAAACGGTTATTTTCTTCGAAATATCTGTATCTCACGCGACCATCCAAAGCAAAACGTTTTCTATAATCTGAAGAAAACCAAGAGTAGCCTAAATAATCTTTCGGGTAGATGTAATAATGGCCTGGTACACGAGGTTCCCAATGGTCGTAAGTAATAATTGGCTCCAGATTTACTCCTCCTCCAACCGACAAAAAAGATTTGAATAAAAAGTAGGCATCACCATAAATATTAAAATTCCAAAGAAAACTTGGTTTAAATAAACGCGAATAACCAACGCCACCTGAAACATTATAGGAATTTAATCGGCCTTTAGGTTCAAAACGATTATAACTCAGATTAAGAGATGTTTCGATAGTATTATTGATAAATAATATTCCCATATCGTTAGGATCATATTTATCGCTTTTTACATTTGCATTAATATTGTAACGAAACTTTCCGCTTACTTTCCCAACATATACGTTGTAAGTATAACCTAACAAGGGTTTTGCTGAATCAGAAAAATAAAGTTGACTCACAGCAGCATTTCCGTCAAATCCGTAAGTATTACTTTTTTCCATGAATTTGAATGTTGTACCTGTAACATTTGCATCATAGTAACTTCCGTTTCGGGTAACGTTGGTATTGATCAAGCTGATGTATGAATTGTTTTTTAAAGCCTGATCGAAAACCAAAATATTGTAATTCGTCAAGGGCTGCGTCATTACTTTTCTATTATTTCCTAATGAATCAGAAATTGTTGCATAGGTATCAGCAGAAGTGGCATTGAATACACCTATTCCTAAATTGCTATTGGTTCGTCCTGAAATTTTTGTTGCATTGTACAATTGTGTATTACTCGGATTATCCTTTACAAACTCTCCCTCGCCAAGCTGATAATACGGAGCATAATAATCAATTGGAGTGCCACCTATTCTCCTCGAATAAAAAAGTCCGCCTTTTGAAAACAACTCAGTTCCTTCCGTAAAAAATTGACGATTTTCATTGTATTGTACTTCAAAGGCTGAAAGATTCAAAACTCTATTATCACTTTGTACCTGACCAAAATCAGGAACCAAAGTCATATCCAGCGTAAAACTTTCTGTGATACCGTATTTAATATCCATACCACCATTTAGCGAATAAGAATTATTACTCTTCCCTAAAACATTGTATGGGTAATTTTCAGCATAAGCAGAAATGTAAGGCGACAATGATAAACGTAAAGGAGATTGGATATTCGATATTCCTTTTATATCACCAAACTGATTAATTAAACCATTCACAGAAGGATTTACATTATTCCAAAAAGCATCTTCTCTTGTTCTTCTGGTTTTACGAATAAAATTTACTCCCCAATCCTGAATAGAATCTTTTGAAAAGCGAATGGCTGAATACGGTATTTTAAATTCTGCAATCCAACCGTCATTGACAATTTCAACCTTACTTTGCCAAACTGCATTCCAATTAAAATCTTGTCCTTCTGCTGAATACCTTGCATCAATTTGCACACCAGCAGCCGTAATAAAAAAACCAAATCCGTTGATATCATCATTATACGTATCGATTATCAATCCAAAAAGATCTGCATTGGCTTCATTATCACGCTCACTCAACTCCCTTAAAACACTGTCCGCACTTGTATCATAAAGCATCGCTCCGATATAAATCGCAACATTATCATATACAATTTTTACTTCTGATTTTTGTTTGGATGGCTGTCCGGGTTTGGGAGCTCTCTGAATAAAATCACTTGCAGGTTCTGCCATTTTCCAAGCCTCATCATCTAAAACTCCATCAATTTTTGGGGATTGCTCAACACGTGATGCGGTTATTTTTTTACGTTCTTGCGCATATGCAGATACAGAAAATAATAAAACAAAAAAGAGTATTGGTTTTTTCATGATTCTGTTGTAAGCAAATTTAAGTAGTAAAGCAGAACCAAAATGAAAGTATTACACTGAAGGTGATTTTAACCTGATGAGTGGAAGAGATTGACTTAAATGCGTATTCCTATTATCAAAACATCGTCAATTTGTTCCAGATTGCCAATCCAGCTCTCAAATGCCTTATTCAATATTGTTCGTTGTTCATTTGCTGGCTTTTTATAAATATCTAACAATATTTTCTGCAGCGGTTTATATTTGAATTTTTTACCCAATGGTCCACCAAACTGGTCGGCATAGCCATCTGAAAACATATAAATCATATCGCCTTTTTGAACAGGAACCTTGTGTGAATTAAAAATTCGAACTTGACTATCAATAAAAGCACCTACAGGAAATTTATCCGCGGTAAATTCAATCACTTCATCATTTCTAATAAGCCACATTGGATTAAAAGCTCCGGAATACTCAACCAACATTTTCTCAGTATCAAAAGAACAAAGTGCAATGTCCATTCCATCTGTTACAAAAGAATCGGCATCGCCTTTTTGCTGCAGCACTTTAGTTAAGCCTTTATTGATAGAATTTAAAATAGCAGCAGGTTGTGTAATAGCATATTCATTTACAGCCTGCGACAATAAATTACAACCGATAATCGACATAAATGCTCCGGGGACACCATGTCCGGTACAATCAGCGGCAGCAATTAAGGAAAGATTTCCAAATTTCTCGAACCAATAAAAATCTCCACTCACAATATCTTTTGGCTTAAATAAAATAAAACCATCGTCAAAATAGCTTGAAAGTGTATTCTCAGGTTTTAAAATAGCTGTTTGTAAACGTTTTGCATAACGAATGCTGTCTGTTATATCTTTGTTCTTTTCCTCTACAATTTTGTTTTTTTCTTCAATTAACAGATTCTTTTCTTCCAATTGAAGATTGGCTTTTTGCTTTTGTTTGTATCCCTTGTAAATAAAAAATGCCAAGCCTAAAACAAGTAATAAACCTAATGAAACAGAATAATTAATAATCTTCTGCCTATTAATGCTCAAGATTTGCAAATCATTTTCTTGCTTTAAGATTTGGTTTTCTTTTTCTTTCTTCTCTGTATCAAATCGTGTTTGCATTTCGGCAATATTCTGATTTGTTTCCAAATCATAAATTGTATCCTTCAAATTCAGCAATTTGGTTTGGTATTCAAAAGCATGTTTATAATCACCTGAAAACTGATAGCCTTCTGCTAAAAACACATAACAAGCTGCGATATTAAACCGATCGTTTAATCGAGTTGAAATTGCCAATGCGTATAAGGAACATTCAATTCCTTTTTTGTAATCACCCATAATGTTGTAGACATTACCAACGTTTGCAAGACACATTGCATAGTTAACACTGTCATTCAATTGAGTAAAAACAGCCATTGCAGCTTGATAATTTGCAATTGCTTCTGGATACTTTTCTAATTCATTATAAATGCTCCCAATATTGTTTTGTGAAAGGGCAACATTTGTAAATTCTCTATTTAATTTATAGTAAATCAAAGCAGATTTAAAATACACAACTGCCTTTTCCAATTCATTCATATCATAATAAACAGCTCCCAAGCCATTTTCAGAAAAGGCAATACCTGCAGGATTCTCCAGTTTCTTATTAATTTCTAAAGCCGCATTCATATACTCAATGGCGTTCGGATAGTTTCTCATATGCCTGTACACTTCACCAATATTATTCTTTACAGTTGCCAAACCAGCCAAGATGTTTTCCTGTTCGTACAATTCGCTTGCTTTTAAATAATATTTAAGCGATTTATCAAATTCAAATTTGTTCTGGTAAATTGCCCCTAATTCAAAACATGCACTTTGCTCATCATGAAGAGAAGTATCGGAAATTGACAATTCCAACAATTGTTTAGCAAAAATCAACGCAATATCATAACGCCCAGCTGCACGATTGGTTTCTGAAAGTTTGAGTAAATACTTGAATTTCACTTTTCCCGTTTTTACATTTACCAATTTCTGAATGGAATCGATATTTGCTTGGGCAACAACAGGCCTAACCGCTATTAATAGCAGCAATATCAATAAAGATAATTTTCTAAAATGGAGAGTCATGAATAAAATAACCGGACGACTTCCATCGTCCGGTTTAATTAATTTAAATGTTTATTTTTTTAAATCAAGACAAACAGCAATAAAAGAAGCAGTTTTAGGATCAATGATTCTTTCAAATGAAACAATCGACCCTTTTACACCTTGAGAAGGAATAACAAAACCTGATTCTTTACAATACGTTTGTGCAAATGGAATAACAACATTAGTAGCTTTATCCAACAAAGTACCTCCATCGTTTGTCGCATTAATAGTTTGAATCTCTCCTCTTTCTAGAAGTTTAACAGAGTTAGCAATCGTTTTACCATTAATAGTTACAACTTCATAACTTACTTTCAATCCATTCGCTAAACCAATCTCAATTCCAAATGATTGCTCAAAATCAATATCTAGTTTGGTTTGACTATCTGTAATTTGTCCTTTTACAACACTTCCAACAGGAGTAGCCGCTTCGTAGCTAGTTGCACCTGTGTTTTTAGCGGTATCGTATTCCACGGTTATTGACGTTTTAACTGGTGTTGGTGTTGTTGTGGGAATTCCCTTTACTGTGCCTTTAGCCATAATTTTAAGTTTTTAAGATTTATACTATTTGATTGTTTCGTAAATATAGTAAGCCTATCCTAAAATCAAAATTATTAAACGTTTAAATTAAAAATAAATCCTTCAAACATTCCTGAATGCGTGAAGGATTTAAAAAAATGAGACAAGTTCCTTATTGCTGTAAAAAGCTATTAATATTAGTTTCTAACCGTTTAACAACATTTGTTACATCCGCTTTCACAAATTTTTCTCCGACAATATTTTCATAAAGCTCAATGTATCTATCAGATATTGAAGCGATTATTTCAGGTGTCATCTCTGGAATTTTTTGTCCATCTTTTCCTTGAAAACCATTTGCCATTAACCATTCTCGAACAAATTCCTTCGACAATTGTTTTTGTGCTTCGTCTTTTGCTTGTCTTTCAGCATATCCTTCTTTGTAAAAATAACGGGAAGAATCAGGTGTATGAATTTCATCAATTAAGTAAATAATTCCATCTTTTTTACCAAATTCATACTTAGTATCTACTAAAATCAAACCCATTTTAGCGGCTATTTCAGTTCCTCTTTGGAAAATTGCACGAGTATACTTTTCCAATTGCTCATAATCTTCTTTTGAAACAATTCCTTGCTTTAAAATTTCTTCTCTAGAAATATCTTCATCATGACCTACAGAAGCTTTTGTTGTTGGAGTAAGAAGTGGCTCAGGAAATTTATCATTCTCTTTCATCCCATCCGGCATAGCAACCCCGCAAACCATTCGCTTTCCTGATTTATATTCGCGCCATGCGTGACCCGACAAATAACCACGAATCACCATTTCAACTTTAAAAGGTTCACAAAACAATCCCACTGTTACCATTGGATCAGGAACCGAAATCACCCAATTTGGGACAATATCTTCTGTTGCTTTTAAAAACTTTGCAGCTATTTGATTTAATACTTGTCCTTTATAAGGAATACCTTTTGGCAAAACAACATCAAAAGCAGAGATGCGATCGCTCACTACCATTACCAATTGTTTGTCATCAATATTATATACATCACGCACCTTTCCTTTATAAAAACTTTTTTGTTTCGGAAAATTAAATTTAGTTTCTGTTATCGCTTCCATTTGTAAATTTTAGATTTATAGATTTTTTGAATTTTAGAATTATTTTTTGAATTTTAACTTCCTCTTTTTAAGCTTTTATTTCGCATCATACAACTCAACAATCTTTTTCACCAATTTATGACGAATAACATCTGTTCCATCCAATTCAACAATTGTAATACCTTCTACATTTTTTAATAATCGTATTGCTTGTGGCAAACCCGATGGTTGATGTTTGGGTAAATCAATTTGTGTCATATCACCTGTAATCACAAATTTTGCTGAAGCACCCATTCGTGTAAGAAACATTTTTAATTGTCCTTCAGTAGCATTTTGTGCTTCATCTAAAATTGCAAAAGCATTGTCCAACGTTCTTCCTCTCATAAATGCTAAGGGAGCAATTTGGATAATTCTATTTTCGAGATAATAGGATAATTTTTCAGGAGCAATCATATCACCCAATGCATCATACAAGGGTTGCATGTATGGATCTAGCTTCTCCTTCATATCTCCGGGCAAAAATCCTAAATTTTCTCCTGCCTCAACAGCTGGGCGTGTCAGAATTATTTTTTTAACTTCTTTATTTTTCAATGCACGAACTGCCAATGCAACTGCAGTATAGGTTTTGCCAGTTCCTGCCGGACCAACAGCAAAGAGCATATCATTTTTGATGATTGCATCCACCATTTTACGTTGATTCTCTGTCCTTGCTTTTACAACCAATCCACTGTTTCCAAACACAATTACATCCTCAGCAGCGCCTACACTTTCAGGGCTTCCATTGCGCTTTGCTCTTCCGTTTAAAATTTGTTCTATGGCGTTTTCTGTAAGATTTCCAAAACGGTTGTAATACGCAATCAAAATATTGATTACCATTTCAAATTGATTCAACTCCTCCTCATCCCCACTCGCCTTAATGGTTTCACCTCTTGCAACAATTTTTAATTTTGGAAAACGTGTTTTTATCAGCTCCAATTTAGAGTCATTTACACCATACAGATTAATAGGTGCAATGTCTTCCAGAAGTATTTTCTTTTCGCTCACGCTGATAATGGTATTAAATAAAAAATGTTTTTTTTATCAGAAAGCACGAAAATAACATATTTTTGTGTATTCTTAGGGTTAAACAGAAACCGAAAAAGTCACAATTTACTAACAAATGGCCATCATCACTCTTACTACTGATTTAGGATTGAAAGACCATTACGTTGGTTCCATAAAAGGCTCTATACTTAGCCGTGTCCCCAACATTACTATTGTTGATATTTCACATCAAATTCCCACTTACAACATTCAGGATGCCGCCTATATTGTTAAAAATGCCTATGCTAGTTTTCCAAAAGGAAGCATTCATATAATTGGAATTAAAGCAGAACAAAATAGCCAATCGTCACATGTAATTGTTTGTTCGGATGGGCATTATTTCATAAGTGCCGACAATGGAATTTTCTCTTTTTTGGATACCGCAATTGAAAAAATAATTGAACTACCAGATACCGTTTCTACTTTTCCTAGCCGCGATGTTTTTGCTGTGGTTGCCAGTGCTATGGCTAATGGAAGCAAAATGGAAGAACTCGGAAAACCTAAAGAAAATTTATTGGAAAGAATGCCTTTCAGGGCAGCTACAATGGGTGACATGATTCGAGGAACTGTAGAGTACATTGATTCTTATGGAAACGTAATGTGCAACATCACTCAAAATCTATTTAATCAAGTTGGCAAAGGAAGAGAATTTGAAATTGAATTTGCCAGATATAAAATCGATAAAGTAAGCAAAACCTATAATGATGTACCGGAAGGGGAAATACTCGCACTCTTCAACTCAGCCAGTCAATTAGAAATTGCGATGAATAGCGACAGGGCAAACAGCATGCTTAATTTAAAGCTAAACGATTCTATAACCATCCGTTTTCAATGATTATCCGAATTGTAAAAATGACTTTTCATCCTGAAAAGACAAGAGAATTTCAGCAAATTTTTAATGAATCAAAACACCTCATCCGAAACATGGAAGGTTGTTCACACTTGGAATTACTTAATGATGTGACCAACCCAAACATCTTTTTTACTTATAGTTACTGGGGATCAGAAAATGATTTGAACAACTATCGGAATTCGGATGTATTTGCAGATGTGTGGGCAAAAACAAAAGTGCTATTTGTCGCCAAAGCAGAAGCTTGGAGTGTTGAACAAAAAGTGGTTTTATAATTAAACACCTTCACTCAATTCCAACCACCTAAGTGATTTTTCATCCAGTTTAGAAATGATTGTTCCCATTTGTTCACTCCACTTCACAACATCTTCATGATTATCGGAACTCGAATTTAGCAATGCAGTTATTTTTTCTTTCTCAGATTCTAAATTCGCAATTTCTTTTTCTAATTGATTGTATTCCAGTTTTTCTTTAAAGTTTAATTTCTTTTTCGGAGCTGCTTCTTTTGTCACACTGATCGCCTTACCTGCCGGCAGGGTAGTCGAAGTATTTTCAGCTTTAACTGAAACAACTTTATGCTCAGAAACAGTTTTCTGTTCACTCTTTGAAGCCGCTTTATCTTCCAACTCTTTTTTATCGCGATACTCTGTATAATTCCCAGGAAAATCGCGCAATACGCCTGCTCCTTCAAACACAAACAAGTGATCCACCATCTTGTCCATAAAATAACGATCGTGCGTTACAATTAATACACAGCCTTGGAAGTTTGTAAGAAAATCCTCCAACACACTTAACGTAACAATATCCAAATCGTTGGTGGGCTCATCTAAAATTAAAAAGTTAGGGTTTTTAATAAGAATGGTCATCAAATACAACCGTCTGCGTTCACCTCCACTTAATTTGGAAACCATGCTGTATTGCACTTCCGGTGGAAACAAGAATTTAGTCAATAAGCCCGATGCAGATAACTTAGAACCATCTGCCAAAGGAATAAATTCAGCAATGTCTTTCACTACTTCTATAACACGTTTGTCTTCCGTGAGTTTTAACCCTTCTTGAGAATAATAACCAAACACCATTGTTTCTCCCGTTTGAATATCTCCCGAATCAGGATTTTCCAAACCCATAATCATATTCAAAAACGTAGATTTACCAACGCCATTTTTTCCTATCACTCCAATTTTTTCTCCTTTTTTAAAGATGTAAGAAAAATCATTGACGATTTTTGTTTCCCCAAAAGCTTTCTTGATATTTTTAAATTCCAAAATTTTTCCACCAATTCTGCTCATCTTCACACCCAATTCCAATTTGGTTTCCACTACTCCACTAAAAGCCTTATCCTTGGTATCTTCAAAAGCATTTAATCGAGCTTTTGATTTTGTTCCGCGTGCTTTGGGCATTTTTCTTACCCACTCCAACTCTCTTCTGAATAAATTTTTTGCCTTGTCAATTTCACTGCCTTCCATTGCTTCTCGTTCGGCTTTCTTTTCCACATAATATTGGAAATCGCCTCTGTAATGATGTATTTTACCCGCATCAATTTCTATTATCTCATTACATATTCTATCTAAAAAATAACGATCGTGAGTTACCAGTAACAATGTCATGTCTTTAGAAACCAGATAATTTTCTAGCCATTCGATCATTTCCACATCCAAATGATTGGTTGGTTCATCTAAAATTAATAAGTGTGGTTCATCAATCAATACTTTTGCTAGAGCAACTCGCTTTTTTTGTCCACCCGATAATGTCCCAATTTGTTTGTCCAAAAAAGCAATTTTTAACCGTTGCAAAACTTCTTGCACCTTTGCTTCAAATCCCCATGCATCCAGCTTGTCCATTTGAGCTGTACATGTTTCTAACTTTGCAGAAGTAGTATCATTGTACTCTTTTTCAAACTCCAACAATGCTTCTTCATAATCTCTCACAGCATTCAACATGGGATTGTCCGACTTATAAATCGCTTCTAATACGGTATCATTTTCATTCAAAATGGGATTTTGATCAAGGTAAGTAACTACAATATCTTTACGAAAAGTAACACTCCCTTCATCAGCAATCTCTTTTCCAACAAGCACTTTCAACAGTGTCGATTTTCCGGCACCATTCTTTGCAATCAATGCAATTCGATCGCCTTGGTTTAAACCAAAACTAATTTTATCAAACAATGCTTTAACACCAAATGATTTGGAAACCGATTCTACTGATAAATAATTCACGACAAATAGGATGATTAAGCTTCTAAATTTATTTTTAGAAGGCGCAAAGGTAGGTAAAATAAACCTTTAGAACGTAGCAGGTTGCCAGCAAATTAATTATTCTTTATCCTTCTCGATAAAAGTATAATTCACATTTACTTGAGTAGGCGCTTCTTCTTCATGGATGAATTGTTCATCTCCACTGACATCAATTTTTTCATTTTCTGCTTCATCACCGAAATCATATTTACGGGGAGGCGGGCCTTCTTTTCTAAAATTGTAAGCCGTTATTAATCCTGCCAACGCGCCTAGCATATGAGATTCCCAAGAAATTCCCTTTTGGAAAGGCAAAACACCCCAAACAGCTCCACCATATAAAAATGTGACAAATAAAGACAAAGCCATTAATCGAGTATCTCTCCGAAAAATTCCACTAAAAAACAAAAAGGTAATAAAGCCATAAATAATTCCGCTTGCACCAATGTGATAAGCATCGCCACCTGCCGCCCAAACCCAAACACCCGTCATAAGATAAACCCAAAAGAAAACATTAAAAGCAATGCCTCTATAAAAATAAAAGATGATGGGCCCTAACACCATTAAAGGAAGCGTATTTGAAATCAAATGAGGCAAATCACCATGCAGTAGCGGAGAAGTAACAATTCCGATTAAACCATCCATTCGTCTGGGATACAAGCCATACCACGACAAATTCACCCGCTCTACAATTTCAAATAGCTTTACACCCCAAAGCACCAACACAAACAAGGAAGGATATAAAATGCTAAAAAATAATTTCGATGTGGTATTCCGCATAATCAGATAAATATAATGGTTTTTCCAGAGTCAATGTTTGTACCAAAGTATTAAAACGACAAAAAGACAGAATTTGTTTTCAAAAAGTAAATAATTACATTTGCAATGTACCATGAAAAAATTAGCTGTTTTCTCTCTGCTTGCCATTTTCTTATTCAATTCCGTTGGGTACTTCATTGTGTTTAAGATTGCTCAAACAGAAGTTAGAAAAGAAATTAAGACTCGCCTAAAACTGACAGTACCACAAGCAGAATTAATTGCTATCGAGATCAACAAAAGTGATATCAAAAATATTCACTGGGAAAAAGAGAATAAAGAGTTTTATTACTCCGATCACTTATTTGATGTTGTAAAAACAAAAGAAACACCAAACTCCATTATTTATTATTGTATTGATGACAAAAAGGAGCGCAATTTATTTGCAAGTTTAGATGATTATGTAACTAGTTTTATTGCTTCAGAAAATTCTAAAAAAAACTCCCCTACTAAAAAGCTAAACGATCATGTTGTGAAAATTTATTTTTCCAACTCCTATGGGTTTGGATTTCAAAACGCTTCAACGCAAGTTTATTTTTCCTTTTCCACAAGAATTTATTTGTCAGAATTTCAGGAAACAAAATCACCTCCTCCCGAATTTGTATAATCTTCTTTGAATCAAAAATTAAATGTTGTTTAGTTTTCCTAGCAAAGGCATACGTCTCTTTGTCTAAGTGGCTATTGATTTAGGGTTCATTGCTATTTTAAAACATCACAAAAATTAATGCTATTTTTTGTAAGATGTTTCAACATAGAGCAAGCAGCGTTCAACAGATCTGTTGAAACAGAATTTTTTATTCCGTCAAATTTAAAAAAACTATAAAATGAAAAAGATATTACTTAGAAGTATCTTGGGAATCATTTCAGTTACAACTGTATCCGCCCAAGAACCTACTGCAACAGATACTACATTATATAAACTCATCAATTTAAATGAAGTAGTATTTTCTGCAAATAAATCAGAAGAAAAAAAATCAGATGTCCCTTATAGCATCGATATTATTAAAGCAAAAGATCTGGAACTATCCAATTCTCAAACCTCGGCCGACATGCTTGCCAACACAGGGAACATTATGGTTCAAAAAAGCCAAGGTGGTGGCGGAAGTCCAATTATCAGAGGTTTCGAAGCAAACAGAGTACTAATTGTAGTGGATGGAGTACGCATGAACAATGCTATTTATCGTGGCGGACATTTGCAAGATGTTATTACAATCGACAATGCAATGTTGGATAGAACAGAAATTATTTATGGCCCTTCTTCTGTAATGTATGGCAGTGATGCATTGGGAGGTGTGATGCATTTCTATACCAAGAATCCTCTTTTCGGAAACGAAAAAATGAATTTTAAATTAAATTCTGCATTACGTTATGCAAGTGCCAATCAGGAAAAAACGGGGCATATTGATTTTAACATAGGGTTTAAAAAACTGGCATCGTTAACCAGTATCACCTATAGTGATTATGATGATTTACGAACAGGATATGCCCGCACACCAGACCCTTCTTTTGGCAGATGTGAATATTATGTTGGAATGAATGCCGCAGGAAATGCCGACAGTATGATCAAAAACAACAATACCAATATTCAAAAACGCAGTGGTTATTCTCAAGTGGATTTCATGGAAAAACTACTTTATAAAGTAAACGATAATTTTAGACTCGGATTAAACTTTCAATATTCTTCATCATCGGAAATTAACAGATATGATCGTTTGACAGAATATAGTGGTACAAATTTAAAGTTTGCTGAAAATGGTTATGGTCCGCAAAACAGAATGTTGACTTCCTTATATGCAATTATCAGAACGGATTCCAAATTTGTTGATAATATGCGTATTACTGCAGCTTATCAAGACATTACTCAAGAGCGATTCAGCAGAAGATTCAGCACCGATTATATCAGTGGCAGTGGCAGCAATTTCAAAACTGTGAATTTAGAAAAAGTAACTATTTACTCATTAAATGCGGATTTAAGGAAACAAGTAAAAGAAAAGCATGAACTGAGTTACGGTGTTGAAGTAGTTAGTAATAAAGTAACATCTACTGCAACTAAAACAAATATTTATTCTGGTGAAGCATCAACAACACCTGCCGACACACGCTACGCAAATGGTGGTAGTAAAACTATGAACATTGGCGCCTATTTAACACATAGCTGGGAAATAAACGAGAAATTTATTTTGTCGGATGGCTTACGTTATTCATACACTTCTCTTACATGTAATTTTGATACCAATTCGGCAGTATCCAATTTTCAATTCCCTTTTACATCCGTTTCACAAACAAACAATGCACTGAATGGCAACCTAGCCTTAATCATGATGCCTGAAATAAATGTTCGTTTTCACATTTTAGGCTCAACCGGATTTAGAGCACCAAATGTGGATGATATGAGCAAAGTATTTGATTCCTCACCAGGAATTGTTGTTGTTCCAAATGCCGCTTTAAAACCGGAATATGCTTATAACATTGAAGGAGGATTAGCAACTACTATTATGGACAATAAAGTTAAGTTCGAAGCAAATTACCATTATACATTGCTAAAAAATGCCATTGTTGCAAAAGCGTTCCAGTATGAAGGAAAGGACTCCTTACTATTTAATGGTACTTTGAGCCAAGTCATTGCATCTCAAAACGTAGATGAAGCTATTGTTCAAGGCTTTTACGGTGCAATAACAGCGGATTTTTCTCAAAACGTTTCTTTTAAAACATCGGTTTCTTATACGCTTGGACAGTCCCGTCAGGAGTTGCCAGGCACAAGCACAACTTCCAACCATGATACAATTGTTCCTTTGGATCACATTCCGCCAATGTTCGGACAAACAAGTATTATGTATCATTTCAAAAAATTTGAAAGTGAAATTTATGCCCGTTACAGCGCTGCAAAAATTGGAAGAGATTACAGCAAAAGTGGTGAAGACAATGCACAATATTCTGCTGATCCTGTGAACGGTTATATGCCAGGATGGGTAACATTCAATATTAAAACTGCTTACCATGTTACAAAAAATGTAACGATCAACGTAGGAATTGAAAATCTTTTTGATGTACATTATAGAATGTTTGCATCTGGAATAAGTTCTCCTGGGCGAAATATTATGGGCGCAATCCGAATAAAATTATAACAAAAGTGAATACTAACAAAAAAAGGAGCCAATGGCTCCTTTTTTCTTGTTTTTCCTACCAGTTTTCCCTAAAAATCAACCGCTTAATAAAAAAGGATAAGCAATCTAAAAAAAGCTTTCTTTTTTTTATTTTTATGCTTAATATTGCCTCTAGTAATTTACAATTTATACAACCAACGAAATCAATACGATAATGAAAAAAAATTTACTTACTTATCTGTTTCTAGGATCTATTTTTTGCTTTGTAAGCAACACTAGCACTTTCGCTCAGGGCGAATACAAATGCGGAACAACTCAAATGCATAACAAATTGTTAGCTCAGCACCCTGAGATAGCACAAGCTGAAGCAGATTATAATGCTTTACTGGAAAAACAAATCAAAGAAAACAGATCAGCTTCGCTTGATAGCAACTATGTTATTACTATTCCAATTGTTTTTCACGTATTACATTTAAACGGGACAGAAAACATTTCTGATGCACAGGTTTTAGATCAAGTAAACATCTTGAATCGTGATTTTCGTAAAAAAAATGCAGACACATCCGCAATCGTAGCCCCTTTTCAGCCAATTGCAACCGATTCAAGAATCGAATTCCGTTTAGCACAATTAGATCCTGACGGAAATTGCACAAATGGAATTGATAGAATTTATTCTCACAAAACAGACAATGCAAATGATTTCTCGAAATTAAATCCATGGCCTCGTGATAAATACCTGAACGTATGGGTAATTCGCACAATGGAAAGTGTTGGAACAGCTGGATATGCATATTACCCTTCAGGTTCTGACCCTTGGTACATGGAGCCATTTGATGGAATTATTATTATACACAACTATATTGGCAGCATCGGAACAGGAACTGTTGGTCAATCAAGAGCATTGACACATGAAGTTGGACACTGGTTAAACTTACCACATTGCTGGGGCTCAACCAATGATCCTGAAGTAGGTTGTGGTGATGAAGGTGTTACTGATACGCCTTTAACCGCTGGCCATAACACTTGTAGTAACCGATTCGATTTTGAATGTGACTCTAAAGCTTTAACCGGCACTTACACTTTTGGAAGCGTAACAACTACATCAGGAACAACAGACCCTTCCATCGCTCCAGAAGCAACTGATTCAGCAATTACATTTAGCAACCCTCTTGCAGTTGGCTTGTCTGCGAATTCTTCAACAGCAGCCATGTTTGAATTTTCAGACTGGGACAGCGGTGCTTTGGATGGAGCAACATCTTTTGCAGGGTTAACTGGTGCTATCAATACAGGAAAATATTATCAATTTACAATTACTCCTGACTTGGCACAAGCATTAACAATGACAGGAATGACATTTAATGTTAAACGCGACACAAACGGAATTAGAACATTTGCTGTTCGTTCAAGCGCTGATAGCTATGTTGCAAATTTATCAGCAACCATTACTCCTTCAAACCCAAATTTGAGTGTACAATCGGGGAATGTTTTTTTCATCAATACCGATACAACCATTTCAATGGTAGGTAGTAAAATCACTTTAAGTGGTGCTTCATTTACCAATATCAACAACACTTCCAGAACATTCCGAATTTATGGTTGGAATGCTGAAGATTCAACAGGAACATTCGGAATTGACAATATAGCGTTTACCGGAACTCATGGAATAGTTGAAAACGTAGAAAACTATATGGAGTATTCTTATTGCTCTAAAATGTATACGAAAGATCAAAAAACCCGTATGCGTTCAGCTTTAGAAGCTTCTATGGCTGCTAGAAACAACTTATGGATTGGGCCAAACTTAATCGCAACAGGTGTTGATGATTTAACAGATACTTGTTCTCCATCTCCTGATTTTTACGCAAACAGAACGATGGTTTGTCCTGGCAATACAGTAACATTTACAAAAAATGTTGCTAACATCACTGCTGCATTCGGAACAATTTATGCTTCAGTAGCTACTACACAAAGTTGGTCTTTCCCTGGCGGAACACCTGCTACATCAACTCTCCCTTCTCCTATAATTACTTACAACACACCTGGCTCTTACCCTGTAACATTAACAATTACAATAACAGGCGGTTCAATGGCACCCGTTTCTATTACAAAAACAGACTATATTTATGTATCTGATGCTTTTGCTCAAGTAAGCAATACCTACACTGAAGACTTTGAAAATGCTACCGAATATTACTCTCGTTGGTTCAGCAAAGATTTGGATAACAATTTAAGAACGTGGTGGTATACTGGAGCAGCTGGATACAGTGGAACACATAGCGTTATGATGAATCCATATTACAACTATGCATTCGATGTAGACCAATTATTTTCTCCATCTTACAATTTAATGTTCATTACAAGTCCAGTACTTACGTTCAGATGTGCTGCTGCAACAAATGCAACAACTGCTGCAGACATGAATGACAAGTTAGTAGTTTCTTATTCTACAACTTGTGGAGCTACTTGGACTAATATCAGAACTTTTACAGGAACAGGAACAGCTGCTACATCATTAATTAACAACAGCTATCACCCTGAAGAATATGTGCCAGCTTCTACAAGTGAATGGGCTCTTAAATCAGTTCCTATTCCTTTTGGTGCACAAACTGCAAATACTCGTTTTAAATTCGAGTATACTACTGGAAACGAAAGTAACAGCATATACATTGATGACATTAACATGACAGGTGTATTGGGAATTACAGACCAAACGTTGAATGAAGCAAATGTTTCTATCTACCCTAACCCTACTGGTCAAACTGCAACTCTTTCTTATACATTGAATAAAAAAGGAGATGTTAAAATTAGCTTAGTGGATGTTTTAGGTAAAAAAATAATGGAAGTAAACAACCTTAGTCAAGTAGAAGGTCACTACACTTTTGAAATTTCTAAGCAAGCACTAGATTTGCAAAATGGTGTTTATTTCGTTAAGTTTTCAATCGACAATGCAGCTGTTACTAAAAAATTAGTAATTTCTGAGTAACATTATTTTAATACTATTTTTCAAAAAAGGTCCCGTATTTTCGGGGCCTTTTTTTATTGAAACAAACCCGATTTAACTAAAAAACAACCACTTATCTAGCAATTTTGACCACTTGAAAAGTCTCCTTGCTTTTTACACTATTTTTCATTAATATTGCAATAGATAATCTAATCCATACCAACATGAAATCAAAATACTTAAAACTTGCTCTGTTAAGTGCTGTTATTTGTCTTGCACAAATCAATACTGCTAAAGCACAAGACCCTAATATTCCTTGCGGAACAGATCAGAAAAATGAAGAAATGATGCTTCAGCACCCAGAACTTCGACAAGCATATATTGATTATGTTAACTCTCTTACACAAGCAACTAATCAAAAAGGAACCCGAAGCACAACGCTTTATACCATTCCAATTGTTTTCCATATTATTCATATCAACGGAACGGAGAATGTTTCCGATGCAAGTGTCATTGCTCAGGTAAACCGATTAAATACGGATTTCGCTAAATTAAATACAGACTTCACGTCAAACCCTCCCTATTTCCAATCAATAGGAGGCGATGCGCTTATCCAGTTTAAATTGGCAAAACTTGATCCCAATGGAAATTGCACAAACGGAATCGAACGTATTTATTCTCACAAAACTTTAAATGCAGGTGAGCGCTCAAAATTAAATCAATGGCCTCGCGACAAATATTTCAATGTTTGGGTGATCAATACACTTGAAGTTGATCCAGGTACAGTAGGTTTGGTTCTTGCTTATGCAACTTTCCCTTCTTCTGTTAATACTTTTGGATTTCCTTCTGATGGAGTTATCATGAGATCGGATCAGGTAAACGGAACATCACGAACACTAACTCACGAAGTTGGTCACTGGTTAGGTTTAGAGCATACTTGGGGAAATACACAAGTTGCTACCGTTTGTGGTGACGACAATGTAAATGATACACCTATTACAAAAGGACACTTTTCTACTTGTCCTGCATACGATTTCTTTTGCGACAACACAGTATTAACTTCAACATATGCATTTTCTGGTGTTACAACAGGTTCTGGAACAACAGATCCGACTTCTGCACCTTATGTTGCAGATTCTTCAATGACATTTTCTAGTTTCACTGCAACAGGTGTTTCTTCAAATTCCTCTTCTGCAAATATGTTCAACTATAGTGATTGGGGCACAGGAGCAGCAAATGGTGAAACGGTTTATGCGTCTTTAACAGGAGCTATTAACACGGGCAAATATTATCAGTTCACTGTTACACCGAATCCTAATGTTGCAATGTCTTTAACTTCATTAACATTTGGCTTTCAACGCGACTCAACGGGTGTAAGAACTTATGCTGTTCGTTCAAATGTTGGAGGTAGCTACTTAACAAACTTACCTTCTTCTATTAGTCCTACTAATCCGAATTTGAGTGTTCAAACAGGAAACGTATTCTTTTGTAATTTTGATACCACAATCAGCATCACTGGAAGCAGAGTTACATTAAGCGGAGCAGGATTTACAGGAACATCAAGCCCTATCACTTTCCGTATTTATGGCTTCAATGCTGAGGATACTATTGGAGGGTTTAGCATCGACAATGTTGTATTAACAGGAACATTCGGTGATGCAGAAAACATTACAAATTACATGGACTACTCAAGCTGTACTTACATGTTTACTGCAGGACAGATTGCAAGAATGAGAGCTTCAGCAGAAAGTCCAATTGCTCAAAGAAGTAATTTGTTGATTACTTCCAATTTAATTGCAACAGGTACTGACGGAGGTACTTACCCTCCTTGTACACCAACATCAGACTTTTATGCTGATGATTATATGATTTGTCCAGGAGCAAATATCGCATTCACTCCAAATGTTTTAAATTTATCTGTAGGAACAACAGCAACGTATGTATGGAGCTTCCCTGGCGGAACACCAGCTACATCAACTTCTGCTTCCCCTACAATTGTTTACAATACTCCTGGAGGTTATGATGTGACTTTAACAGTAACAGGTTCTGGTGGTGCGGGTTCTACTACTGTTACAAAAAATAACTTTATCTATGTTTCTGACAATTTCGCTCAAGTACCGGGTACTTTTTCAGAAGGTTTTGAAAACCCAACATCTTTCTACAGCCTATGGAATGTGAACGATTTGGACATGAACAGTAGAACATGGTGGATTAATAACACTGCTGCATATACAGGTTCTCGCAGTATCGTAATGAATGCATATTATAACTACCGCGATGATGTTGATCAATTAATTTCTCCATCTTATAACTTATCCTTTATGAGCAGTATTGTGTTATCATTCAGATGCGCGGCTGCTACTAAAGCAACCAATGCAGTCGACATTCTTGATAAGCTTATTGTTTATTCATCAAACGATTGTGGTGCAACATGGAATCCACGCACTCCTACTTTTCTAGGAACAGGAACCGCTAACGCTTCATTAATAAATAACAGCTACCATCCTGAAGAATTTGTACCAACAAGTGCTAGTCAATGGGCATATCATACGGTATCTGTTCCAGGAACTTTCGCATCTGCAAATACACGCTTTAAATTTGAATATACTTCAGGTAATTATAGTAACAGCATTTACATTGATGATATTAACATCACAGCTGTTTTAGGTGTAGATGAAAATGCTTTAGATGCTGCAACTGTTTCTATCTTCCCTAACCCAACAAACAATGCTGCTACAGTTTCTTATCACTTAAATACAAAGGGTGATGTTAGAATTGAATTAGTAGACGTATTAGGTAAAAAGATTATGCAAGTAAATAATAGTAATCAGGCTGAAGGCGATTATTCAATTCAAATTTCAAAACATGAACTGAATTTAGTCGGAGGTATTTATTTTGTTAAGTTTACTATTGACAATACGAGCATTACTAAGAAATTAATCATTTCTGAATAAAAACAAAAAGGGGGCAAAAGCCCCCTTTTTGTTTTTATTATGTTAATTAATGCCAAAGCAAATAAATTTATTGCTCTTACCGATAAAATGTTTTATTTTTGATTATAAATAACTGAAAAATGAGCCCTTTTTCAAAACTTGTTCTAACATCCCTTTTTTTAACTATCGCAAGTGCCGGTTATTCAAAAAATACTGGCGACTTGAATAAGCCTATTCCTAAAGGAAGCGACTCTATTGTTACAACCAAAAGTAACATCGTTATTTTTAAAATAATTCCTTCACCTGGTTTGAATAACAACAACGGTAGTTTGAAAAAAGCAGGTAAAGTTGCTCGCACTTCCAATTCCCGTGCTTAAGCCTATAACGTTTTCAATAAATTATACAATCTACCATCTGTTATAAAACACCCTGTTTGCAATAGCTCAAATACTTCCACTCCTCTTTCTTTTAAATACCCCTTTTCTATTTTAACTAGGTTAACAGCATTCATACTACTTTGGTTCCATTGCTCAAATACATTGTCGGCCATTAAATCCAAGCTCTGATTCTCCTTCACCCTTAAACCTACCAAAACAATTCTATCATTTGTCAAATGGAATATGTTTAATGACTTACTATCTCTGTATTCTAGGTAGTCTATTTTGCTCATTACTTTTTCGTATACCAAATCACTGAATACCTCAATCAACTCTTCAGCCTTTTCTTTTTCAGTCGCTTTCATCTTTTCCCAATCCGCTCCCGTAATTTGTGCAGAGGAAAGAAAATGAATGAATTCTTTTTCTAATTCTTTCAGCTCAGCACTTTCTAAACGTTTGTATTTCATGCCCTATTTTATTTTGAATATTGCCCAAAAATAGTGTAATTCGTGATATAATTTATTCCAAATTCAATAAGCAATGATAATCAACCATACAGTTACCGAACGGTTTTTAAAATACGTTAAAATAGACACACAAAGTGATCCTTCCTCTCCTACTTGTCCATCCACAATGAAACAAAAGGATTTAGGAAAAATATTGGTTGCAGAACTATTAGAAATGGGCATTACGGATGCCCACATGGATGAACACGGCTATATATACGCAACCATTCCTAGCAACACTTCTAAAAAAGTTCCTGTCATTTGTTTTTGCTCTCACATGGACACATCACCCGACTGTTCTGGTAAAGATGTAAACCCGCAAGTACATAAAAAATATGATGGAAAAGACATTGTTCTGTTAAATGATAAAACACAGGTTATTCGTGTGCACGAACATCCCTCTTTAACAAAACAAATTGGAAACGATATTATCACAACGGATGGAACAACATTGCTTGGCGCAGATAACAAAGCAGGTGTAGCCGAAATTATGGATGCAGCAAATCATTTAATGAAACATCCCGAACTAAAACATGGCACCATAAAAATATTGTTTACTCCTGACGAAGAAATTGGAAGAGGTGCTGACAAAGCAGACATGAAAAAATTGGGAGCCGATTTTGGTTACACCATTGACGGAGAAGAATTAGGACATATTGAAAATGAAACGTTTTCTGCCGATGGCGTAACAATCAATATTCATGGAGTTAGTACACATCCAGGATTTGCAAAAAACAAAATGGAAAGTGCTATTAAAATTGCAGGTGAAATTGTTGCCGCTTTACCTAAAGACAAAATGAGTCCGGAATCAACAGAGAAGAAAGAACCATTCGTTCATCCTGTAAGTATCTCTGGAGGAATCGAAGAAACCACTTTGCAATTTATTATTCGTGCTTTTGATGAAGAGACTCTAAAAACACAAGAAGATTTTCTAAAAATATTGACAGAAAAAATAATTAAAAACTATCCGCACTCAACTTTCGATTTTATTGTAAAGCAACAATACAGAAACATGAAACAAGTGTTGGATAAAAATCCAGAGATTGTAAACAATGCTTTAGAAGCAATTAAAAGAGCAGGCGTTGAGCCAGTGTTGTCAAGCATTAGAGGAGGAACAGATGGCTCCCGTTTCTCCTATATGGGATTGCCTTGTCCAAATATTTTTGCTGGCGAACACGCCTTCCACTCCAAACACGAATGGGTAAGTGTGCAGGATATGGAAAAGGCAGTTGCTACAATTGTAAACTTATGCATGATTTGGGAAGAAAAAGCATAATAAATAAAACTACGCTCAGTGTGGCCTTATTGATTGTCATACTGAGCGTAGCCGAAGAATCAAAAATGCCACAAATCGTGTTCGTAAATAAAGATGTCATTCTTTACACGTTCTGACTCTAATTGTTGTTCCAATCCCACTTTGTAATCGTAAATTCCTCTGTCGTACACATTGCTTTCTTTTCGGATATAACTTGAAAACATTCGTTTCCAGAAGATATCGTCCAGTGTTCTTCTTTCAGCGTCATTATTTCGCATAAAGACTTCTGAAGTTGCGAACACCGGACGAGCTTCTGGAAAATAGATCCAGAAAAGGGGTTTATCTGCACCTAAATGCTCTCCAGACTCGGAAACTTTCTCTATTAACGGACAAAGTCCTATGATTCGTACATCCATAACTGATCTTTGTTTATCATAAAACCAATCTTCTTTCACCCAATACTTCCAAACTTGTGCTGTAGTTATAGGTTCAGGAATATCCACGGGGTCAAAAACACCTTGTTCTTCAATTCGTTCTATCATTTTTGTTACAGATGGATTCATTCTCATAGCAACCTCCGTCATTGTCATTTCGTAGCGGAATTGATCATCTGTAGCCGCATTATCGAAACAGGTTATTTTCCCTCCGTTTAAAGCACCATCCAAAATCACATCAAATAAACTCTTCCTATCCAACACAGGTGAATCAGGATAATATAAAGGATGATTCATTTTTTCTCTTAAGTCGATTACTCGCCAAACTCTTTTGCTCCACATAACATCTGCTTCTCTTAAAGAAGGATAAGGAGTCACTTCTTTACTACGTGTATTGTCTTTTATATAAGACAAATCAGGATACTTTGATGGCCCAAGAACCTTACTCTTGGTTGTATCATTTTCAAATGCATAACCTTTTAGCAATAAACAAAAAAGAATAAGTAAGAGAGAAACTAATTTTTTCATTTTGACCTCCGTTTTTAGTTAGATAATTGTATAACGGAAATGAAAAAAAAAGATACGGGGTTAATTAAATTTTTAATCCTAGGACTAAAATATCATCTATCTGCTCCAAATCACCTTGCCATTTTTTGATTATTTTCTGAAATAAATTTTTCTGTTCATTCATAGGCAAATGAGCCGCACTCAAAATCATCTGTTGAAATTGCTTGTACTTAAATTTTTTTCCTTTCGGACCACCAAACTGATCAACATATCCATCGCTAAATAAATAAAGAGCATCTCCTTTTTTAATATCTATTTCATGTTGAGTAAAAACAGTGTTCCTGTTTTCGGTGTGTGCGCTAATTGCAACCTTATCACCTTTGCACTCAATAAACGTATTATCCCTCACGTAACAAAGAGGATTGTTTGCACCAGAAAACTGCAATTTCATGTTCTTTCTATCAATACGTATCAATGAAAGATCCATCCCGTCACGCACATTTGTACTATTATAATTGTGTTTAAACAACTCTCTAACCTCTTGCTGTAAAAATGAAAGTACTTGAGAAGTATCTGGTGTTTTTAGCTGTTTAATGGCATTCTTTAAAGAATTATATCCAACCATACTCATAAAAGCGCCAGGCACTCCATGCCCTGTACAATCAACAACAGCAGCATACACATAGCTTTCAGACGCAACAATCCAATAAAAATCTCCACTTACAATATCTTTAGGCATGTACAAAACAAATGATTCTCTCAAAAGAGAATAAGTCATATCATCATCGGGCAATATTGATTCTTGAATATATTGTGCATAGCGAATACTATCAGTAATACTTTTGTTTTTTGCCTCAATAACATCTTTCTGCTTCATTATTCTGATGTTGGCAATTTTCTTTTGCTTGTATTGTTTGTAAACAAAAAAAGCCATTATCAAAAAAATCAATGAAACAAAAATAAAGACAAACAAAATAATTGTCCTGCTTTTTATAGCATCATTTGATTTTTCCAACTCCAAATTTTTGAGCTGTATTTCTTTTTCTTTATTCTGAGTTTGATATTGTGTTTCAATCTCCAAAAGCTGTTTTCTACTTTTTTCATTAAATACTGAATCCTTATAAAATACATACAACTCATGGTATGCAAGAGAGCTTTTGTAATCGCCCAACTTTTTATAAACCAACGAAATTTCTTGGCAAGTTTCTTTTATATTGTCAAAAGCATTCCGTTTTAAATGAACATCAAATGCCTCTAAATAATTTTTCAATGCATTTTTATTGTCACCACTATCATAATAGGTTTTTCCTAGCGACTGAGACACGACACCAACACCATACATTTGATTAATCTCCTTAAACAGCTTCATCGATTTGTTCAAAGAATGCAAAGACTCGGCATACTTTTTTTCTCTGTTTTCCAACTGACCAATCAAGGCGAATGTCATTGCTTCTCCATACTTGTTTTTTTCTTTGGAAAAAGCAGACAATGCATAATTAAGATATTTTGTAGCGCTATCTATTATACCCAATTCTCCAAAAATATTGCCGACCCCAAAAGAGGAAAGAGCCAAAGACGTATTGTCATTTATTTCCAGACCTATTTGATAACACTTCCTAAATGACTCTAATGCTTTATTGTTATCTCTATTTCCCAAATGTGTATTTCCGATTGAATTCATTACAATACTCATGCGTTTTTTATTTCCCAGTTCATCATAAATACGATATGATTCATGTAAATTTTTTAGTGCGAGATTATAATTTCCTTTAGCGTTATACACTTCTCCCATTCTGGAATATGATCTAGCCAACCCTCTTTTAAAATTAATTTTTTGAGCTAATTCTAATGCAACGGATGCATACCTATAACTACTATCAGGAAAATCTACTACTTTTTGTGCTAGATCATTCAGCACATTTACTTTAGTGGTATCTGTGATTTTTTGTGATAATAAGTTTAATAAACTATCCGTTGTAGCATCTTTTTGTGCAGAAACAAAAGATGTGACAAAACAAAAAATGAATACTATGTAGGAATGTCTTTTCAATAGTAGTTTTTAGAGGCGCTAAAGTAAAAGCAATTACTGATAATCCCAAACAATTTGTATTAAATTTAGTTAGGGTTTATCTAAATTAAATCCTTATTAATCGGTTTTTTTTAAAAACAAAGAATATTTTATGGAATTTCAATCCTGATTACATCATTTATAGCAAAAATGCTATCAAATGGAAAATTCAAATGAAATAAGAATCAGCATCCCAAAACCATGTCATGAAGATTGGAACAAAATGACTCCTAATCAGCAAGGTTCGTTTTGTGGAAAGTGTTGCAAAACAGTAGTAGATTTTACAAACAAATCTCCCGAAGAAATTAAAAACACTTTATTAGAAAATAGCGACAAGAAAGTTTGCGGTCGATTTAATACAATTCAATTAGATGAAAAACCAAAAAGCGCATTCAATATAAATATCCCTTTATATCTTTTACCAAAAAATATTTCTTACAGAAAAGCATTTGCAATTGCATTATTTTTCGCTTTCGGAACAAGCTTGTTTAGTTGCAGAACTACCGAAAATCATTTGGTGGGAGATATTGAAATAGAAAGAACCTTAGGAGAAGTAATGTTAAAAGATACCATCAAAAAAGAAGAACATATTGACACAATAAAATACGAACCGAAAATGGGGATAATAAAAACAACAAATAAATAAAAATAAAAAAGCCCTCTTGCTAAAAGCAAGAGGGCTTTTTCTAGTTGACAAAATTATTTGTTAACTGTTTTAGCTAAATCAGCTCCAGCTTTAAATTTTGCTACTTTTTTAGCAGCAATTTTAATAGCTTTTCCTGTTTGTGGATTACGGCCATTTCTAGCAGCTCTTTTAGAAACTGAGAAAGAACCAAATCCTACTAATGCAACTCTATCACCTTTTTTAAGTGCTTTTGTTGTTGCGTTAACGAATGCTTCTAATGCTCTTCCAGCATCAGCTTTTGTTAATTTTGTTTCTGCTGCGATTGCATCAACTAATTCTGCTTTGTTCATCTTGTTTTGTTTTTTTGGGTTAAACATTAATTTATATAACGAATGTAATGCAGAAAACATACACAAGGCAAGTTTTGAGGCAAAAAAATTGTAAAATTGTTGAAAAACGGGCATTTTGTTAATAAACGAGTCTAAAATACACCTTAAATCAAGGGTTTCATGGCAAATCTTCCTGAAAAACCATATTTTTACAGCAAAAAAAATGAGGAAGAAAAATAATTCTATAAATTCTGCTTCAACAAAAATTATCAACGCTGTTGAAATTCCTTATGATGGCTCACTGGGGCTACTTGCATTAGGAGCAGTGGGAATAAAAGCGTGGAAAAAAAAGCGAGAAGAGCTTCAATCAAAACAAAAAAATACTTCTAAAAATGAATGAGCGGTTGGCCAAAAAAGTGTTGGTACTGGGCTGGGACGCTGCAGATTGGAAAATCATCAATCCTTTGCTGGATGCAGGACTTATGCCTTCATTAGAATCATTAATCAACAAAGGAACGATGGGTGATATCGCAACTCTTGATCCTGTTTTATCACCTATTTTATGGACCTCCATTGCAACAGGTAAAATGGGAGATAAACACGGCATATTAAATTTTACCGAGCCCGTTCCCGATAAAATGGAGATTCGTCCGGTTACTTCCACAAGCAGAAAATGTAAAGCACTATGGAATATTTTATCACAAAATAATTTAAAATCAAATATCGTAGGTTGGTGGCCTAGCAATCCTGCAGAACCTATCAATGGAGTAATGGTTTCCAATTTTTTTCAAAAAATAACTAGTGAAAAAATAGAGGATTGGAAAATGAAGGACAGCACAGTGTTCCCTGAGTCATTAGCAAAAATAATTTCAGAGTATAGAGTACATCCTACCGAATTGACTTCAGAACACATCCTTCCTTTTGTTCCAAAAGCACATTTAGTAGATCAGGAAAAAGATAAAAGTTTAGTTGTGCTAGCAAAAAATCTTTCGGAATGTGCATCCATTCATGGTGCGGCAACATGGCTAATGGAAAACGAACCATGGGATTTAACAGCGGTTTATTTTGATACAATTGATCATATGAGTCATGCTTTTATGAGATATCACCCGCCTCAGATGCAGGGGATTTCAGATGAAAAATTTGACTTGTACAAAGATATTATCAACGGTATTTATCGTTTTCATGATATGATGTTGGAACGATACATTAAACTTGCCGGTAAGGATGCAACAATAATTATTCTTTCGGACCATGGTTTTCATTCTGACCATCTTCGTCCAAAACGACTACCAACAGAACCAATGGCACCTGCATTGGAGCATAGACAAGTTGGAATGTTTTGTATTTCGGGTCCCAACATAAATAAAGATGAACGCATTTATGGCGCTACTTTATTGGATATTACTCCCACCATATTAACGCTTTTTGGTTTGCCGGTTGGAAAAGACATGGATGGAAAAGTATTAACGCAAGTATTCGATAAAAAAATTACCCCTTCTTATATAGATAGTTGGGAAAATATTGAAGGAAATTCTGGTAATCATCCAAAAGAATTGCAACAAGATCCATTGGCTGCTCAAGAAGCATTAAAACAATTAATTGAATTGGGCTATGTGGAAGCACCATCAGCAGACAGCTCAAAAACTGTGGAGAAAGTCGTAAATGAAACACAATTTAATTTAGCACGCATTTATTTATATAAAGAACAAGTTAGTCTTGCAGAACCTATATTAGAAGCACTTTACACGCAATCGCCTACAGTTGCCCGGTATGGATTAAAATACATTGAATGCTTGCAAAAATTAAAAAAATTTGATGCTTGCATTTCTGTAATTGAAGAAATAAAACAACTAGATCAAAAAGAGTTGCCACAACTAGACTATTTAGAAGGCGTTTTTTTAGTCTCTCAAAACAAACCCAGAAAAGCATTGGAGCTTTTCAAAAAAGCAATGAAAACAATTGCTCACATGCCAACCTTACATGTTAAAATTGGTGAAGCGTTTGTTAAACTCAAAGAATGGAAGGATGCACAAACCGCATTTGAAAAAGCAATAGAAATAGATCCAGAAAATGCTGGTGCACATATGGGAATAGGAATTGCCCTTTTACGTCAAGATCAATTAGAAAAGGCCTTGGATCATTTACTAAGTTCTGTTTCACTTGTCTTCAATAACCCACTGGCACATTATTTTTTAGGAGAAGCGTTCTATCGTTTAGAAATGTACGAGAGAGCAGTAGAAGCATTTAAAGTAGTTACAACATTTCAACCGGGCAATAGAAAAGCACACAGTTATCTGATAAAATTATATACTAACAATGTTATGAATTTAGAAGAAGCAGAAAAGCACAATGCATTTATAAAAAATAACATTAAAGGCACTATTACGATTGTTTCGGGTTTGCCGCGTTCGGGAACATCAATGATGATGCAGATGCTACAGGCAGGCGGATTAGATATTTTAACTGATAACATAAGAACAGAAGACGAAAATAATCCTAAAGGATATTTAGAATATCAAAAAGTAAAAAATTTAGCGAAAGATAATTCTTGGATAAATGAAGGTCAGAATAAAGTAATAAAAGTAATTGGTCAATTACTGCAATATTTACCAGCTAACTATCAATATAAAGTAATTTTTATGGAGCGTGAAATGGAGGAAATTATCCAATCACAACAAATTATGCTCGGAAAAGTGTCAGATATTGAGAAGAAAACATATCCAACTGTTTTAGCAAATACATTTATAAAACAATTAGAAAAAACCCGTTCGTGGATTCAGAACCATCCGCAATTTGAAGTCATGCACGTATCCTATAAAGATGTAATTGAAAATCCATCGGAAATTGCTGAAAATTTATCTTTTTTTTTGGCTGCAGAACTAAATATAAACAACATGATAAAAAGTGTCGAACCTTTACTTTATAGAAATAAAAAATCTTCTTAAAACATATAATTTTTATTATCTTTGATAAACAATAATAAAAATGAATACTCCTACATTAAATAATAAGTTAAAATCGTATTCTGCCTTAGCGGGATCAATTGCATTGATGAGCTCACAAGCTGATGCACAAATCATATATTCAGATATAAACCCTGATTCTACTATTAATATAGGAGGGAATTTATATAATCTGGATTTAGACAATGGTGGTGTTTTTGATTATACAATTAAACTAAATATAGGAACATCTTCTTCTTATACTTCACAACAAGTTGCAATCAGTCCAACAGGAGCTAATGGCGTTGCGGGAGATACGGTTGGAGCTTATGTTTACCCCTTTGCACTTAACTCTGGAGACACCATAAAATCAACCCTACAATTTAACTTTGGATCCAGCCAGTCGATGGCTAGTTATTTTGGATCAAGTTCTAGCTATGGAAACTTTATCGGACAAACAGATAAATTTGTTGGCTTGCAATTTTATATTGGGGCACAATTGCATTATGGTTGGGCGAGATTTGATGTTGACGCCACGGCAAGCCAGTTTACCATTAAAGATTATGCATATAATTCGATTCCAAATGCATATATTCTTGCCGGAGAAATGCCTGTAGGAATAAATGAAAGCGCTATGTCTGCCACTACTTCCGTTTTTAGTTCAAATAAAAACATTATGATTCATTTCTTAACAGCAAAATTAGTGAATGCGGATGTTAAGATTACGAATTCAATTGGACAGCAAGTATATTCAGCTGGTTTAAACAACAAAGAAAACACCATTGATTTATCTAAAGAAACTGCCGGAATCTATTTTGTTACAATTTCACAAGAAAACATCGTTTATACAAAAAAGGTATTAATCCGTTAATAAAATTAGTTTTCCTAAAAAGCCATCACGCTTTTAGCGTGATGGCTTTTTTATATACTTTTGTAGTATGAACGAATTCAGAGAAGCGCTACTGATTGCCATCACCACTCCAATTTATGCCATTGTAATTGGAGCTGAAATTTTATTCAGCTACCTGCATCACAAAAATTACTATTCGGTTAAAGGAACATTAGCTAATATTTACCTCACATCATTAAATTTAGGATTGGATATTCTTGTACGCGGTGTATGCTTGTTTATTTTAAATTATTTCTACCAATTCAAATTTGTTGAAATAAACAATCAATATGCATACTGGAGCATATTATTAGTTACGCAAGATTTTATGTATTATTGGTTACACCGTGTAGATCATTATTCCAGAATGTTTTGGGCTGTACATGTTACACATCACTCTTCAGAGGAATTTAATTTAACGGTAGGCTTTCGCTCATCTGTATTTCAACCTTTGTATCGTTTTATTTATTTTATTCCACTTGCATTTTTAGGTTTTAAAGGAATCGACATTATGTTTATTTATTCTGCAACGCAGATATATGGAATTTTAATTCATACTAAAACAGTAAAGAAACTTGGTTTTTTAGAGTATTTTATGTCTACCCCGTCACATCACAGGGTTCATCACGCCAGCAATGTAAAGTATCTTGACAAAAACATGGGCATGGTATTTATCATTTGGGATAAACTGTTTGGAACATTTGTGGCAGAAGATGAAAAAGAAAATGTTGTTTACGGATTAACTGAAAATATTAAAACACATCATCCACTTAAAATGGTTTTTCATGAGTGGATAAATATGGGCCAGGATTTAAAAAAGCCTTCCAGTTTAAAAGCGAAGTTCATGTATGTATTCGGACCTCCAGGATGGAGTCATGATGGCAGCAAAAAAACTGCCCGCCAATTACGCAAAGAATTATCGAATAAAAATTCTACCTCATAAAAGTTATTTGAAAATAATTCCTTCCATATTGCAATTTTTAAAAACAAAAAAAGGAATTTATTCAATTATTCTATTCATCCTTTTTATCTGGTATTGTTTCTGTTTACCTTCCCCTCTTTTCAAAAGCAAAACAAGCACAATACTGGAAGATAGTAAAGGAGAATTATTAGCCGCTAAAATTGCAGATGATGGACAATGGAGGTTTCCTTTAACAAAAAAATTACCGCAAAAATTTATTCATTGTCTAGTTCAGTTTGAAGACAGAGGGTTTTATTCGCATTGGGGACTAAGTCCTACAGCAATTATCAGAGCAACAAAACAAAACATTGAAGCAAAACGAACAGTTAGTGGTGGAAGTACAATTACTATGCAGGTAATTCGCATGTCGAGAAAAGGACAAAAGCGTACTTTCTTCGAAAAGATAATTGAAACTATTATCGCAACACGACTAGAATTCAGTTATTCAAAAAAAGAAATACTTGCTTTATATGCATCAAATGCTCCATTTGGAAGCAACGTGGTAGGTATTGATGCCGCTTCATGGCGTTATTTTGGTAGAGAGCCATCAAAATTATCTTGGGCAGAATCAGCAACATTAGCCGTTTTGCCAAATGCGCCCAGTTTAATTTATCCGGGAAAAAACCAAGAACGATTATTAAAAAAACGAAATCGTTTGTTGGACCAATTGTTTGTTGCTAAAATAATTGATAAAGAAACGTGTGATTTAAGCAAACAAGAACCGCTACCAGGAAAGCCACATTCCATCCCGCAAATAGCGCCACACTTATTACAAAGAGCTGCAAAAGAAAATTTTTCAGGACAAAGAATTTCTTCTACCATTGACGGACATCTGCAAGAACGTGTAAATACAATCATAGAAAATCATCATAAAATTTTACGAGGGAATGAAATTCACAATGCCTGTGCAATTGTACTGGATGTAAATACCGGAAAAGTATTAGCATATGTTGGGAATACATCAAACAAAGGAAAGCCTGAGTATGAAGGAGATGTAGATGTTATTGCTGCGCCAAGAAGTACAGGAAGTATATTAAAACCATTTTTATTCGCGGGCATGTTGAACGATGGTGAAATATTATCTACAACATTAGTTCCTGATATTCCAACACAAATTGCTGGTTATGCACCGCAGAATTACAATCAAACATTTGATGGCGCTGTTCCCGCCAAACGTGCCTTGGCAAGAAGTTTGAACATTCCTGCTGTACGCATGTTACAAAACTATGGCATTGAAAAATTTAACTACAATCTCAAAAAATACGGAATGACAACTTTAACCAAAAGCCCAGACCATTATGGATTATCTGTAATATTAGGAGGTGCGGAAGGAAAACTTTGGGATATTACGGGGATGTATGCAAGCATGGCACGAACATTAAATCATTACACTAAATACAATGGAAAGTATGATAAAAATGATTTCCATCCGCCTTATTATATCAATCAAGAAGAAAAAAGTCCTGACTTAGAAAGCACTTCAATAATTGATGCGGCATCCATTTACTTCACATTCGAAGCAATGGTTGAAGTAGCTCGACCAGATGAAGATGCTGGCTGGAAACAATATACATCTTCTTCAAAAGTAGCTTGGAAAACAGGAACCAGTTTTGGATACAGAGATGGTTGGGCCGTTGGAGTTACGGCTAAATATGTAGTTGGTGTTTGGGTTGGAAATGCTGATGGTGAAGGTCGTCCTGGATTGGTTGGATTACAAACTGCCGCTCCAATCCTCTTCGACATTTTTAGTGTTTTAAAACCAAGCAAATGGTTCACTCCACCTTACGATGAAATGGAGAAAATAAAACTTTGTAAACAAAGTGGTAGTAGAGCAACGGATATTTGTGCACCAGTTGACATAGTTTGGATTCCAAAAAATGGATTGAGAACAGAACCCTGCAAATACCATCGGTTAATACATTTGGATGCAAGCGAAACCTATCGTGTAAATAGCAATTGTGAAGATGTGAATAAAATGAAACACATTAGTTGGTTTGTACTGCCTCCTGCGATGGAATGGTATTACAAATCAAAAAATACGAATTATAAAGAAATACCACCATTACGGGGCGATTGTGAAACAACAGGCTTGAATGGCATGGAGATTATTTATCCAAAGCAATTCAGTAAAATATATGTTCCTGTAGAAATTGATGGATCATTGGGAAAAACTATTTTCCAAGTAGCACATCGCAAAGGCAATACACTTATCTATTGGCATCTGGATGGGTTATTCTTAGGAACAACTCAAAGCAATCATCAAATGGGCCTTGCACCTGATGAAGGCGTTCACACACTTACCTTAGTAGATGAAGAAGGAGAATCAATTATTCAGCAGTTTGAAATTGTGAGTAAAAAGAAATAATTTTACAATCTTCTTTTCAATACCTTTCTTAAATCAAAACGATGACCGTAATAAAAACGGAAACAGCCGTTTTTATAATTCAAAGACGACCTTACATCGTTATTAACGAAATACTGAGTATTGGTCCAAGAAATTCCGATAAAATATCTTTTTTTATTGTATCCTAGGGAAAAACGAGATTGCAACGATGCTCCAATTGAAGTGTTAGAATGAGAGGTTTGATCGTAAGCATTTGTAGCATAATATTGCTGAACTGCCAATCCTGGTAAAGTATACAAGTTCACGAACCAATTTTTACCAAATATCAGGGTATACGTGTAACCACAAGAAATACCCCAAGTATAACTTCCAGCACTTTTGAATTGAACTTCTTCTTTAAATTGATACCTTAAAGAATCAGGAAAAATTAATGAATCAGCATCAATGGCATACAGCGAACCAAAAGTTCCTATAAGTAATGAGCCAGCACTTTTCTTCTGTCTTTGTGTTAAATTATAGGGAGCAGAACTAGAAAATCTTTTGTTATTAACAACATAAACCAACTCAGCACCAATGTTTGTATTTTTTATATCGGCACGATAAATATGTTCCATAGTAAAACCTGTATCGTTAGGGACTTTATAAGTTGACGTTGTATGATACCCCTGATTGTAACGATAAAAAACATCATAGATAAATCTTCTTCCATTGGCATTTGTTGCAAACGCAAGTTGTGTAGAAGCACCAAACTTGTGATCATCGTTATTTAAACCTGGAGGATTGAATTGAAATTCAAAACCAATGCCTTTAAAACTCATTCCTAATCCCATATTAGCATTGGTATTAATACTATACTCTAATGTGTTCTGAGTAATATTGTCCTTAATACTGAATTTATTGGTGCGTACAACTCCTATCAATTTTGCATTCAGCCAATCTCTATAACTTTCAATATAAGTAGTATCTATTTTATTGTAGACATGAAGCGTATCATGTTTGCGATGCCTGTCGCCCCCATAAACAAAGGAATAAACAGAAAGAAATAACAATACAAAAATAAATCTCATGGAGGTTAATGAGCTTTAATTGGGAATGTATACATCGTATTCATTTTAATGGCTGTTCCATTTTGAAAACCCGGACTGAATTTTAATGTTTGAATTAACTTTTTCACTTCTTCATCTACTCCAGAGCCAACACCGCTTATCACTATCACATTCGTTACTGTACTATCGGATTTCACATCAAAGCTCAGCGTCACTTCCCCTGCAACATATTTTTTTTTCGATTCTTCAGAATATTTTAAATTCATATAAACATAAGTATACAAAGCATTATCACCTTTAGGGAAAGAAGGGTCCGAATTGGTTACCACTTTTATATTTTGTTTGTCTTGCCCAACAACAATTGCAGATAAAAAAATCAAAAAAGCAAACAGGATATTTTTTTTCATTGTGTAGTTTTTTAATTCCAAACTAATTTACTGCTTTATTTTCAATAAAAAATTATTTACAATTAAACATTCGTTTACTCATTGCATAACCATCACCCAAAGCTTCTGCTCGCTTATAATCTTCACATGCTTCTGATAATTTCCCTTGAGTTACCAATAAATTGCCGCGCGCCAACAATGCCTTGATATAATTTGGATTGTATTCAAGCGCTTTAGAATAATCATCAATTGCTGCCTGAACATTATTTAAATTTTCTTCCAAATTTCCTCTATTATAATACGACATAGAATAAGTGGGTGCTACTTTTATAGCCAAGTTGTAATCTTCTTTAGCTCCATTTATATCATTTGTTAAAACTTTGGCAACACCTCTAGAAACAATAGCATCAACAAAAGTGGGGTTAAGTTTTATAGCCATGTTGTAATCTGCAATAGCTCCGGAATAATCAAGCATTTTACGTTTTAATTTTCCTCTGTTATAATAAACATGAAATGTATCCGGAATTGTTTCTACAGATTTATTATACAATTCCATTGCTTCTTTGAAGTTTCCTTTCATTTCAGTTTCAAAAGCCATTGTTTCAAAATCCTGACCAATAAAAGACTTTTGTTCGGTAATAGTTTTACAATCATGATTTTTCAAATAATCATACCCTTCACCCGAACGATGTTTGAAAGCAGCATACGCATCCTCACAAGCACCTTTGGCATCGCCAATGGTATCTTTCAATATTGCTCTAAAAAAGTAATGAAAGGAGCTGTCCGGCTGCAATTTTATGCATTGTGTTACATCCTTAATCGCATTTTTATATTCTTTTTTTGCAAGATAAATACGAGCCCTGTAATTTACGAACTTCACATTTTTAGGCTCAATTTCCATTGTTTTTGTGAGATCAAAAATTGCTGCATCAAAATGAAATTTGGCTGAATTCGAAACGGCTCTTTGAAAATAACCTTCCGTTTCGGTTGGTTTTAATACAATTGCTTTGTCGTAATCTTTTATTGCATCTTCAAATCTGTTAGAATAATCAAGAGCATTCCCACGCAAAATCAATGATTCATAATCGTCTGGTCGCAATTGTAGTGCTTTGTTGCAATCATTAATAACTGCTTGGTAGTTTGGCATATCGTATGCTGCTCTGGCTCTATTATAATATGCTTCTGGTTTAGTTGGATCAATACTAATTGCTTTGCTGCAATCATCTATAGCTCGTTTATCTTCGCCTATATCGTCATACAATTTACTCCTTTCGATATAATAAGTAGCATCATAAGGAGAAAGCTGAATCGCTTTTGAATAATCTTCCAAAGCATTTACCAGCTCCTTCATGTTTTTATATTCAGTAGCTCGGTTATAATAAGCATCCGACATTTCTGGATCAATCTTGATTAATTCAGTAAGCACCATTATTGCTTGTTTGTGATCTTTCAATACACTATAGGTATATGCCTTGTTAATATATGGTCGCGTATATTTAGGATCTATCTTAATGGCTAAATTAAAATCTTTTAAAGCCAAGTCGTGCTGATTTTGCAAACTATAGATGTAACCTCTATTATTATAGGCTTCCACGGTGCCTGGAGCAATTTCAATTGCTTTATTGTATTCTAAAATCGCTTTATCGTATTGCATTAATTCGTTGTAGGCAACCCCTTTATTGATATAGGAAGCAACTCTTTTAGGATTTATTTCAATAGCAATAGAAAAGTCTGCAATGGCTAACTCTTGCTGTTTTAAAGCCATATAAACCACTCCTCTGTTGTAAATCGCATCCTCGCTTCGTGGTTGAGTAACCAGCACTTCATTAAAGCTGGAAAGTGCTTCTTTTAATTTTCCTTCACTAAAATAATTCAAGCCTTTCTCAAGCAAAGCATCCACATTTTGTGATTGAGAATTAAAACCACAAAACAGAAACATGAAAAAAACAAGAAATTTTCTCATAATTATTTTTCAACATTAAAAAGAATACAAAAAATAAAAACGCTCAGAGGGAAGCTCTGAGCGTTTTGCAAAAGGACTAAAAAAAATTATTTAGTTTTTACAATTTTTTTAGTTTCAATCACTTCACCTTGTTTATAAGTGCGAATGAAGTATACACCAGTACTTAAATCTGTAAGGTCAATTTCTGTTCTTGTTTCATTTGAAGGTAAATCAAAGTGTTTTACTTTCTCTCCAATGATATTAAACAAATCAATTGCTTCAACTGCGTTGTATTTAAGTGTTATTTTATCCTTGAAAGGATTTGGATAAGCACTAGTCAACAAATCAACAGCAGGAGTTGCAATTCCAGAAGCTGCAGTAGCATTAATAGTTCCATTCATTCCAGTGTGGAAGGTGCAACTATACAAATACGTACCAGCAACGGTAACTCCATATTTATAAATTTGTCCAAAAGCAGACATTGTGCCTGAGCTCAATGCAGCAGCACCACCCGGTACCGATGAACTGGTAACATTATGGGTTCCAAAAGCTAAAGCAAATTGAATTGTATCTCCAATGACTGCAGTTACAGAAGAAGGGAAAAATTCGTTAGCCGGAGAGAATGAAGCATTAACTCCTACGCCAACAGATATCGTTGCAGCATTTGAATTAAAACTAAACATTACAAAAGCAGAAGCAAAAATTAAAGAGTAAATTTTTTTCATATGATTAGGGTTTAAGGGTTTATAACACCCAAACATACGACATATATCAGAAAAATCAAAATTTAGCTTACAACTTGTTCCAAAACAGCCACAGATTTGACTTCTCCAAACGAAGGGATGTGGAATTGGAAGAAAAAAATCAAGGAATTGAGCATCATTTTACGCTTTATTGCACCAATTTTAAGCTCATGAATTGTTTCAAAACTGGAATCCATTAGTTGATTTAACAGTAACGCATCGGGCGGAGTCAAATAATTATTATGGCTTGGTATTTTCGAGTAGAATCTTCCTTCGCACAAATCAAAAAAAGAATTGGTTTCAGAAAAACTCCCTTGAGGATAAAATCCGAAAAATTTACTTACCTGAACTAAAAAAGAAAGATGAAAATTGGAGCAGCTTTCTATTTTAATATCTAAAATCAAGAATGAATTTTTGATGAACGAAAATAAATCTTCATCAGGATGTTCTTCTTTTAACGAACGAAACAAAACTTCATTTAAGAAAAGAGCAATTGAACTTTTTACAATATTGTAAGGAATTTCAGTGTAGGGATGCTGAATAGCAATTTCTGAAATATGTTGCAACGTGGATTTTTGAGAATTGGAAACTTCCAATTCCACCAACGACATCGGTTGAAAAAGTGTTGCCTTGGTTTTTGATTTCTTGCTTCTTGCTCCCGAAATCATATAGGATTGCAAACCAAAAGTTTCGGTATAAATTTTAGCAATTAAGCTGGTATCCGAATAATTAATTGTTTGAAGTATTATACCACTTGTTTTGTGAAGCATGTTATCAATAATACTTTCAGGTGATTATTTAAAATCAATTAATCACCAGAATTTTAGTAACGGTTTTTTGTTGACCGTCTTCGCTGGTGCAGAAAACCATATAAACACCGGAACTAACACGTTCGTCTTTGAAATTTTTACCATACCAAACCGCTTGTCCGCCTTCCGATTTTGTTTCATAAACAAGTGCACCACTGATATCTGTAATTTTTAAAGTGGAATTATTCATCAATCCTTTTATAGCAATTGGACCTTCGTAATCGTGTTTAACAGGATTTGGGAAAGCATACACATCTGTAAATTCTTCAAATCCTTCTATTGAAGTTCCTCTGTAAGAAATAATTCCTTTAGTTGTGCCAAAATAAACTTCTCCTGTTTCCTGATTAATTGCAATACTTTTTACTGTATTACTAAAAAGCGGACTGTTTGATTCATCAAAGTGCTGAATTTGAGTAGTGCCATCGGCCGACATTAAAAACACTCCTGAATTAGAAGTTCCAATCCATTTACGATTTGCACCATCTACGGCAATTGATAAAACATTTTCCGTTTCAAGTAATATTTGTACATACCCATCTTGCTCCAATAAAATTTGTTGAGCATCAAAATTAGCACCTGTGAATACATTTTCTGGAGAATAAAAAACAGCAATTCCTTTATCCGTTCCAACCCAAATTTCATCATCCAAATCTTTTGCTAAACAATAAACCAAATTACTAGGCAAACCACCATTGCCAACTGTAACTGTTAATTTTTTTGAATTGGCTGCACTAGGTGTAGCAGTTGTGTTTCCTTTGTAAACCAATATTCCTCCTCCACCATTTGACAAAACCATCCACTTTTGATCTTCTTTATCTATTAGTATCTGCTCAAAATTTACGTTACCAACAATCGGCTGAAAATAAAGTGATCCCCAAGCACCGCTAGAGGTTCTGTATGAAACAGGATTTAACACGCCCGAATTGGTAACCCATAAACTTCCTGCTTCATCAAATGCCAAACCATAAGTATTAACCGGATTATATCCTAGAATTGGAAGCCCTTGCAAAGAACTATTTGTTGAATTATTCAACTTTATAGCCAAGCCATCATTTATTTCCAAAACACCTTGTCCCCAGGTTGCAGCATATATCTTTTTTGAGTCATTAGGATCAACTAGAACATTCATAATATCATAAATCGAATCCATAGAAACAGCAGCAGTTGCTGTTTTAACATTATACCACTGTTCTTCTTTGAATTGATAAATGCCATCAACTAAGAAATTCGCATAACCACCTGGCGCAACCCACAACTGATTTTTAGCAATGACCATATTCAAAGACCTTTCACTTGATGGTCCATTGGGATAACGATAACCTTCTCCAATCCCTGGTCTCCATGAAGCTAAGCCATACTTACTATCAGCAAACCATACAGAACCTGCTGCATCCAACACAGCTGTTTTTGCTCTTGTTATATCTCCAAAATATCCGGCATAATATCCTGTTCCAACCACAGCAGAATTAAATGTTAATACAGAACCATCTAAAACTAAAACCAATTGATTGTGATTGTTTTTTATAGTGTTTGTTACATATCCACTTCCTGTTACAGGGAAACCGGCAGGAATAAAATGTGTCCATTGTGTTCCATCAAAAACAAATAATGAATCTTGACCAGAAGCGCCTGTCATACTATTTTTAGAAAAATTCGTGTAAATATTTCCAAAAAAAGAAGTGATAGTATTGTAAATGCCGGTCGGCAAATCCAAGCCTGCAGCTACATTATTAATCATCGTCCACGAAGCATAATTAGCTAAATTGGGATTACTCAACAATGCTCTGTAAATGCCTGTTTCTGTAGAAGCGTAAATATATGTTCCATCGGAAGTAATATCAAGTACATTAATAGCCGCGCCAACTGGACCGATGTAATAAGTATCTTTTACTTCGTTTCGTTCTGTGTCCAACACCACAATTCCAAAACCGCAAGCTAAATATGCAAATTGATTGATGTAATGGATGTTATTGATTGCTTTGTTTCCTATGATAGGTTTTCTTTTGATATCCGGAATATTAATAATCTGGCTGGTTTCAATAATATCAATATTCGAATTTTTGTACGCTATTAAAAACTTATTGTTGTATGAATTGTAATTCACAACCACGCCTTCAATATCCGACAAGCCATTTACTTTTGATAATCGGTTCATCGAATTATCAGCTTTTCTATAATTGAAAATTCCGCTGGTAGTTATACAATATACCAATCCATTTCCTTCAGCAACCGAAACAGCATTTTTATAGGAAAGATGCTCCTGCCATCCGCCAATAGGAATTTGTTGTGCCGAAAGAAGAGTAATGATTAAAAGGGAAGATAGTAGACTTAATTTTTTCATCCAGTTTTATGCTTATTAACCTAACATAAACATAAAAGTACTGATTTTATTGTCCCATTTCTAATAAAAATTTGTACAAATTATAATACCTTTGCAATATCAAATGGCTTCGTAATTTCGAGAGTAGAGTTCAATTTTATGGTCGAGTTATTTTACGTATATATTTTATTCTCAAAAACCAGCAATCGCTTTTATATTGGACAAACCAACGATATCAAAGAGCGATTAAATAGGCACAATTCGGGGTTTGAAAAATCCACCAAACCATACAAACCATGGGAATTAATTGGATTTATTGAGAAGAATAACAGATCAGAAGCTATGATACTTGAGAAAAAACTTAAAAATTTGAATACTGAAGATTTAAAAAAGTTCATTTCTAAGTATTTCAAAAATTAGATTGATAGAATAAATAGGCTTCGTAGCTCAACTGGATAGAGTGTCGGTTTCCGGTACCGAAGGTTATGGGTTCGACTCCCTTCGAGGTCACAATTAAAACGGTCGCGAGGTTTTACTCGCGATGGCGAGCATTGCCTGGCCACTCAACTGGATAGAGTGTCGGTTTCCGGTACCGAAGGTTATGGGCCGCGAGGTTTTACTCGCGGTGGCGAGCATTGCCTCGCCATTCGACTCCCTTCGAGGTCACAATTAAAACGGTCGCGAGGTTTTACTCGCGATGG
>CAYWAV010000004.1:67297-88876 GCA_964456225.1 uncultured Chitinophaga sp. | reverse complement strand
GTGGAAAACAATCAATTTGATATCATTATTGTTGGCGGTGGAATTGTTGGATTAGCTTCGGCATACAAACTCAATATAAAGTATCCCAATAAAAAAATTCTTGTTCTTGAAAAAGAAAAAGAAGTAGCTGCTCATCAAACCGGGCATAACTCCGGAGTTATCCACTCTGGCTTGTATTATAAACCGGGTTCTTACAAAGCAAAAAACTGTGTGGATGGAAGAAGAGAATTAGTTGCTTTCGCGAAAGAACATAAAATCCCTCACGACATTTGCGGAAAGATTGTTGTCGCTACAGATGCTTCTGAATTGGCTCATATGAATAAAGTTTTGGGTAATGGCCTTGCAAACGGTGTTGAAGGAGTTGAAAAAATTGATGCAAAACGAATAAAAGAAATCGAACCTTATTGTGTCGGAATTGAAGGATTGTGGGTGCCGTGTACCGGAATTATTGACTATGCAGACGTATCTAGAAAACTTGTTGAACTAATTCATTCTAAATTTTCGCAAAGTAAAGTACTTACTTCTCATGAAGTTACTGCGTTTGAAAAACACAACGACTATACAAAGGTAATCACTCCGAAAGGAACATTTAGAGGAACCTATATTATCACTTGCGCTGGATTACAAAGCGACAGAATTGCAAAAAAAGAAGGAGCAAAAATTGACACTGCTATTGTTGGTTTTCGTGGCGATTATTTTGATCTTACCGATAAAGGCTTGAGCAAAGTGAAGAATTTAATTTATCCAGTTCCCAATCCCAAATATCCTTTCTTAGGAGTTCACTTCACCCGTATGATTCATGGCGGAACGGAATGCGGACCGAATGCTGTTTTTGTTTTCAAGCGCGAAGGCTATGGCAAAACAGATTTCTCTTTGAAAGATACCGCTCAAGCATTTGGCTTTGGCGGCACCTGGAAATTTTTTGCAAAAAATATAAAGTTCGGTTTAGATGAATACCGTGGAGCTTTCTCCAAAACATTTTTCTTAAAACGTCTCCGCAAGCTTATTCCCACTTTGGAAATGGATGACTTGAAGCCAGGAAGAGCAGGGGTACGCGCTATGGCATTAGCTCCGGAAGGCGAAATGATTGATGATTTTAAAATTGAAGTGAACGGAAATGCCATACATGTATTGAATGCACCGTCTCCGGCTGCTACATCATCGTTAGCGATCGGAACAGCAATTGAACAAATGGCAACTGAACATTTTAACTTAAACTAGATCCTTATGGAAACGAAACATTCAATTGAAACCCCAACGGTTATTCTTTCCATAGATGAAGAAGGCATCGGACACATGCATTTTAAAGATCGCATCAACATGGATATTGCTGAGCAGATGGATAACCTAAAACACTTAATTGAAATCACAAACAACAAGCATACGCCATTTGTTATTACTGCAGGAGAACATGTTACCATTACGCGAGAAGCACGTGAAAATGCCATCAAAATTGAAGCCATTTCTCCGATGTTCGGAACAGCTGTTGTTGCTCAAAATTTTGCCTATAAATTGATTACCGATTTCTATTTAAAAACTCAAAAACCCAAAAGACCTTTTGCCATTTTCACCGACAAGGACAAAGCTCATGAATGGTGCAAACAATATGTAGTGAAAAAATAACATTCCTACCACCCATCAAAAGCTAAAGCCTTCCATCATTTGATTTTCGCAAAAACGCGAATAAATCCTATATTTACAGATACATTAAATATAATAACAGAATGAAAAAATCAATTGCTACTCTTCTTTCTATTTTCATAATTACTTTTTCCTTAACCGCACAAAAGGAATATAAATACGAAACGGTTCCTAACGATCCATTAAATGTGCGCATTTATAAATTGGAAAATGGACTCACTGTCTATTTATCTGTTTACAAAAATGCTCCTCGAATACAAACTTATATTGCAACAAGAGCAGGAAGCAAAAATGACCCGAGCGATTGTACTGGATTAGCACATTACCTAGAACATATGTTATTTAAAGGCACGGATGTTTATGGAACAAAAGACTTTGCAAAAGAAAAAGTGGAACTTGATAAAATTGAAGCACTTTACGAAACCTATCGTAAAACAAAAGATGATGCTCAGCGCAAAAAAATATATCATTCCATTGATAGCATCTCCGGATACGCATCCACTTTTGCTATTGCGAATGAATATGATAAAATGCTTTCGAACTTGGGGGCAAAAGGAACAAACGCTTACACCTGGTTAGAACAAACCGTTTATGTAAATGATATTCCTTCCAACCAATTGGACAAATGGACTACCATTGAAGCAGAACGTTTTCGCAATCCTGTTCTACGTTTATTTCATACCGAACTAGAAGCCGTTTACGAAGAGAAGAATCGAAGTTTAGATAATGATGGTGATAAGTCTTGGGATGCATTATTTTTAGGCTTATTTCCTAACAATACTTATGGCTCACAAACAACATTAGGAACAATCGACCATTTAAAAAATCCATCTTTAATCGAAATAAAAAAATATTTTAATACTTATTATGTTCCGAATAATATGGCAATTTGTTTATCAGGTGACCTTGATCCTGACGCTACCATCAAAATGATTGATGAAAAATTTGGTTCTTGGAAAAGTAAATCAATTCCTGTTTATAATCCTTATATCGAAAAACAAATCCCTGCTCCTTTAATAAAAGAAGTTGTTGGTCCGGATGCTGAAAACATTATGCTTGGATATCGTTTTCCTGGTGTTGGCAGCAAAGAGTCGGACATGCTGATGCTCGTTAGTAAAATTTTATCTAACGGAAAAGCTGGATTAATTGATTTGAATCTAAATCAAGAACAAAAAGTATTGGAAGCTTATGCGTTTGATATGCAATTCAAAGATTACTCTTCACAGGTTATTCAAGGAACACCAAAAGAAGGACAATCACTGGAACAAGTAAAAGATTTATTATTAGCACAAATTGAAAAAATTAAAAAAGGTGATTTCCCTGATTGGTTGTTGAAAGCCATTATTACCGATATGAAATTACAACAAACAAAAACGTATGAATACAACAGTGCTCGTGCAGATGCGATGGTTAATTCATTTATCAATGGGAAAAATTGGGAAGAATCAGTAAACCTAATTGATCGCTTATCGAAAATTACAAAACAACAGATTATTGATTTTGTAAAAACAAATTACACAACTAATTATGTTGTTGTTTACAAACGAACAGGCGAAGACAAATCGGTACAAAAAGTAGAGAAGCCAACCATTACTCCGGTTAGCGTGAACCGCAACGACCAAAGTACATTTGTAAAAAACGCTATCGCCACTCCGATAAAAGACATAGAACCCGTTTTCATTAATTACAACACCGACATAAAAAAATCTACCTTAAAAAGTGGTATTCCTATTTTGTATACACCCAATACCGAAAACAAAACATTCGATATGTATTATGTGCTGGACATGGGTTCTAATCACAATAACAAAACAGATGTTGCAATCAACTACCTAAAATACTTAGGCACAAAGGAATTAACAGCAGCACAAGTGCAAGAAGAATTTTACAAATTGGGATGTTCGTTTGATGTATATGTTGACGAAGATCAAACCTGGGTGAGTTTACGAGGCTTAACAGAAAACATAGAAAAAGCAACCACCCTTTTCGAAAATCTTTTGGCTACTGCACAACCAAATGATGCAGCTCTTACAAACTTAGTGTCAGATATTTTAAAAAAACGTGAAGACGCAAAACTAAATAAAGGAGAAATTTTATGGGGCGCACTTACTTCTTATGGAAAATACGGAAAAACTTCTGCTTACACCAATATTTTATCAGCAGTAGAATTAAAAAATTTAAAATCAAATGAGTTAATTTCTATCATAAAAAATGTTACCTCCTACCAGCACCGTGTTTTGTATTATGGAAACAATAGTATGGAAGAACTTACGGCAATGTTAAATAAACTACACATAACCCCTTCTGTAATTAAGCCAACACCAATGCCTGTAAAATATCAGGAAACGGAAGCAAACACAAACGTGTATGCTGTTGAATACGATATGAAACAAGCGGAGGTCATTTTTATTTCGAAAGATGAAAAATATGAGAAGAAAAATGTTCCAACCATTCGCCTCTTTAACGAATATTTTGGTGGAGGCATGTCTTCAATTGTTTTTCAAGAGATGCGAGAATCAAAAGCATTAGCCTATTCCGTATTTTCGAGTTATAGCATCGCAGAAAAAAAGATGGATCACAATTATGTATTTTCCTATATTGGAACACAAGCAGATAAATTACCGGAGGCAATGAAAGGCATGATGGAACTAGTAAACAATATGCCTGAATCGGAAAGCAATTTTACAGCATCCAAAGAATCCATCATGCAAAGTATCCGTACGGAACGAATTACAAAGGCTGGTATTTTATTTAATTATGAAAATGCTCAACGCCTAGGACTTGATTATGATATCCGAAGTGATATTTACAAAGGTGTTCCAGCTATTACATTTCAACAACTGCGAGCATTCGAGGAAATGCACGTAAAAAATAAAAAATACACAATTCTGATAATCGGTAAAAAAGAAAGTCTTGATATTCCTACGCTTGAAAAGCATGGAAAAGTCACCTTCCTTACTTTGGAAGATATATTTGGGTATTAGAGGCCTTCACTTTACCGCAGAGGTCGCGGAGGCTCTCGCAGAGAACCGCAGAAAAATGAATTGATTTTTTGCGGTTCTCCCTTTTTCTCCCTTACCTCAGCGGTTATTTTAGTTTCTTGCAAAAGCGAAGTGTTTCTTGGAGGATTAGTGGTAAAATATTAAAAAATTATGTAGGTTTGTACCTCTCAAATTGAAACACAGAACTTTAAACTTTAAACTACAATTACAATGAGCAAAATTAAAGTAGCAAATCCGGTTGTTGAATTAGATGGCGATGAAATGACGCGCATCATCTGGAAATTCATTAAAGACAAATTGATACTTCCCTATTTGGATTTGGATATTAAATATTATGACCTTGGTGTTGAACACCGCGATGCAACTAACGACCAAGTTACCATTGACTCAGCTGAAGCAATTAAAAAATACAGCGTAGGTATTAAATGCGCAACCATCACTCCTGATGAAGAGCGTGTTGTCGAATTCAAATTAAAACAAATGTGGAAATCACCAAATGGAACTATCCGTAATATTTTGGATGGAACTGTTTTCCGTGAACCAATCGTTTGTAAAAATGTTCCTCGTTTGGTTCCAAACTGGACAGCACCAATTTGTATCGGTCGTCACGCATTTGGTGATCAATACCGTGCTACCGATTTCTTAACAAAAGGAAAAGGAAAATTAACGGTTAGCTTTACTCCTGAAGATGGAAGTGCTCCTCAATCATTTGAAGTATATAATTTCAAAGGTGATGGTGTTGCATTAACAATGTATAATACAGATGAGTCTATCCGCGGATTTGCTCACTCTTGTTTTAACACTGCTTTATCAAAAGGATGGCCATTATACCTTTCTACAAAAAACACCATCTTAAAAAAATACGATGGTCGCTTCAAAGATATTTTCGAAGAGATTTACCAATCAGATTTCAAAGCAAAATTTGCAGCAGCGGGGATTACATACGAACACCGTTTGATTGACGACATGGTTGCATCTGCTTTAAAATGGAATGGAAATTTTGTTTGGGCATGTAAAAATTATGACGGAGATGTTCAATCTGATACGGTTGCACAAGGATTTGGGTCATTGGGATTAATGACTTCCGTATTGGTTACTCCTGACGGAAAAACAATGGAAGCAGAAGCTGCTCACGGAACCGTTACTCGCCACTACCGCGATCATCAAGCAGGAAAACCTACTTCTACTAACCCAATTGCATCTATTTTTGCTTGGACACGTGGATTAGAATTCCGCGGGAAATTAGACAACAACCAAGAGCTTATTAACTTCTGTCATGCTTTAGAACAAGTTTGTGTGGAAACAGTTGAATCTGGTAAGATGACCAAAGATTTAGCAGTTTGTATTCATGGAAATAAAGTTAACCATGGTGAGCACTATTTGTATACCGAAGAATTTTTATCTGCTTTGGATATAAATTTAAAAGCAAAATTAGGCAAGTAGTCTAAAACTTATGTATTAAAAAAGGCGCACTGTTTTGGTGCGCCTTTTTTATTTTATATTTGCGCAAATAAAAAAATAAAACAATGGGAGTATTTAAAGAATTCAAAGATTTCGCAATCAAAGGAAATGTAATTGATTTAGCAATAGGTGTTGTTATTGGTGCTGCATTTGGTAAAATTGTAAGTTCATTAATCGAAGATGTAATTACACCTTTGGTTTTGCAACCAGCTTTAAAAGCAGCACACTTAACCGACTTAAAAGACCTTACTGCTTTGGGAACAGTAAAATATGGCGTGTTTCTTTCTGCTGTAATCAACTTTATTATTGTTGCCTGGGTTTTGTTTCTGGTTATTAAAGGAATAAACGCAGCAAAGAAAAAAGAAGCAGCACAAACTCCTCCACCATCAGTACCAACTCAAGAAGAACTATTATCAGAAATCCGAGATTTATTAAAAGAGCAAAAAAAATAATTTTATGAAAAAATATTTTTTTTATATTTTTTTTATTTCCTCTGCTACTCTTTGTGCTCAGGAACCAGATTCCATTAAAATCAAAGTGGACTCAATTACAACAAAAATAAACAAACTAGAAGTCGCTAAAGATTCCATTATTGCTGCTGATACCATGCGATACTGGAAAAAAGGTGGTATTGGAGGTATCAATTTTGCACAATCTAGCTTTACTAATTGGGCAGCCGGGGGAGAAAATGCCTTATCAGCAACCGCATTATTGAGTGTTTATGCTAATTATAAAAAAGACAAAACCACTTGGGACAACACACTTGATCTAGCTTATGGAATGATCCAAAGTGGCAAAGCGCCTTTAAGAAAAAACGAGGACAAAATTGATTTTTCTTCAAAATATGGTCGTCATATCAAAGAAAGCAAATGGTACTATTCCGCGTTAGTCAATTTCAAAAGTCAGTTTGATGCTGGATACAATTTTCCAAATGATTCAACCGTTATTTCTAGATTTTTATCTCCTGGTTATGTTTTAGGCGCGATAGGTTTTGATTATAAACCGAAGGATTATTTGTCTTTCTTTATCTCTCCGGTAACATCAAAAACTACAATTGTTGCAGATGCAAAATTAGCAGATGCTGGAGCTTATGGTGTTGCAAAAGCCGAATACGATACAGCAGGAGTGAAAATAAAAGATGGACAAATGGTGAGAAGTGAATTCGGGGGATATTTGAGATTTACGTTCAAAAAAGACATTTTTAAAAATGTAAACTTTGCAACCAAACTCGAATTGTTCAGTAATTACTTAAACAACCCGCAAAACATTGATGTAAACTGGGAAAATATAGTTGGTTTAAAGATCAACAAATATCTATCCGCAAGCATCAGCACAAATATGATCTACGACCACGATATTCCGGTACCAGTTACAGAAGATGTAAACGGACTTCCAGTTACACGAACAGGGCCGCGATTACAATTCAAACAGGTTTTAGCGGTTGGCTTCTCTTACAAATTTTAATTAAAAATCCTCTTCTTATTTGGAGAGGATTTTTTATTCTACTCAATTAGAAACATTGGTCTTATATTTGCGTTATACACCAAATGAAGAAACTACTTTCAATATTTTTAATCACCATCACATTCTCCGTTTCTGCTCAAGAAGACAACAGAGGCACCATCAAAGTCCAAAAAAAAGGAAATGTGTTTGCGGTGATGTTCGACAATGTAAACAATCGCTTAGTTGGAAAAGATGAATATGGAAATATTTTAGATTCTGCTGTTGTATCATTTAATGTTATGACCACCGTTCAAGGAATTGCATATGAGGAATCTGTTGTAGGAACAACCTTATCTAGAAAAATGCAAAATCAAATCACACGCGTGGATAGAGGAACAACTTTATTTTTTACAGATATTAAAGTAAAAGAAAAAAGTGGCAAAGTAATCGATTGGCCAAAATTCAATACAAAAATTGGTTTCTCATTCGAGAAAGAAGAATAAGATCATTCGAAAAAATCTTTATTAAAATTCACCAAATATAATTTCTCGGAAGCTCTCGATACTGCTGTATACAACCAACGCATGTATTCTGTATTGATCATTTCATCCGTTAAATATCCTTGTTCCACAAACACACATGGCCATTGCCCGCCTTGCGCTTTATGACAAGTAACCGCATATGCGAACTTCACTTGTAAGGCATTAAAAAATCCATCTTCCTTTACTTTCTTCAAGCGCATTCTCCTGTCTGCAATATCACCATAATCAGCCGATACCGAATTATACAAGCGCTTATTATCTTCCTGAGAAAGAGATGGTGCTTCACTCATAATTGTATCTAACAACAAACGTGTTTCTAATTCAGGCTCATCCGGATAATCAATCATTCGCATACGAACATCGGCAAACCTAAACCCATGCATCTCCTGAATTTTACCAATACTCATCAACTCAACAATATCGCCATTGGCAATAAATCCTGCTTTGGATTCTTCAGGTAACCAGAAATAATTATTTTTCACCACCATCATAAAATCACCGGTTGACAATTCATTTTCCTGCCAACGAATTCTGGCTCTGATTTGCTGATTAAAAATATTTGCACGTTTGTTAGAACGACAAATCACCATCGTTTCTTCGGCTCCGTATTTTGAATAAGCACTATTTAATGCATCTTCCAATTCATCACCACCCAAACGAACAATGTCTTTAAAACCATCTATTTCAAAATGGGGCTTGCCATCCGATTGCATTTTTATCTGGTTACGAATAGCAGTTGCATTGCTTAATATTCCGGAGTTTTCTGTTTGACGAACAACTTCTGTTAATTCATGCCAATCAAGTTGAAAATAATACGATGCTTTTAAAAATTCGACATCCAATGCCGGGCTCACATCCAGTCCTACAGGTGGCAACTGTGCTGTATCACCAATAAAAATCAACTTACAATTGTTTCCATTAAAAACATAAGAAATCAAATCATCGAGCAAACTACCTCCTCCAAAGGTTCCTCCGGTATTTAAACCACCTGAATTGGAAATCATAGATGCTTCATCCACAATAAAGATAGTGTCTGCGTGTAAGTTTTGTTGTAACGTAAATGCCATACCGCCATCGTTTTCAGGCTTACGATAATATATTTTTTTATGAATGGTGAATGCTTGTTTTCCTGTGTAATTCGAAAGCACTTTTGCTGCTCTTCCCGTAGGTGCCAGCAAAACTGTTTTTCCACCCAAAGCAGGTAAACTTTGAACCAGCGACCGAACTGTCGTTGTTTTTCCTGTCCCCGCATAGCCTTTTAAAACAAATATCTGATCCGAATTTTTGTTTAGAATAAACTCCGAAAGCTTTGTGAACAATATTCTTTGCCCGGGAGTAGTCTCAAATGGAAAACTCTGTAATAATATTTTACGAAACTCTTCTAACTTCATTTTCAGAATGCTAATCGCTACGAATTTACAAATCTAGCTCCAATAGGAACCCAGATTGTTATGATTGTTATGATAAAAGATGATTTATGCTTTTTTATGCTAAAAATCAAGACTTTAGAAAATATCGACCTGTCTACCGCAGATCGATTCGTAAATTTCTATTGATTCGCTATCCGTATTAGTAGAACTTCCTATCTTTGCGTTTAATGACCACCGAAATAAAAAACAAAATCACACAGCTTCATTCTTTCATTGATGAGGCCTTTGATGCAAAAAAAACTGCATCTTACCAATTGCTTCTGCAAATGGGTACAAGTGATATTTTGATTGGCATTCTCGACAAACAAAAAAACAAATACATCGCTTTAGAAAAATATGCTGTAGCAAACGTCCATAATTTTGATGGTGTTGCCGATCTAATGGATACACTTTTAAAGGAATCCAAACTTGTCAATCATAAATTCCAATCGGTTGTTTGCACAATCGTCAACAACCTTTCCACTTTGGTGCCAAATGCTCTTTTTGAAGAAGACAGAAAAAGAATGTATTTGAAATTTAATGCGTCCTTAGAAGGAGATGAATTTGTAGTAGTAGACGACATCAGAAGTCTGGATGCAAAAAATGTTTTTGCTATTCCCTTATCGATAAAAGCAAAATTGGATTCACAATATAACAACATCAACTACCATCATGCTTCCAGCACACTCATTGATACATTGGTAGCAAACAATAAAAACCAGACAGGAAAAAAAATGTATGTGCATATTCAAAGTACACATTTTGAAACACTATTGGTTGACGGAAAAAATTTACTTTTTTATAACACTTTTAATTATCAATCGTCCGAAGATTTCATTTATTATCTTTTGTTTGTTTACGAACAGTTGCAATTAAATCCTGAAAAAATCGAGACCATTTTTATTGGTGAAATAGAAAAATCTTCTTCCATTTATACGTTTGCAAATAAATACATCCGTACAATTAAATTCGGAGAAAGGGTTGACAGCTCAGACTTCAGTTACCAGTTGCAAACATTACCAAAACATTCTTACTTCACACTATTTAATAGTTACTTAGCCTAATGCGCATCATAGGCGGAACGCATAAGGGAAGAGTAATTCATCCGCCCAAAAATCTCCCTGTTCGCCCCACCACTGATTTCGCAAAAGAAAGCATCTTTAATATTTTAAACAACCATTTTGAATTTGATGGATTAAAAATTCTCGATTTATTTTGTGGCACAGGTAATATTACGTTTGAATTTGCTTCCCGTGGTTGTGGTGATATCACCAGCGTTGACAATAATTATAGTTGTTGTGAGTTTGCAAAAAAAACTATTTCCGAATTCAAAATGGATGTCGTTAAAGTAATTAAATCCGATGCCTTCGCATTTTTAAAAAGAGCTAGCTCTCCCTTTCACATTATTTTTTGTGATCCACCATACGATATGGAAAACTTTCAATTACTACCCGAATTAGTATTTGCAAACAACCTTTTAAAGCCAAACGGTTGGCTAATTGTAGAACATGGTCCGCATACCGATTTATCCAAACTGCCCCATTTCAGAGAACACAGAAGCTACGGGAATGTGAATTTTGCCATATTTGAGAATACGGTTGATTAGTCTTCAAAAGTTTTCGTAAATTCGTTGGAAACAATCCAACAAGAATGGAAAAACGCATCGCAATATTTCCCGGCTCATTTGATCCAATAACAAAAGGTCACGAGAACATTTTACATAGAGCTTTACCGCTTTTTGATGAAATCATAATTGCTATTGGAAAAAATAGCAGTAAACAAAATTATTTTAGTCTTGAACAACGCGAAAACTGGATTAAGCAAGTTTTTTCCAATGAGCCAAAAGTTCGCATTGAATCTTATACCGGTTTAACCATAGAATTTTGCAAAAAGGTAAACGCAAAATTTATCCTTCGTGGACTTCGCACTTCAGCCGATTTTGAATTTGAAAAATCCATCGCACAAAATAATAATATCATGGCACCGGAAATAGAAACCATTTTTATTTTACCAATTCCAGAGCTATCTGCAATAAATTCGACAATTGTACGTGATATCATCAGAAATGGTGGCGATGCTTCGCCATTTGTACCTAAAGGGATTATTGTAAAAGCACCATAATCAGGCATAACTATTGCAATACCAACAAGAGCCGTCACCCTGAGCGCCTGCCCCGAGAATTCGGAGGAGCCGAGAAGCGAAAGTCGAGAAACATATGACCAAATTCATCATTATATTATTTGCTTTATTTCTATCCTTTTTATCACAGGCTCAAAATGTGATTATAAAAGGTTCTGCAAAATCTTATGAATATCAAGAAATAGGCGTATGGATTAACAACGATTACATTTCCAAAACACAAAAACAATTGACCTATTCGGTGATTGATTCTATAGGAAATTTCACATTGGAATTTAACAGCAAAGAGATTCAATACATCACACTAAAAGTGGAGAAAAGCATTTCCACAATGTATATCGAGCCCAAAGGAAACTATGAAGTTATCTTGATGCCACCCGATTCTACCACCTACCACAATCCCAACTTAGAACACGATGTAAAACTTTCCATCAAGTTGAAAAGCAAAACAGAAATTAATTCACTAACGATGGATTATGATAAACGCTTTGATGATTTTTTATCAGCGGATTATGCTGCCTTTTTAAAACGAACCCCTCAGGCAAAAATTGATTCGTTTAAAATAGCGATGAAAGAATTTTACTCCACCGTAAACAATCCTTATTTCAAAAATTACATCAACTACACCATTGCTTCACTTGAACAAAAAACAAAAGTGAGTGAGAAGAAATTATTCACAGAATACCTTTCCAAAAAGCCTATTTTATATAGCAACCCGGAGTACATGCTTTTTTTCAATGATTTTTTCAAACAAAAAATTCAAGATTTTTCCATGTCGAAACCCGGAACACCGATGGCATTTCAAATAAACGACAGAGGAAGTTTCTCCGGAACAATGGAAGTATTGAAACGGGATGAGTTTTTACAAAATGATACACTGCGTGAATTGGTTTTAATCAAAGGATTATATGAAGCATATTACGACAATTCATTTAAGAAACCGAGCGTAGTAGGAATTTTACAACAAGTAGTCCTGGAAACAAAAATAGAAGAACACAAACGCATTGCACAAACCATTTTAAATTCTTTTTCAAAACTGCAGAAAGGTGGACAAGCACCGTTTTTTGAACTACCCGACAAAGCGTTACTAACGCACAGTTTAGATGAGTTGAGAACGAACAAATATGTTTATTTGATGTTTTACGATATTAATTGCACCGCATGTCAGCAGCAAATGAAAATCATTCCTTCATTAATTAAAACGTATGGCGAGAGAATTAGTTTTGTAAGTATCTCTGTAGATAAAACAAATGCCGACTTGAAAAATTTTCAAGCAAAAAATTCAAAATACACCTGGTTGTTTTTACACGATAACTCGTTGGGGAAATTAAAAGCGGATTATGAAATCAAATCACTGCCAGCTTATTTCCTGATTAGTCCGGATGGTAAATTCATTCAAGTACCTGCAGAAAGTCCGGATGAGGACATCGATCGTGCTTTTTTTGATATCACTAAAATAAAACCGAAACAACACGGCATTGGCGATAAAAAAAATCACTAGTTGTTTTACAAACATAGGTAAACATTCAGCACACCAATTAACTATTGAACCAATGAACTAGTGAACCGCCTTCATCACTTCCTTAACCGATTCATAAGTATTATCACACACTTGCTGCAAGTCATTTTTCGAAAACCATTTCACCTCTGTAATCCCTTCTTCTGTTTGCGGAACTAATTTAGATTCATCTTCGCACAACATCTCAAACCAATAAGTACGTTTTAGAATTGCCTTTTCTTCCTGATGATAAATGTGAAACGTAGATTCCAACTCTTTCACAATTTTTAATTTACTAATTCCGCACTCCTCCTCTACTTCTCTTACTGCACAATGATTTATAGCTTCTCCTTTTTCTATTTTTCCTTTTGGCAGATCCCACTTTCCATTCCTAAAAATAAAAAGATATTCTCCTTTTCTATTCTTTACCAATCCTCCGGCAGCTTCAATTACTTTAAAAGCCGAAGAAAAACTAGTTAACAGCAATTTTTCGTTTTCATAGTATAAAAAGACCTCTATAAATTGATTTTTATTGACCAATTCATCGTACATCATCTGCAGTTCATCTAAGGAATGAATTCTAACCAAAACGGTGTCTTCCTTCTGCTGGTAATCCATTAGGTTACTAGTAAGGAATATCGTTTTGTTTATAGAAAAGACTTTTACCATTGCTAATTTTGTTAATTAAAAAAATGATTACAAGCACAAATTTAGTTATTTTTGCCGCATGATTAAGAACGATGAGTCTGCATTAAAGGTTGCGGAATTTTTATTACAAGTGAAAGCGGTTAAACTCCAGCCAAACAAACCCTATACTTGGGCATCAGGATGGAAGTCACCCATCTATTGTGATAATCGAGTTACATTATCTTTTCCACAAGTGAGAACATATATTCGTCAACAATTTGTTGATGCAATTTTGGAAAAATTCGGAAAACCGGATGTGATTGCAGGCGTTGCCACTGGAGGAATTGCTCAAGGCGCATTGGTTGCTCAAGAGATGGGACTACCGTTTGTATACGTGCGCTCAGAAGCAAAAAAACACGGATTAACAAACATGGTTGAAGGGATAGTTGAAAAAGGACAATCAGTTGTTGTAATCGAAGATTTAATTTCTACTGGAGGAAGCAGTTTAAAAGCTGTTGAAGCCTTACGCGCAATAGGATGTGATGTAAAAGGAATGGCTGCTATTTTCACTTACGGATTTAAAACAGCAGTTGATAGTTTCGAAAAAGCAAAATGCGAATTGATTACCTTAAGTAATTACGATACTATGATTGCTCAAGCATTGCAATCAAATTACATTACTGAAAAAGATTTATTATCTCTAAAAGCATGGAGAGAAAATCCGGCTGAATGGGGAAATTCCTCTGTAGAAAAGAAAAAGAAATAGACAAAATCAGTTGGCAATAAACAGTTGGCAATTGGCAAAAAAATAAACACATGTCGGTTACAAAAATAGAAAGTGAAAAAGTTGAAATCGCAAATTCGGCAGAAAAAATATTCAACTACTTAAGCGATTTTAATAATTTCAAAGCATTAATGCCTTCCCAGGTTACAAACTGGACATCTACTTCGGAAGAATGTTCATTTACTATCAACGGGATGGCAACCATTGGAATGAAGATTATCGAAAAAACACCTGTTTCCAAAATCACCATTACTTCTCACGGAAAAGTGCCTTTTGAATTTAAATTGTTTGTTTTGATAAACGAAACAGACGCTAACAACTGTATTGGACAGTTAACATTTGAATCAGATATGAACCCGATGATTAAAATGATGGTAGAAAAACCTTTGGGAAACTTCTTCAATATGTTAGCACATAAAATGAAGGATATTAAGTGATAGATTTATAAAACTGAAAATTTAATTAGGACTATTCCCCTTTTTCAAAGGAGGGCAAGGGGGATTTGGCAAATCACCATCAAAACGCAAAAACCCAAACCCAAAAACTGGAGTTTAATTTTAACTCAAACGAACTACCAATTTTTAAAGGAGATAAGAAGGGATTAAGAAAACAGTTTATCAAACAAAACCAATCTCTTTCAAGTCAAACTCTTTTACTTCTCCACTCCGCAATTCAACTCTCAGTTTTCCAATTTTGGAAACCCCTACTATTTTTCCTTCAAACATTGTTTCCTCTGAACGATAATTTGCCCATTCATTCAATTTGTATAAGCGCTCAAAATATGAATTATCAATACTTTCAAGCTTATTCGATTTCAATTGTAAATACCTTGCCTCAAAAAACTCACACAAACGATTCAACACTTCCATTAGCTCAAACTCTTTTTCACTAAGCAAAGCAAGAGAGGTTGCATTCTCAACATTGAACTTTAATTGGTTCACATTTATCCCAATACCAACAACAGAAGTCTGAATAACGGTTTCCCTTAAACCATTTTCAATTAAGATGCCTGCAATTTTCTTTTCATTTACATAAATATCATTGGGCCATTTTATGTTGACTTTCTTAGGTTTGTCGCAAGTTTCAAGCATTTCTGCCATTAAGTCAGCAACCGCTAAAGAAGTGATTTTAGTAAGCATAAATTGCTGTTCAACCGACAAAAATTTTGGATACAAAACAAGGCTCAAAGCCACATTTTTAAGGGGTTCACTCTCCCAAGCATTTCCTCTTTGTCCACGCCCGTTTAACTGCTCAAAACTGTATATTAAACTGCCTTCTGACAGTTCAATTTGGCGCAATAGTTCACTGGCATAACTGTTGGTAGAATCAACCGACTCAACATGAATGCTATTTTGCCCTACAAATAATGTTTTCATTAGAGTTTTGCCAAAGATTTGATTATTTTTGTGAATAATCACAAGGCAAAGAAAAGTAATAAAATAGATATATCCTTAAAATGGCGAAAAAGAAAGTGGCACCTGCAAAACCTGCCCGACAGGCAGGCGGGAAAACAGCTGCAAAGAAGACATCAGTAAAAGCGAAACCTGCCCCTGCTACAGGCAAAAAAACAGCTCCTAAACCTGCCCTTAAATCAAGCGGAAAAGCTACAGTTAAAAAAGTAGCTGCAAAAAAATCCATTAAGGCGGATAAGATAGTAAGCAAAAAAGCGGTGGCTCCAAAAAAGGCTCTACCTAAAAAAGTTGTCGCAGTTAAAAAAGTTGTTTCAAAATCAGCTAAGACAAATGCAAAACCGGAATTTAAGCCGACAAGTGCAAAAATTAAAGGACCATCTGAAATTTTAACAGATGCAATTGTTGAAGGGATCTTGGAAGTAAAGGGAAGAAACATATCGGTGTTGAATTTAAAAGACGTACACAACCGTGTTTGCGATTACTTTATTATTTGTCAGGCCGATTCAAATACTCAGGTAAATGCAATTGCAGGATCCGTGGAAGTGATGGTTAAGAAATTAACAGGTGAACGTCCTTATCGTAAAGAAGGTTTTGAAAATTCAGAATGGATATTGGTTGATTACGTAACTGTTGTAGTTCATATTTTCCAAACAGAAGTACGTAATTTTTATAATTTAGAATCGTTATGGGCCGATGCCGATGTAACGGAAATAGCATTTGATAAATAAATTTAGAAAGAGAATAAATGAGCGAGCAAGAAAAACAAGATAATAACCCTTCAGAGAAGGGTAAGTTTCCGAAAAAGCCAAACATTCCCAAAACCCCATTTAATTTTTATTGGATTTATGGAATTATTGCAGTAGCCATAATTTTAATGCAAGTGCTTTTTTCTTCAACACCATTGAAAGAGAAAAGCACAAATGATTTTATTGAAAAGATGTTGAAACAACATCACGTTCAAAAAATTGTTCTTGTTCCTACTGAGAAGTATGCAGAAATTACCATTAAAAAAGAATTTCTGACACTTCCTCAATATGCTTCTGATAAGCTTGAAAAATTAAAAGATGGACCACATTACAAAGTCAACATCTCAACAGAAGATCAATTTAACTTACGTATCAACGAAGCACAAAACGATTTTCTTCCAACTGAAAGAATTGATGCTCAAAGTGAAAACCGCACTTCTTGGACGGATGCATTGGGTTGGCTAGTTCCTATTGTATTGATGATTGTTATTTGGATAATCATCATGAGACGAATGGGTGGCGGTGCCGGAGGCGGACAGATTTTCAATATCGGAAAATCAAAAGCGACCTTGTTTGATAAAAACACGAATGTGAACATCACTTTTAATGATGTTGCAGGTTTGGAAGGAGCGAAAGTGGAGATCAAAGAAATTGTTGACTTCCTTAAGAATCCGAAAAAATATACTGCGCTTGGTGCAAAAATCCCTAAAGGTGCGTTATTAGTTGGCCCTCCGGGAACTGGTAAAACCCTTTTGGCGAAAGCTGTTGCAGGTGAAGCAAAAGTTCCATTTTTCTCATTGTCGGGTTCCGATTTTGTGGAGATGTTTGTAGGTGTTGGTGCTTCACGTGTTCGTGATTTATTCCGCCAAGCAAAAGAAAAAGCTCCTTGTATTATTTTCATTGATGAGATTGATGCTATCGGTCGTGCCCGTGGAAAAAATCCCGCTCAAGGTGGAAACGATGAACGCGAAAATACCTTGAATCAATTATTAACTGAAATGGATGGTTTTGGAACAAACAGCGGAGTAATTATTTTAGCTGCAACCAACCGTGCCGATATTTTAGACAGAGCTTTGATGCGTGCCGGTCGTTTCGACCGCCAGATCTATGTGGATATGCCCGATTTAAATGAGCGTAAAGACATTTTCAAAGTACATTTAAAACCTTTGAAATTAGATGCTTCTGTGGATGTAGATTTCTTAGCAAAACAAACCCCGGGTTTCTCTGGAGCCGACATTGCAAACATTTGTAACGAAGCTGCCTTAATTGCCGCTCGTCATGATAAATTGGTAATTCAGAAACAAGATTTTTTAGATGCGGTTGACCGTATCATTGGTGGATTGGAAAAGAAAAATAAAATTATTTCTGTTCACGAGAAAAAAGTAATTGCTTATCACGAAGCTGGACATGCTGCAACAAGCTGGTTGTTGGAACATGCGCATCCGCTTGTTAAAGTAACCATTGTTCCTCGTGGTAAATCTTTAGGCGCTGCTTGGTATTTACCGGAAGAGCGACAAATCACTACCACCGAGCAATTAATGGATGAAATGTGTGCAACTTTGGGTGGAAGAGCCGCTGAAGAAATTGTGTTTGGTAAAATTTCTACTGGCGCCTTGAGCGATTTGGAAAAAGTTACAAAACAAGCATACGCAATGATTTCCATTTATGGTTTAAACGATAAAATTGGAAACATCAGTTATTATGATTCTACTGGTGCTAACGAATATGGTTTTACGAAACCTTATAGCGAAAAAACTGCTCAAACAATTGATGAAGAAGTTAGCAAATTAATTGAAGCCTCATACAAACGCGCTAAAGACATCCTTACGAAAAACAAACACTTGCTTACTCAATTAGCAGAAAAGCTATTGGACAAAGAAGTTATCTTTAAAGAAGATTTAGAAATTATTTTTGGAAAACGCCCATTCGACAAAGAAGAAATTCCATTGATAAAACAAGAAACAACTTATACTGATACGGTAAATGCTCAAATGAAAAACGAAGAGAAAAAAGAAGAGCCAAAATCAGAAGAGAAAAAAGACAGCGAACCTGAAAAACCTATAAATACGCTTTTCTAGGATTACTTAACTAATGAAACGAAAGAGAATGCCATAAGGCATTCTCTTTTTATAGAAATAAAGTCCCGATAGCTATCGGGAAGTATAATCGTAAAAATTCGCTATCCGTATTATGCGCGACAGTACTACTTCAAAAGAAAAAATTTTAAAGAAAATCCGGAAGGCTTTGATTCACAAGTCCACACAGGAGATTGGTGACGTTGATAATGATTCGGAAATATTTACTGCTTCCGAAGAATCTCTTGAAATGCAATTCGCACAAAACTTTACAGCAGTAAATGGAAAATTTATTTTTTGCGAAAATGAAGCAGAATTTCTTGAAAATTTTGATTGGATAATAAAAGACAATGAGTGGAAACATTTATTTTGTTTAGAGCCTAAAATAAAAGACATTCTAAAAAAGGTAAAAATAAAATTCTCTGACAAAGAAGATGATTTATTATCAACTGATATTGGAATCACATTTTGTGAGTGCTTAGTTGCAAGAACAGGAAGCATAATCATTACCTCCAAACAAGCCTCGGGCAGACGATTACCAGTATATGCTAATTTTCACATAGTAATTGCATACACTTCTCAATTAGTACCCAATATAAAAGATGGGTTAAAATTGATCCGTGAAAAGTACAATGATAAATTACCTTCTATGATTTCAACAATTACCGGTCCGAGCAAAACTGCCGACATAGAAAAAACATTGGTGCAAGGGGCACACGGCCCAAAAGAATTATTTGTTTTTTTGATTGATGATGTACAAGAAGTGAAGTAATCTATCGACTTCTCCCGATAGCTATCGGAACGAAATGACAAAGAAAATCAAGTACAGAACTGTCATACCGTGCCGCGACACGGTATCTCATGATAAGGATTAGTATTACTAATTAACAGATCCCGTGTCGTAGCACGGGATGACGTAACGAAAAAAGATGAACAATTTTTTAAAACGTACACTTACCGCAGGCGCATTTGTTGCAGTTCTTTTAGGTTGCACTTATTACAATCAACTCTCTTTCTCTGTTTTATTTTTCTGTATCACCATTATAGGTGTTTGGGAGTTTTATACGCTGAGTGAAAAAGGTGAAAACAAACCTCAAAAAGTAATCGGCACAATTGTAAGTGCGAGTGTTTTTACAACTACCGCTTATGTGTGCATGGGTTACGATGCTCATTTATTAATTATTAATATTCCACTGGTGTTTCTCATTTTCATATCCGAACTATATACAAAATCAAAGAACCCATTTCGAAACATTGCATTTACGATTTTGGGGATTATATACGTAGCTGTTCCTTTTTCACTATTAAACTACCTGGTAACTTTTACCGGCTCCTATAACCATGAATTGTTATTCGGCTTCTTTTTCATTCTTTGGTGCAACGATTCAGGAGCTTATTTAGCAGGATCTGCCTTTGGAAAACACAAATTGTTCCCACGTGTTTCTCCCGGAAAATCATGGGAAGGAAGTGTAGGTGGAGCAATTGCCAGTTTTATTGTGGTGTTCATCATCTCAAAATGGTATACCGATTTTAGTATTACCGACTGGGTGGTAATTGCTTCCATTCTAATAGTGATAGGCACTTTAGGCGATTTGGTGGAATCTTTATTCAAAAGAAGTAAGAATGTTAAGGATTCAGGAACATTACTGCCCGGACATGGAGGTATTTTAGACCGTTTCGATAGCCTCTTAATGGCTACACCATTTGTTTTCACCTATTTATACCTGTCTCAGTATTTTCATCAGTTATAGCCTTAAAAACGTCAAAAACAGCCTAAAAAAACTAAATTAAACGAAGTAAATACTACATTTAGCGATTACATTTTACATAGTTTATAATTTTACTTAAATTCGCAGACTTTAATGTGTTCCGACTCTCTAAAAACACGGAACCGAACATAAAAATTTATGACAACTAAAACAACAGTAGAAAGTCACAACAGTATGTTTGATGCAGTTCTTGCTAGACTTGATGTGGCGGCTAAAATTTATGGTTTATCAGAAGAAGTTACTCAAGTATTAAGAAACCCCCAAAAACAAGTGAAAGTAAGTCTTCCAATAATAATGGATGATGGGAAATTACAAGTTTTCGAAGGATATAGAACAATTCACTCAACGGTATTAGGGCCATCAAAAGGTGGCATCCGTTACGCAATGGATGTTTGTGATGATGAAGTGAAAGCACTTTCGGCATGGATGACATTTAAATGTGCTGTAGCTAATTTACCTTATGGTGGTGGAAAAGGCGGCATTAAATGTGATCCACGTAAAATGAGCGTTGGAGAATTAGAGCGTTTAACAAAAGCATATACAATTGCTATGGCTGATGTTTTTGGACCAACCAAAGATATTCCGGCTCCGGATATGGGAACTAGTGGCAGAGAAATGGCTTGGCTTGTTGAAGCATATAATAAAGTTCACCGTGGTAATTTCCCTGGTGTTACAACAGGAAAACCGGTAGGCATAGGCGGTTCCTTAGGTCGCGATGCGGCTACAGGTCGCGGAGTGATGGTTGCAACATTAGCAGCGTTAAAAAAAATGAACTTGGATCCTAAAAAATCAACTTGTGCTGTACAAGGTTTTGGTAACGTAGGCTCTCATGCAGCTCGATTGCTGAATGAAAAAGGCATTCGAATTTGTGCTATTGGTGATCACACAATCACACTTTGGAATGAAAAAGGAATTGACATCAGAGCAGCATTGGAATATGCTAAGGCAAACGGAAATGTATTGAAAGGATTTACCGGTGGAACAGAAATTAATGCATCCGAATTATTAACTGCCGATGTAGATGTGCTTGT
>CAYWAV010000004.1:49090-67197 GCA_964456225.1 uncultured Chitinophaga sp. | reverse complement strand
TCCGCTTTTGAAGAAGTTTGGTTAAATAGAAATCATTACAAAACCACAATGCGCATTGGAGCATATATCTCTGCTTTGAAAAAAGTAGAATTAGGCATCAAAGCCCGAGGACATTATTAAAAATTTATATTAACAACGTCATCCCTTGCTCCGACACGGGATCTCATAATTAGTAAAAACATACCAAAAACGCCTTTCCATCGGAAGGGCGTTTTTTTTGTATCTTAGTAAACTAAGCAGCCTCAAAATGAAATCTATATCTATACTTATATTACTTTTTTCCACCCAATTAACTTTTGGACAAAGATCTATAGTAGAAAGTAAAATTTTAACTGACCCAGAAGTTCAAACTATTTTTACGGATTCTACCAAAAAGGAATTAGGCATCCGGTTTCCTATATTCAGAGTTTATGAATACAATGATAAACTAGGCAACCATTATTTTGTACTCTCCGAAAACAAACTGGATAACAAGCCCACAAACGATTCCATTAAAGCATTTAATATTATTTCCGAATCCAAAAAACTCACCGTTAAGTGGACCATTAACGATTTCAGATTAAAAGCAAATGAAGTTTCAGAAGAAAAATCCATTTGGTTTTGGAGTAAATACATTGAGTTGAACGATATTAACGGAGACAAAATTATTGACCCTATTATTACTTATGGAACATCTGGAATAAACGCTACTGGCGATGGTAGAATAAAAATTCTCATTTACTATGAGAATAATAAAAGAGCCATTAGACATCAGAATGGAGAATTGGATTTTCAACGAAATACAAAAGTGGATAAAGATTTTTATGAATTGCCTTCTCAAATTCAAATGCGAGTGAAGGAAATAATGAAAACAATGATGCTGGACAACAATGCGATTTTTCCTGGAGGATGGGAAGAAGCCATGAAAAATAAAAAATTAACGTTTGATGAAAATCATAAATAAGTATGCACTTCACACTTCGACCTTTTAGTGCAGATGATCTGGATAGCTTGGTTAAGTATGCAAACAATCCAAAAATTGCAAGCAACTTAACGGATAAATTTCCTTATCCCTATACTAAAGAGAACGGGAAAATGTTCATTGAATTCGCGACAAAAAATACTCCAATCAATATTTTCGCAATTGACATAAATGGTGAAGCATGCGGTGGAATTGGAATCCATCCGCAAGAGGATGTTCATCGCAAAAATGCCGAACTAGGTTATTGGCTGGCAGAACCTTTTTGGGGAAATGGAATTATTACAAAGGCTATCACTGAAATTATAGAATATGGTTTTAACAACTTTGACATTACTCGAATTTTTGCACGTCCTTATGGAACCAACACTGCATCGCAACGTGTGTTAGAAAAAGCAGGATTTACTTTGGAAGGAAAATTTGAAAAGACACTTTTTAAAAACGGAGAGTATAAAGATGAACTTGTTTATGCTGTAAGAAAAAAATGAGACTACTAAAAAGCATTGGTATTTTTTCTTCCGTTCTTCGCATCAAGAGCTATTCTATAGTTCGGCCAAATTTAAAAGGAAATTCCAATTCAAAACCAGTGTTTCTTACTTTTGATGATGGCCCTAATTATATTGATAACATTACAATCGAATTGCTTTCCGTTTTAAAAAAGCACAATGTAAAAGTTTGTTTTTTCATGATTGGGAAAAATGTGAAACAATACCCTCATATTGTAAGGCAAATGTATTTAGATGGCCACATTCTCGGAAATCATGGACATACGGGTGATCCATTTATCTTTAAAAAAATGAGTGCAATCCCTCAAGACATAAGCGATTGCAACAAAGCTATTTGTGAAGCTATTGAGAATAAAGATTACATTGTAGAATATTTTCGTCCGGGTTACGGTGCCTATTTCAAAAAGCATCAGCCTATGTGGGAAGCACAAAAGATGCGCATACTTCCTGTCACCGATTTTTTTTTCGATCACAAAGTAAAGCCCAACAGAATGGAAAAATTTGTGGGCCACTTCACTAAAAAAGTCAAAAAAAACAATGGCGGAATTTACGTTTTGCATGATGGAAGAAATGAACATCACAAAATAAATTCTAAAATAGAAGCTGCACGATCCAAAAACAAAACCTCAGACTATGATCGTATCTGGATTCCTGCGGCAGTAGATAAAATTATAATCGAATTAAAAAGCAATGGGTTTATATTTCCGACATTGGATGATGGTTTATCCAATAAATTACATCCTGATTTTGAAACGTTTTTGTTTTCAAAATAATATCTGCTTGGGTACAATCTTCATACGTGCCAGTTCGAGCGGAGTCGATAACAAACGTTGCATATATGCTGGTTCTCGACTCCGCTAGAACTAACAGCCAATACATTTGGGAAGAACAACACATAAAAATTCACAAATAAAAAAAGCCATCACTTTCGTGATGGCTTTTTCAAATATTGTCATTTCGACCGAAGCGGAGAAACGGCTATTTTTTATACAATAAATAATGTTTTACAACAGTTGTAGCACCTTCTTTTGCAACTATAATTTCTACTTTTTCTTCAATTGATTTAAATCCTTTCACTTCAATTTTAACCATGTATGTTTTTCCTGCTAACAAGGTTAAAAAATATTCTCCGCTGCCTTCACTTGAGTTGGTGCTTCCAATTTTAGTTGCACCTGTTTCATCATACACCACAATCTCAGCTTCCATTCCTGCTCCTGCACCTGCATCAAAAACATCTCCTTTTAAAATAGCCATTACTGGTCCACCCTCTACTTTTTTCTTCATGTCTTTTTCAAGAACCATGTAATTACTCAAATCCACTTTATAAACATCACGTCCACCTAAACCACCTTTTCTATTACTAGCTATATAGCCAGTTTTAGCATCAATAGATAAACTGAAACAGTAATCATCATAAATAGTATTGATTGGATAACCTAAGTTTACTGGAGTGCTCCATTTTCCACCTTCATTCACGGTTTTGAAGATATCGTAGCCACCCATTGAATTATGTCCTTTAGAAGTAAAAAACAATGTTTTGCCATCGGGAGCTAAAAATATACCTGCGTCATCCTCAACCGTATTTACTACATCTCCTAAGTTAACAGGCTTTTCCCACTCGGTACGAGTTTTACGTTTTACCATCCAAATATCCGCATTTCCTATACTTCCCTGGCGCTCACTCACAAAATATACTGTTTTTCCATCAGGAGAAATGCAAGCTCCTAGCTCAGCAAAAGTTGTATTGATTGGTTTTCCCATTGATTTGGGTGCACCCCATTTTCCGGAAGAACTCAAACGAGAAACATAAATATCACCACCACGAGATTCTGCTTCAATGTCATTTTTGAAAAGAAAAATTTGTTTTCCATCAGGAGAAATACTAGTTGCAGCATCTTGTCCTTCGGTATTTAAAGAACCCGGAATTAATTCTGCATCGCCCCACATTTTTTTAAGCGTATCCCAACGAGAAATATAAATATCTTCAAAATACATTCCATCATCCGGGTTTACAGCACTTGATTTACCCGGACGCTGAGAAGTAAAAATCAATGTTTTACCATCGGCACTTACCATCGGAGCTTTGTCTTCAAATTCCGAATTAATTACATCACCCATATTTTCCACCTTCACATCAATTGGATTAGCCATTTGTTCTTTTGCTGTATTTACTTGTAGAATATACATATCTACATCACTTTCTGCAATTTTTTTAGCACTACCTATATTAGCTTTAAAATCATTGAACTCAACCAAAGCCACATCTTTCATATCTTCCTTTTGATAAATCTTTCCTAACAAAAGAGAATTATATGCATTTGCTTTCGGGTCGATGCCTTTTGCTTTTTCTGCATTTTCACGCGCCTCTTTCATTTGTTTTAATTCATAATGACATTCTGCAATATGAAAAAGAACATTAGCGTCCGTTGGTTTATTCGCCAATACATCTTTATAAATATCTAATGCGCCTTTATAATCCATAGCAAAGAACTTCTGCTCCGCAAGAATCATTTTAGCTACATCACCGCCTTTATCAAAAACGTTCTGTTTATCTTCTTTTGCTTTTTCCTGAGCATTGATAGCTCCGAAAACAAACATGGAAAACACCGACAAGTAAATTACTTTTTTCATATAAGAAAATCTTTAATAGTTGAATGTAAATATAAAAAATTATTGCTCAAGAACGGCTTGATAAGACAAAAATAGTTCCAAACCCTGTTTTTTGGCTGCATCGTACTCGTAGTCGATGTTTTGATTGAGATAGGTGTCGATATTTGTAGGGTACAAATTACTTTTTTGAAGCTCCATTATCAATTCGGAGCGATTATTTAAGCCTGTTTTCAAAGCTTGATTAAATTCATCAACAAAAGCAGTAGGTAGTTCTTTGTTAGAAACCCAGCAAGCAAACACAAATGGCAAGCCGGTAAATTTTTGCCATTCTTCTGCCAAATCATAACTAAACTTGTATTTATTTTCTAATCCAAATGTTCTATCACCAATAATCACTGCAGCCGTTGTTTCTTTTATTTCGGATTCGAAATTTTCTTTTGCTGCTATCCAGGTTGGATTAATATTCCAAAAGCTAGCAGCTAAAACTTTGACCAAGGAAACAGAAGTACGTGATTGATAATCCAATAAAACAGTGATTATTTTTTCTAAAGGAACATCACTATATAGCATTACAGAAGCCACTTTTCCAACAGCTCCAATACAATAATCACTAATAATGTATTTTTCTTTTAAGAGCGGAAGTACTGCTACAGGAATCAAACCTAAATCTACTTCTCCATCCACTAATTTTTGTGCGCACACCGAAGGAATATCCAACTGAAGATCAATTTTGTTTATCAAATCAGACTTCGTCAACCCATCAATAAAAGGCTTAGAGTTTAAATAAGAAACAACAGATATTTTAATTTTTTGCATGTCTACTTTCTAAATCCATTACTGCAATACAAGCAGCAACTGGAGCAATCACAGCTGCTATCATTCCACCTAAAAAAGGAATTGCAAATACTAATGAAAAAATAAATCCATTTCCTATAGCTAGGCCTTTGTTTTTTCGAACATAGGAAACACTTTGAGAAACACCCATTTTTCTTCTTTCACTCACATAATCAATCATAGAGAATCCATAAAAATAATAGGAAACGATAATTAGGAACAATGCAAAAACCCAACCAACAAACGGAATCCAAACAACAAAAAATCCTAGAAAAAGAAAACCAAATTCAATGAACATATTGCGCAAGGCAATCAGAACACCTCTAAAAATATCTTTTATAAATTGCCCAAAATTAAATGGATATACTTTTCCTGTTATAATTTCCTCTGTTCGCTCCGAAAGCAGAGCCATGATGGGCGACATTAATATGAGTAAAATGTATTTACTCAAAGTAGAAAAAATAAAAAAGAATAAAATTTTCAACCCAACCGATACTAAAACATGCAAAGCATCTCCTAAAAAACTAAACCAACCCTCATCACTATCTGTGCTAAAATAGAACATGATACAGTCTTCCAACCAATCAGACAAATGGTGAACCAGTTCAAAACCGCCAAAAATCAATAAGCCGGCAATAACAATCGTATAGATAAAATAAATCCACAACCCTTTTTCAAAAACAAAGGAAATGGCTTTCCCATAGCTTTTAATTGCTAATCCAAATTGCTCAAAAAAGGATAGTTGTTTGTTCATTGTACAAAATTAGCAATTATTTGAACTTACGGAGCGTCATTGCTAGTCACCCCGAGTATCGGGGTGATTTGGCAATCTGCTATAACAGAGAAAATTGCCGCGCTTCGCTCGCAATGACGCTCCGTAACTACAAGCTAAATTAATTTGGAATCTGAAATTTGAAATTAATAATCTACTTTTGCATCGTGAAAACAATCACTTTTATATTCATTCTATTATTCTGCGAAATCGGAATTAACGCACAAACCTATACACAAACTATCCGTGGAAAAGTATTAGATGCTGATTCTAAATCCACATTGCCGGGTGCAACTATTGTTTTATTAAATAGCGACACGTTAATCGGTTCAACCAGTGATGGTGATGGAAAATTCCGCTTAGATAAAATTCCAGTAGGAAGAAGAGCTTTAAAAATAACTTCAATCGGATATGAAGAAACATTCATCAACAATATAATTGTTACATCCGGAAAAGAAGTTGTTCTTACTATTGAGTTAAGAGAAAAAATATACACTTCAGCAGTTGTAGAAGTAGTGGCGGAAAAAGACAAAACAAAAGCCAATAACGATTTAGTAACTGTTTCATCACGCAACTTTTTGGCCGAAGAAACCGGAAGATATGCCGGAAGTCGTGGCGACCCAAGTAAAATGGTGGCGAACTATGCAGGTGTTTCATCCGGAAATGATGCCCGTAACGATATTATTGTTAGAGGAAATTCTCCTTTAGGCGTTTTGTGGAGGATGGAAGGGATTGATATTCCCAACCCCAATCATTTTTCGGCACAAGGGTCTACGGGTGGGCCCATCAGTATGTTAAACAACAATATTCTGGGCAACTCCGATTTTTTAACTGGCGCTTTTCCCGCGGAGTATGGAAACAAAACGGCTGCTGTTTTTGATATTAAATTAAGAAACGGAAACAACGAACAAAATGAATATACAGGTTCGTTAGGAATCAATGGAGTTGAACTGGGGGCAGAAGGTCCAATCTCAAAAAAGAATGGCAGCTCTTACTTAATTAATTACCGCTATTCTACTTTAGAAGTGTTTAACAAATTGGGAATCCGTTTTGGCGTTTCTGCTAGTCCCGAATATCAAGATATTTCTTATAAGGTAAATGTACCGACAACCAAAGCCGGCATTTTTACGCTTTGGGGAATTGGTGGAAAAAGTAAATTAACACTACTTGATAGTGAACGCAAAGCAACAGACTGGTCGTACATCACAGGCGGACAAGATTTGGTTTTCGCAACAAGCATGGGTGCAACAGGTGTTTCTCATTTGTATTTTTTTAATTCAAAAACATCTGGTAAACTTTCTTTATCTGTTTCAGGAACTGATTTAGATGCTTCTGTAGATACCATTTCTCCGGTTGACCAATCCTCCTTTTTAGATCGTAAAAACAAATCAACGGAAGCAAATTTTATCGCGAATTACACTGTGTCCAAAAAAATAAATGCAAAAAATTTAATCAAACTCGGAGCAACGTATCAAACGATTTATTTTAATGCTGAATCGTATTCGTACTCGAATGATTATGGAAAATACATTTATGATTTAAATGTAAAAAAATCTACCGCTGATTTAATTCAAGGCTTTGCACATTGGCAATTCAGACCAACTGATAAAATCACCATCAACAGTGGAGTGCATTATCAGAATTTTCTACTGAACAAAACTTCAGCAATTGAGCCACGTTTGGGATTGCGTTTTCAAATTAGTAAAAAACAGAACATCAGTTTAGGATATGGCATGCACAGCCAGATGCAGCCGACCATTTATTATTTTTACGAAACCTATATTCCAACTACCGACAGCTATTTCAGAAGCAATCGAAATTTAGATTTATCAAAAAGTCAGCACGCCATTTTGAGCTACGACTTTAATTTCGCAAAAGATTATCGTTTGAAATTAGAAGGATATTATCAATATATTTATAATGTTCCTGTACAAAAAAATTATCAATCTTCCTTCTCAATGATTAATGTCGGCAATGCTTTAGAAGGAATCCCTTTGGTGGATAGTTTAGAAAACAAAGGCGATGGAGAAAACATTGGAATAGAGTTTACGTTCGAAAAATTTTTCAACAAACACTTTTATTATCTGGCAACAGTTTCTTTATACCAATCGAAATACAAAGGAAGCAATGGTGCTGAACATCATACCAGTTATGACGGAGGATATGTTTTAAATGCTTTGGCGGGATATGAATTCAATTTAGGGAAAAATAAAAACAGGGCATTGTCTGTCGATTTGAAATTTACGCAAGCAGGCGGGAACAGGTATACTCCAATTGATATAGAGAAATCAAAAATATATGGCGAAGCTGTTTATATTGATGCAGAAGCATTTTCGAAACAGTTAAAAGATTATTCACGATTTGACATTAAAGTTTCTTACAAAACAAACCGCAAACGAACATCTCAAAGTATTTTTTTAGTAGTTGAGAATATTTTTGATACTAAAAATATTTTAAGAGAATCGTACGACCCTGTTTCACAAAAAGTGCAACAAGAATATCAGTTAGGGCTGTTTCCTTATTTTGGGTATAAGATTGAGTTTTAAGTTCTATTCGAGCAAAGAGAAGTGCTCTTCAAATAACTAGAGTATTCTCCACATTGATTCTTGCTCCGTAAGTTTCTTCTTTTCTTTTCTGCTTGATCAGAAAAGAAACAAAAGAATCAAGCCCGGGCGATTGCTTCCCTCCTCTCAGCATTTCTCTGAAAATCTAAACAAAAAAACTAAAGTTTTTGCTAAGATCTTCTAGTGAAATGGCGTTCACCCCTAAACGGCATCGCGCCCGGCCTTGCCTTGCGCGCGTCTCCGTAAATTATATTTGTCTTTGTTTTATTGTTAATAGGACAAATCACTCGGGGTGGCGATTTTGATTTCATCCAGAAATAGCGGTAATGAGCGCCAAAAAAATCTTCCTTTCGAGGAGAAATGCATCGCATGCGATCAATTATCCGTGGTTCTTCCGTCCGATAGGAAAGGAAGAAATTTCCTTATGAAATCGAAAAGGTTTTTGTTACTTTTTGCCTTCAAAAAGTAAAGAAGTCGATTGAAACCCTAAAATGCAATAGTGAGTGGGGAATCACCAAAAAAATAAGAAGAGATTACCATTTATCCCCGAAAAACCACCGATTATCTACAAGAAATTGCATTCTGAAAAATTAGCCTTTTTTTTATGCAATAAATTATTACATTTACGAACCTAAAAAAAAAGCATCATTTATATTAAAATTGCTACAAAACATGAGTATCCCAACATTCTCAATTAACAGATTTCTGATTGCTGTTTTCCTTATCTTTTCAGTTGGTGCTTTTGCACAAGTTGGAACAATCAGAGGCTTTGTTTATTTAAAAGATTCAGGAGAACCTGTATTATTTACAAACGTGGTTTTGAAAGGAACTACCATTGGTAACGCAACTGATGTACATGGGTATTACTCAATCACTCAGATTCCTCCAGGAAACTACACCATCTTGGTTGCATCAACAATGGGCTATGATAGTTTGCAAGAAAATGTCACTGTAAAAGCTGGTGAAATACTTACCAAGAAATTATTTGTTACCAAATCGAATGTGAAATTAAAAGTAGTTGAAATTTCTGCAGCTCAAGAAGCAAAACAAACTGAGACACAAATATCCGTAAATAAAATTGACCCAATTACAATTAAAAAATTACCATCAGTAGGTGGAGAACCCGATTTAGCTCAATATTTGCAAGTACTGCCAGGGGTAATTTTTACAGGTGACCAAGGTGGACAATTGTACATCAGAGGTGGTTCACCTATACAAAACAAAGTTTTATTGGATGGTATGATCGTTTACAATCCCTTCCACTCTATTGGTTTGTTTTCAGTATTTGATGCGGACATTATCCGTAATGCCGATGTTTACAGTGGTGGATTTGGTGCAGAATACGGAGGAAGAATTTCATCCATCATGGACATTTCCACGAGAGATGGTAACAAACGCAGAGTGGCTGGTAAAATAGCTGTTAGTCCGTTTGGCGCAAAAGTATTAGCAGAAGGCCCATTGATTAAAGCAACAGAAGATGGAAAAGCGACTGCATCCTTTATTCTTTCAGCAAAAACATCTTATTTGCCAACAACTTCAAAGATTTTATATAGTTATATTGATACGGCAGGATTACCTTTCAGCTTTAATGATTATTATGGAAAAGTTTCTTTCAATACAAGTAATGGAAGCAAGCTGAACGTATTCGGATTTAATTTTAACGACAGGGTTAACTATAAATCGGTGCAGGAAATGCGCTGGGATTCTTATGGTGGTGGCGCAAACTTCTTATTGGTACCTCAAAATTCTCCTATTTTAATTACCGGAAATTTTGCTTATTCACAATATAAAATAAAATTAAAACCTCAGAGTGATTCACTTAAAACAAGTTCTATCAAAGGATTTAATATGGGTGTTGGCTTTACCTATTTCATGGGTAAAAACGAAATCAATTACGGATTGGAAGTATTGGGATTCAAAACCGATTTTGATTTCTACAATCCCTCCAACAGACGTATTTCTCAAGCAGAAAGCACAACCGAAATTGGTGGATACGTGAAATACAAATTCGTTTCTAAAAAGAAAAAATTATTGTTAGAACCAAGTTTCCGTGTGATGTATTATGCATCTTTAGCGAACTTTTCACCAGAACCACGCTTGGGTTTAAAATGGAATATTGTTCCTCGTATTCGTTTCAAATTTGCTGCAGGAATGTACTCTCAAAATTTAATTGCGGCTAGCTCCGAAAGAGATGTTGTGAATTTATTTTATGGCTTCCTATCGGGTCCTGACAATTTACCAGAGAGCTATACGGCTGAAAATGGAGAAAAAAAAGAAGTTAAACACAAATTACAAAAAGCCAACCATTACATTGCTGGATTTGAATTTGATTTAGCTCGACACTTAGATTTAAATGTTGAAGCATACCGAAAAGATTTCAAGCAGTTGACAAATTTGAATTCAAATAAAATGTTTGATGACACACCAGCAAATTCTGCTATTCCTGAAGTTCTAAAAAGTGACTTCATAATTGAGACAGGAAGAGCACAAGGAATTGATATGGTTTTGAAATACGATTATAAACGAGTTTACATTTGGGTTGTTTATTCATTAGGATTTGTTAATCGTTGGGATGGGCTTGAAACATACCGTCCTCATTTCGACAGAAGACACAATGCAAACATTGTAGGTTCATACATTTTCGGAAAAAATCGCAATTGGGAATTTGATGTTCGCTGGAACTTGGGTTCAGGATTTCCTTTCAAACCTACAGGTGGATTTTATGAAGACCAAAACTTCACTCAAGGAATTAACACCGATTACGTGAGCGGACAAGGGGATTTGAATTATTTCTTTGATGAGGGACAAGTAAAAGAATTGCCTTGGTATCACCGTTTGGATGTGAATGTGAAACGCACTTTTCTTTTCTTTGAAAACACAAAATTAGAAGCTTCCGTAGGCGCAACAAATGTATATAGCCGTAAAAATGTATTTTATTTCGACAGAGTTCGCTATAAACGTGTAGATCAGTTACCATTCTTGCCTTCTGTGGCGGTGGTGATGACGTTTTAATTTCTCGACTTCGCTCGAAATGACAACAAAAGCCCTATTGCTGCACTTGCCATTTCGACCGAAGCGGAGAAATCTCTTCTTAATCAAACGTCATCCCGTGCCACGACACGGGATTTCCCCATTAGAAAATTAACTCCTCATTGTGAGATGCCGCCCATTCGACTACGCTCAGGGTGACACACGGCATGACGACTTCCAAATATGCAATCATTTCCATCCGCTCTCTTTTTTCAACAAATTATCAATACCCACACCATTCAGCGGATTTTTTTCGTAATTTTGTACGACCTACAAATTTCCTCTGGTCAGGGATTACCTGAAATTAATTTAGCACATGTCAGCATCAACTAAATACATATTTGTAACCGGAGGAGTAACTTCATCATTGGGAAAAGGAATTTTAGCTGCTTCTTTGGCTAAACTTTTACAAGCGAGAGGTTATACCGTTACTATCCAAAAACTAGATCCTTATATTAACGTAGACCCAGGAACATTAAACCCCTACGAACATGGCGAATGTTTTGTTACCGATGACGGTGCAGAAACCGATTTGGATTTGGGACATTACGAACGCTTTTTAAATGTACCTACTTCACAAGCTAATAATGTTACTACTGGAAGAATTTATCAATCTGTTATTGAAAAAGAAAGACGTGGTGATTATTTAGGGAAAACAGTTCAGGTAATTCCTCACATCACTGATGAAATAAAAAACAGAATTAAACTTTTAGGAAAAACAGGCAATTATCAATTTGTTATAACTGAAATTGGCGGAACTGTTGGTGATATTGAATCTCTTCCATACGTTGAAGCTGTTCGTCAGTTGAAATGGGAACTAGGGAAAGATGCAATGGTTATTCATTTAACATTGATTCCTTATTTATCCACTACAGGAGAATTAAAAACAAAACCAACACAACACTCCGTAAAATTATTATTGGAGTATGGAGTTCAACCCGATGTTTTGGTTTGCAGAACCGAACATGCATTAAACAGAGATATCAGAAATAAAATTGCTTTGTTTTGTAATGTTGCACCAAATGCAGTAATTGAAGCACGCGATGCAAGTACTATATATGAAGTTCCATTGTTGATGGAAGAAGAACAATTAGATGTTGTTGTTTTAAATCACATGAATTTACCCGTTTCTGAAAACACAGATTTAGCAAAGTGGAAAGAATTTCTTCATAAATACAAACATCCAAAACATCAAGTAAGAATCGGATTGGTTGGAAAATATGTAGAGTTGAAAGATTCTTACAAATCTATTTCAGAATCATTTATTCACGCAGGTGCTGCCAACGATTGCAAGGTAGAAATTGAGTGGATTCACTCTGAAAGTATCACCGATGAAAATGTAGAAGAAAAATTTGCAGGTTTGGGCGGAATATTAGTTGCACCAGGATTTGGACAACGCGGTATTGAAGGAAAAATTACAGCTATTAAATATGCAAGAGAAAACAATGTTCCCTTTTTTGGAATCTGTTTGGGAATGCAATGTGCCGTTATTGAATTTGCAAGAAACGTTTTAGGATTTAAAGATGCGAACTCTACCGAAATGAATCCGGGTACTACAAATCCTGTGATTGATTTATTGGAAGCACAAAAAAAAGTAACCAGAAAAGGTGGAACCATGCGTTTAGGATCTTACCCTTGTAATGTTACAGAAAACACAAAAGCTTGGGAAATATACAAACAAAAGGAAATCAACGAACGCCACCGCCACCGTTATGAATTCAATAATGAATATTTACAAGATTTTGAAAAAGCAGGAATGATTGCATCCGGAATAAACCCGGAAGGTGGTTTGGTAGAAATTGTGGAAATCAAAGATCATCCTTGGTTTGTAGGCGTACAATTTCATCCTGAATATAAAAGTACGGTAGCAAATCCACATCCTTTGTTTCTGCATTTTGTAAAAGCGGCAATTGAAATAAAAAAATTGGTACATTAATAAACGTCATCCTCTGTTTGTTCATTGAAAGAAAATGGAACGCAGATTTTTATGATTGTCATGATAAAAATGATCTTTTTATTTGTTGGGGTGGATGAAGATTTATCGCCTGTGGCGATTGGATAAAACAACATTTCGGAGCGTCATTGCGAGAAACGAAGCAATCTCTCACGAAGGAAAACGGAGTAACCATTTATCAAAGATTGCTTCGTCCCTCGCAATGACGTAAACATTATAATAGTGGGCAAAAAAATAATAGTCTTTAAAGAATTGAATTATCCTTATGAAAAAATTTACTCTGTTATTTATTTCCATTCTAGCATTCACTTTTACAAGTCGTGCTCAATCTATGAACTGCGGAAGCTTTTGTATTTTAAACATTAACAATGCTGATACGATTGGAAGCAACACACTTGATGTTACTATTTACAATGGTGATAGTGTTTTTGTAAATTATCCGATTGTTGTTGTAACAAATTCATTGGGCGATACCATTGCAAACATCAACAACCTATTTTATTTTTTCGGACACTTAGCTGGTGACACTCTAGTTCACACTATTCCAACATCGCTTGATAGCATTCCTGCTGGATTTACCGGAACTGTTTATTATGACGACCCAACTGATTCTCTTGCGCCTTGTGCTTACAGTTATCCGATGACTTGCTCTGTTGGAATAAATGAACTTGCATCAGAAAATTCTGTTTTAATATACCCTAACCCAGCTTCTACTATCATCAATATCAGTCTAAGCAATTTTGGAAACTCTTCTGCAATAATTAATATGTATGATGTAACAGGTAAAATTGTAAAAGCAGTTTCAACAACAGAAAAAACTTTATCAATAGACAGAGGTGACTTACGGAGCGGGATTTATTTTATACAACTTAGAATTGGAGATAAAATTCTGACTAAGAAGATTGTGTTGGAATAATTGGCTTATATATAGAAACTTTAAAGTCCTAAATATTTTGTTTAGGACTTTTTTAGTCCTTTTTTCTTCTTACAGAATACATCAGACTTAATTTTTCTTTATTTGAAGTATCTACAACCACATTCAACTCAATTGGATCTAATATTCTTTTACTTCCGTCAGGAACCGTGCATATAATATTATGAAAATAAATATAGTTTTTCTTTGGCTGAAAACTGAGTATCCGTTTTCGCATTTCAGGAGAAAGCATACAAGTATCTGATTTCATTTTAATAGGTTCTATTTTCTTCGCTAGAGTATCATCTACATAATACATATCAAAAGATGCCATGGGCATTATTTGCTTAAAATAGCTTGAAAAGGCATAAAAATTGGTGCCATTTAATTTGATTGACCTTGAACTTGAATCCATTTTTATTCCGCAAAAAAAGATCTCTGGTGATCTCACTTCTTGCATTTTAATTGCAATCAACTTTTTGCCTGTGGAAGTATACAGATATACAGAAACAACTGCAGCCCCTGGTCTCAAAAAGCGAATATAATAGGTGTCCTTTTCTACGGACATTACCTTACCTCCTGTTGATACTTCAACTGAGATATTTTTGTTTCTTCCTTTTAATTTAATTTCAATAGGATTATTTATTTCCAAAAAGAAAAAAGAGTTTTTACAAACTATTTTGCACTGAGTAGCTTTAGAACGCACCTTAAAAACAACAGTGTTGTCAAGTTTTTGAGCTTGACAAACTGTTGTAATAAACAATAATATAGCTATGCGGTAAATCACCTTTATATCTTTAATAGATTCTTCAATTCTTTAGAACTAACAACACCTTCATCCAATTTATTCATTTTGAAAGTAATAGTTGACCCTTTAAATATTACTGTTTTCAATTCATTATCTTTTAAATATACCACTTGATTCTCCTCCGTTATTCCTACCATCACATCCACGGCTTCTGCTTTAAAAGGGAAAGCGCCAAAATTGTTTTTTGAAATCAAATAAGTACTATTTATCTCTCGTCTTATTAAATAAACAGATTTTAACACCAAAGGTTGATTGTCTGTACTAACAAATGTTGCTAAATACGTACCTCGTCCTAAAGAAAAGAATGGAAAAGGCTTATCACTGTTCCAAATTCCTAGTTTGCTTACTGCAAAAGTACGATATGCCAGTAAATCTTTAGAAGATTCATTATAACTATCATTAATAAAACTATTGAATCGTTCGTTTAAATCACCTCTTTCAGCAACTCTATTAAATACACGATTTATTTTATAAAGTGAATCTGTTGCTTTAGCACCAACTCTTTTCTTTTCAGCTAATCGCTCTTGATATTTCTTTTGTTTAACGGCAAAATCTTTCATGGTTGCTTCATATCCCATTTCATCTACAACAGGTATTACTTTAAAGCTATGCGATTCCTTGCTTGAACTAAACGTTACTTTGTAATGCTCATTATCTTCACATCTTTCAACAAGTACTTCTTCCCATATTTTTTTCGACAAGTCCGAATTGTACTTTTTATCTGTAGGTTCAAACTTTAAGCCACTGAATACAGCTAATTCTGGAAATTCATCTTTATCAAAATCAATACTAAAATTATCACGTTCTGGATTTGATTTTTTCGGAAGAATTGGTTTCTCAGCTACTATAAAAGCTTTTATCTCATTGCTTGTTTTAGTAACATCCCTTATTCTATCTTCAAATGCAGAAATACAAGTATTATTTTTAGCGGTGTTTTCTGAAATATATTCCCACTTTTGTTTTACAGTATCCAAATTATAAATATTATAATCTGTTGGATTATTGGTGTGCGACACCATATTTACAATCAAGGATTTGTTTGGCTTTAAAGTTACTGGCTTTCCATCCTGTGTAGCAGTAATTTCAAACATACCTGCCGACTCCAATTGGTAGGTTATTCCGGCAGAATCATAATTCATTGGAATCCCGCTAAGCAGAATATCGATAGCGTCATGAAATTCTCTGTAATGAATTTCTACTTTTCCTTTTACATCTTCACCTTCTTCATCTGAAAAAACGCCTGAAGGTATAGTAATAATAGTCCCTGTAGCGTAAACAATTGTACTATCCACTTCTGAGTTCACAACAAAGCTATTAGAAAGAATAGTTAAAGTTTCAACTGGAGGATTAACAAATCGAGAAACGACAAACTCACCGTCTTTATTTGCATTCAGAATAAAATAACCTGCAATAACAGATAATACAGCAACTGAAGCAATTAAAGTATATAGTTTAATTCCTGAAGACAGCCAACCTTTTACTGGTGGCACGTAACCAGAGATAAATTTATCAAAATTCATATTCTGTTGCATCTCCTGCTCGGAAATTTTTTCTTTGTCCTTTTTGATTATGATTTTTTTCATCGTCTTAACTATTTTTAAGTTTCGTTCTTAACTTTTCAATGATTCGATAAACGCGAATCTTACAAGCACTTTCGCCTATTCCATAGATATCGGCAATTTCTTTAAAGGGACGCTTTTCAAAAAAGCGCATGTCAATCAATTCCATCTCCTCTACTTCGAGTTCACTTAAAGCTTCGAATAAATTTTTATCTAAATAATCATTCGTTTCCTCCATATCAGTTTTTAGTTCTTCAAAACCTGCTACGTCAATATCTACTACTCGATTTGTTTTGCTTTTCTTAAACCTCATGTTTAATTCATTGCTAGCTATTCTAAAGAGCCATGCGGAAAAAGGAACACCTTGATTTTTGTACTTAGGAAGATTTTCTAAGGCTTTATAAAATACCTGAGCAGTAATTTCAAACGCCTCCTCTTTACTTTCTATCCGATGATATACATAAGCGACTATTTGTTTATAATAGCGTTTGTACAAAGGTTCGAAACTACGAGGATTGCTTTGGGCAGTTTTTACAAGCTCCATCTCCGCATTAATCTGCTCAACTGTTTGTTTATAATAGCTGAATTCTATCATATTTGTTGCTATCATTTGTATCTGTTTAATACCATAATAGCATTGGTAGTAAAAAGACACATTTTTTGTGAAAGAATTAAATTAATATATAAACTTTGAGTGAATATAGGGAATTCGTTTGCTCTTAATGGTAAAATAGTAGAGTAGAAAAGAATAGAGGAAGCAAAAAATTGAAAAGGGTAAGTCTAAGAATAAATTTGTTTAATCAGGAAGAATTATTGCTTTACGATTTTAACAGAGTCCCCATTAAGATTCAACAGATAAAAGCCTTTTGAGAGTGACTCTATTGAAATGACAAATTGCCCTGATGTTATCTCCCCAGTCAAAACAACCCTTCCAAATTCATCTAGAATAGTATACAATCCAGTAGAATTTGTTTTCAAGTGAATTTTATCAGATGATGGATTTGGGTAAACAGAAAACAATGTTTCCTCTTTTTCAGAAATACTTAAAGGAGACAAGGTGATTCCATGATAGCCATGCAAAACTGTATTACTCGGCACATTCAAATTGCTATATAAAACTTTTACATAGCCACTATCAGGAATTAAATCCGTATAAAAATAAAAAACAAATTCCTGACTATCAGCTGGAGCAATAGATAAATTGACAGAACTAATAGTAGAAGGATAACAAATATCCGTACAGATTGCAGTTTCCCATGTAGTAGGAATATCAACGAATTGTTTCAAAATATTTAGTTCAACACTATCAGTAGAAGATAAATTATGAATGGTAGTATGAATAGACATAAAAGCACCTGGTGTATCGTAAACCGCACTATCGGTAGTCGTATAAACTACATCAAATGTTCCCGATTGAGAGAATAAAAGTGTAGGAAATAATAAAATGAAGAATATTAGTTTTTTCATTTGAAACTACTAAGAAAATTATTAAGGAAATTTCACTCCATCGCATTCGGCACAATATACTTCTGGAATAGAGGCATTGTATTTTGTATTAATCGACTTGATGAATTCATTTGCAATGAGTGAATATCCTTT
>CAYWAV010000004.1:0-48990 GCA_964456225.1 uncultured Chitinophaga sp. | reverse complement strand
TGTATTTTGTATTAATCGACTTGATGAATTCATTTGCAATGAGTGAATATCCTTTTTGATTAGGATGATAACCATCCAGACTTAAGAATCCTCCACTTACAAAAACAGTATTCATATCAACACCATTCCATTTGATTCCTGTAAATACAGTGTTCATATAGGAATGCATATCTACCAATGCTAAATTATATTGTATGGCCTTTTGCGCAATTACAGCGTTGTAAGAATTTATTGCCTGATCAATTTCATACACTTCTGAACTGTCCAAAACATATCTATCGTTCAATGTTTCAAAAAATAATCCGTATTTGTAACATTTCATTGAATCGATTGGAACAGAAAGCGTGATGTATTCACCTGCATGCAATTGACGCACTCCACCAACTGCAGCTGCATCGTTAATTACAAATCCATTTCTGCCTAGTTCAAAACTAAGATGAGTCAATCCGGAAGTAGTATAAATGTCGTTCAATGAATCTACTTGTGTTTGTCGCACCAATACTGCATTGTCCCAAGCAACCAAAGTGTAATAAGGATAATTTCTAAAATCAGGAATGTTTGCAATCACACCTTTTGCTCCGTTTGCAGTTAATCCTCCTAGAATAGTATCTAAATAATTTGCAAAACTTGTTGCAGAAGGAATTGCTGCTCCGGTTCCTCCTCTACTTGCAAAATTGTAAATATCTTCCATTCCCAACCAAGCAGTTATAAAACTTGCATTTTGCTGACGAGCATCTTCGTACAAAGTAGAAACACCAGGATTGCTTGCTATACGTGCATAATAAGGGTTTGTATTTCCAGGATTGGAACTGTATCCAAAAGCTGGATTCATATAATCTGAAAGATTTGCGAATGGAACAGCTAAATTCTGCACACTATTTCCTGCCATATCTGTTAAATAAGGAGTTGCTGCAGAAATTGAAATTGTATTTTTTATCGGAGACAAAGAAGTGATTCCCTGACAATTTGTTTTATTTCCTAAATGACTTGGAGTAATGAACCAGCTTTCCCAAAGTTTGCTATTCACACCTAAACCATTATTATCGGGCATCAAAGCTTGACCGAATGCTGGTCCGCCTACCAATTTAAATTGCTCTGCTAACAATGCAGGAATAGAAAGTCGTTGTCCCTTTTCATACAAAGCCCCATCCTGATAGCCTGCCAAATAATTTCCTCCAACGGCAATCATCTTTGAAAAATCTGCATCGCCTGCACTTGGCTCCGGCATCTCAATTTCAGGAGTACATCCACCAAATAATAAAGTGATAAGTGATAAGGTGATTAAGTGATTGGGTGATTGAGTAATTAGGTATTTCATTGAATGATTTTTTTTATTTTACAAACACGTACCCCTCTCTAGATGATAATGAATTCTAAAAATTTTTAAATTATTGTTACTAATTATGCCAATACACATATAATAAATCTGCAAAAATCTGCGAGATCTGCGAGCTACCTATATTGCTAACGATAAATTAACGGCTTCCACACTTTTGATTTCGGGTACCGATCTTTTGATAGATTCTTCAATACCTGCTTTCATTGTCATCATACTCATAGAACAAGATTTGCATGCACCATGCAATTCTACTTTTACAATAAACTCATCTGTAATTTCTACCAATGAAACGTTTCCACCATCCGCTTGCAAATACGGACGGATCTGGTCTAATGCTTCTTCTACTCTTTTTGACAAACTATCTATCATTATTTTTTTACTATTTCAAAATTAACTATTCACTAATTCTTTTTCAACACCTCTTTGGCTATTCACAATGGATACTTGTTGTGCCACATTGCTTGCCATTTCCATAAATGCCAATGCTTGAGGTGTGCTTTCCTGCAGCACAGCCGGACGACCAGCATCTCCTGCTTCACAAATACTTTGTACCAATGGAATTTCTCCTAAAAGTGGCACACCCAATTTCTGCGCAAGTTTTTTTGCTCCGTCCTTACCAAAGATATAATATTTATTGTCCGGAAGCTCAGCCGGAGTAAAATAGGCCATGTTTTCTACAATACCCAATACAGGCACGTTAATGGAAGCCATTTGGAACATCCCGACTCCTTTTTGAGCATCAGCCAAAGCTACATTCTGAGGTGTACTTACAATCACCACTCCGTTCAACGGAATTGCGCCTACGAGCGACAAATGAATATCACCTGTTCCTGGAGGTAAATCTATTATCATATAATCCAATTCTCCCCATTCTGCATCTGCAAACATTTGAGTTAATGCTTTTGCAGCCATTGGTCCTCGCCATACAATAGCTTGTGACGTATCTGCAAAAAATCCGATAGACAATAATTTTACTCCATAACTTTCAACAGGAATAATTTTATTTTTTCCATCAATTACTTTTATCATTGGTTTTTCATGCACCACATCAAACATAATTGTTTGTGATGGACCATAAATATCCGCATCTACCAAACCTACTTTCGCACCCTGCTTAGCCAAAGCCACAGCCAGATTGGAAGCTACAGTTGATTTTCCAACGCCACCTTTCCCTGATGCTACTGCAATAATATTTTTTACATGAGGTAATAAGGGGCCTGTATTTACTTTTCCTGAAGTAACATTAGCAGTCATGTTTACTTTTACAATTGCATCCTTATCTACGAAGTGCAACACGGCATTTACGCAAGCCTTATGAATCATGTCTTTCATCGGACATGCAGGAGTTGTAAGCACAACAGTAAAATTTACATTTTTACCATCTACCACTAAATCTTTTATCATTCCTAGTGTCACCAAATCTTTCTTCAAATCGGGATCTTCTACGTTTTTTAAGGCTTCTAAAACTAGTTCTGCTGTTATGTTCATTCTGTTTTTCTATTAATTTATAGCAGTGTAAATATACGAAAAAAAGTGATATGATTTTAATTTGACGAATAGAGAAAAAGGCCCACAACTATCACATTTTGTGATAGATATGAAATTTTTATAGCTTAGGGCGAGACAATGTATCAGCCAAATAGGCGCGCGTTTCCACTACCCATTTCGAAAGTATTTCTTTCTGTTCCAAACTTAATTTTGCATCTCCATGAATGAGCGTGTATGAACTCAATGGCATTTCTCCTTCATCAATCATTTCTTTTATTTCTTCCAACTTATGAAGTTTTCGCTTTAAGGAATAGGTTTCAAATTCAGAAAAATTCAATTCATCCTTTCCTTCATTTACATGATGATTCATCCACCAGCCGAAAGGTTGAATGTTGGTATACCAAGGGTAAACGGTATAATTGGAATGGCAATCAAAACAGGACGTTTGTATAATTTGTCCAACTTCGTTTGAAACAAAAATGGTGTTTTCCGTTTCGCGTTTTCCAAGGTTTCTTTCAGGGCGAATGAATTGAATGATGACAAAAACTATAAGTAGAACGTAAAGGATTTTTTTCTTTTTTGACATGGGTTTGGTTATTTTCATTCGCAACAGAAAGCCAATGTGGCTATAGTTCGAAGATTGTTGTTTATTAAAATGCAGGCATTAGCATAGCCGTTTTCTGTTCTTCTTTTTTCTCCAAATCAAACCTTACACGATAAGCAAATCCAACACTAATGATAGGATAGTTTTTTATAGGTGCATACAGCGGGTTGGTATAATTAGGTACTTTATTATCATTTGTTCCATACTTATGCAACCACGGACTTCTGCTCAACGAATAACCCAATTCAGCAAACAACAATACTTTTGGAGCAACAAAGTAATCCACAAATAATTTCACTTGCAACTCGTCATAACGCACATAATCGTGATTATTTTTTTCTGACAATCGGAAGGAACGAGTAAAGGCTTTTAGATTCAAACCTGTGTACAATTTATTTTTCATTAAATTAAATTCCACCTTATAGTTTACAGGCAGTAAACCATAAATACTCATGCGTTTGTTTATTTTCCAATCCACCCCTACCCAAGGAACAAAAAGATTTCCAAATGCTTCTCGGTTGTAGTATAAACCAGCTTTTATTTTCAATTTATCATTCGGAACATAATGCTGCATAAACACGCCTCCGTATTGATAATCGTATGCATCTATTTTATCTTTAAAATCGGAAGCTACTTTAGGAATAACCAATACAACCGTTTCCCATTTTTTATTTCCATATAAAAATTTCATTCCAATAGGCATAGAGATACTTGACAATCGGTTTGAATAAGACGAATCGGGACTAATAGTAGAATTGAGCAACTCTGCATTTACTCTAATTAACAAGGTGTGTCCGTTTTTGAAATTCTTAGGCAGAAAAAAATTCAGAAAATAATCGTCTGTTTTATTTTTCCACTGAGTACTATCCGCATAGTTTGCAGAAAATGTTTGGTAGCTAAAATTAAGAATGTCGACAAAAGGTTGTGCAACCGTTTTAGTTGATATAAAAATAATTAGAATCAGAATTTTAACCTTCATCTTACAAATATATACTTTCTTTAAATAAATCATAACATAAATTGACAGATCTAGCTCCTAATGGTATTGGAATAATTAGTACCTTCAAAATCTAGTTCACTAAAAAAATATGCAAATGATACAAAAATTAGTTTTAACACTTTCGCTACTGCTAATAAACATTTATAGCTACTGTCAAATCTCAGCTTCCTTAAATTCGGCACAAATTATTCAGGGATTAAAAAAACTAAACACGCTTGGTAGTGTGTTATACATTGCTGCTCACCCAGATGATGAGAATACCAGATTACTAGGCTATTTGGCTAACGAAAGAAATATTAGAACAGGTTATCTTTCGTTAACACGAGGTGATGGCGGACAAAATTTAGTAGGCAAAGAACAAGGCGAACTATTGGGCTTGATAAGGACACAAGAATTACTTGCAGCGAGAAGAATAGATGGTGCAGAACAATTTTTTACAAGGGCGAATGATTTTGGATATTCTAAAAATCCGGAAGAAACATTTTCTTTTTGGAACAAAGACAGCATTTTGGCGGATATGGTTTTGACTATCCGCAAATTCAAACCCGATGTAATTATTTGCCGTTTTCCTACAACTGGCGAAGGAGGACATGGCCACCATACAGCTTCTGCCATACTTGCCGTTGAGGCTTTTGATGCAGCTGCAGATATCACAAAATTTCCAGAACAATTAAAATACACAGAAGCATGGCAAGCCAAACGCATTTTTTGGAACACCTTTAATTTTGGTGCAACCAACACAACTAATAGCAACCAACTAAAAATTGATGTAGGAGCCTACAATTCATTGCTGGGAGAAAGTTATGGAGAAATTGCTGCGAGAAGTCGCTCTTGCCATAAAAGTCAAGGCTTTGGCTCAGCAAAACAACGCGGTTCCAACACCGAGTATTTTAAATTACTCAAAGGTGATAGCGCTAAAACAGATTTATTTGAAGGCATTTCTACTAGCTGGACAAAACTAAAAGGGCAAGATAAACTACAGAAACTAATTACGGATTGTTTAAATGCTTACAGTCCGCTTGCACCAGAAAATTCTATTCCAGCACTCGTTTCTATTTACAAGCAATTACAACTGCTGGATGAAAAAGACGCTTCTGTTAAATATTGGAAAAAATTAAAACTAAAAGAAATTGAGAATCTGTTATTGGCTTGTTCCGGTTTATGGATGGAAGCTTCCGCAGATAATTACATTGGCATATCCGAACAAGAAGTTTTAATTACAACACAAATCATCAACAGAAATAAAAATGAAGTAAAATTAAATCGGGTTTCATTTATACAACAAAGTGACACTACAACTTCACTGGTTTTAAAACCGAATGAATTATACACATTCAAACGTAAAGAAAAAATAGCTAATACAGTTTCTTACTCTAATCCATATTGGTTAAACGAAAAGCATGACATTGGAATTTACACTGTAAAAAAACCTTTACTCATCGGACAACCAGAAAACGAATCAAACACAAAAGTGCAATTTCATATTTCTATTCAAGATTTAAACCTTACGATTGATCGTGAATTGATTTATAAATACACCGATCCCGTGAAAGGAGAAATTTATCGTCCGTTTGAAATCCTTCCTCCTGCAACGGTCAACTTTTCCGAAAAGGTATTTGTATTTAACAATGGGCAAACAAAAACAATTTCGCTCACCATTAAAGCTAACAAAGCAAATATTAACGGCAGACTAGAATTAAAAGCTAGCGAAGGATGGAAAATTACAATAACAAACCCTGAATTCAAATTAACAAACAAAGGAGATGAAGTAACTCTTGAGGCAATTGTTTCTATGGATAAAACAGCAAAAGAAGGACATGTGGAAGCAACTCTAAATATCGAAAACAAATTCTACAACAAAAGCATCAAGCGAATAGAATACGATCATATTCCTTATCAATTTATTTTAAGTGATGCAGAGGCAGGATTGGTAAACATCGATGTTAAGAAAACAGGAATTCAAATTGGCTATATTCCCGGAGCTGGAGATGACGTACCAGCTTGCTTGAAACAAATCGGATATGAAGTAACCATTTTGGATGATGCGTTATTGACAAACGAAAATTTGTCCAAATACGATGCAATAGTTACAGGTATAAGAGCTTACAACACCAACGACCGTTTGCAAATGCATTATACAAAATTAATGGATTATGTAAAAAACGGAGGCAATTTAATTGTGCAATACAACACCAACAATCGTATTGGGCCCGTAAAAGCGAACATTGGACCTTATCCGTTTACCATTTCACGCGACAGAGTCACAGATGAAAAAGCAGATGTGCAATTCAATAATGAGAAACATTCTGTTTTAAACTTCCCGAATAAGATCACACAAAAAGATTTTGATGGCTGGATTCAGGAACGAGGAATTTATTTTGCAACTGAAATCGACAAACAATATGAAACTATTTTTAGCATAAAAGATCCAAACGAAAAAGCAAGTGATGGAAGTTTAATCGTAGGCAACTATGGTAAAGGAAATTTTGTTTATACGGGTCTGGTGTTCTTCCGAGAGCTGCCTGCTGGTATTCCAGGTGCGTACCGCTTGTTTGCAAACTTATTGAGTATTCCTAAAAACAATTAAACATGGAGAAGGAAGAAGACAAATCGCCAATTTTAAAATCATGGAAAAATGTTTATGCTTTAGTGATTGGTGTATTGATATGTGTTATTGTATTTCTTTATTTTTTTACCCAACATTATAAATGAGTTTAATTGACTGGTTGGTATTAAGCATCACCTTGCTGTCCATCATCATTTATGGTGTATGGAAAAGTCGTGGTGCAAAAAATATTGACACCTACCTTTTAGCAGATAGACAACTACCTTGGTATCATGTAGGTTTATCGGTAATGGCAACACAAGCAAGTGCGATTACTTTTTTATCAGCACCCGGACAAGGTTATTCGGATGGGTTGCGATTCGTTCAGTTCTATTTTGGTTTACCCTTAGCAATGGTGGTATTATGTATCACATTCATTCCAATTTTTCATAAGTTAAATGTATACACCGCTTATGAATATTTAGAAAAACGATTTGATAATAAAACACGTTCGCTCACCGCATTTCTATTTTTATTACAACGAGGGCTTTCAACAGGAATAACCATTTATGCTCCTGCGATTATTCTTTCAACCATTTTAAACATTGACATTACATACACAATTATAGCAAATGGATTATTAGTTATCACATATACTGTTTATGGCGGAACAAAAGCTGTTTCCTACACCCAGCTTCTTCAAATGAGCATTATTTTTGCAGGACTATTTTTAGCCGCTTATATGGTAGTTCACCTCTTGCCCGAGAATGTGAGTTTTACGGATGCATTAAACATTGCCGGTAAAATGGAAAAACTAAATGCTATCGATACCACCTTTGATTTGAATAATCGTTACAATATCTGGTCGGGAATCATTGGCGGTTTCTTTTTACAACTCTCCTATTTCGGCACCGACCAATCGCAAGTGGGACGCTATTTAACAGGTAGATCAATTGCACAAAGCAGATTGGGTTTAATCATGAATGGACTCATTAAAATACCAATGCAGTTTTTTATTTTATTGATAGGTGTATTGGTTTTTGCCTTTTATCAATTTCATCAAGCTCCTATTTTTTTCAATAAGGTAGAAGTAAATAGAATTGAAAACAGCATCTACAAAAACGAATATCAGCAACTCGAAAAAGCATATCACCTGGCTCACGAAGAAAAATTAACAGAAGTGAATTCCTTAGTAGAAGCAGTTCACAGCAACAATGAAGGGGCTATTGATGCTGCCCGTATTAAAGTACAACAAGCGGATAAAAAAAGCAACTCCATCAGAAAAGAAGTGACAACGCTGATGACAAAAAACAATCCCAAAGCAGATGTAAACGACACTAATTTTATTTTCTTAACTTTTGTTACAGAACAACTACCAATAGGAATTATCGGATTATTAATTGCGATTATTTTTTTAGCAGCCATGGGCTCAACTGCCAGTGGCCTAAATTCATTAGCATCCACAACCGTTGTGGATTTTTACAAACGTATTTTCAAAAAAGAGGAGTCCGACAAAAACTACCTATCCGCATCCAGATGGGCAACAGTTCTTTGGGGAGTGTTTTGTATTATCACAGCATTGTATGCCAGCAAACTTGGCAATTTAATAGAAGCAGTAAACATTTTAGGGTCGTTATTTTACGGAACCATTTTAGGTGTTTTTCTCGTAGCCTTTTACATGAAAAAGATAAATGGAACAGCTGTTTTTTATGCAGCTATTGTTGCTGAACTTTTTATCGTATATGCTTGGACTGTTGACTTAACAGCCTTTTTATGGCTAAATGTGATTGGCTGTTTATTGGTAATGGGATTCGCTTTTTTAATTCAGTCTCTCTTAAACAAGAAAAAGGTATAAAATAAAAAATCCTGCTTGTTGCAGGATTTTTTATCAATAACAATACAGTTATTTTATTTCTTACAATCAGCGATAATCTTATCCGCCATTTTGATGTAATCATCATTCTGATCTTCTTTTGCTAATACTTTAACTTGTTCAGCTGAAATAGCTGCTCCTTTTAAATCTTTTGCTTTGAATTGAATTTTTGCTTTTAACAATACCACCCAATATGCTTTCGGATTGTTTGCAATTGCTTTATCAACCCACTCAGCTGCTAGTTTCAAATCTTTATCATTTTCATAATAATAACTTGCAGCTTGGTAATATGGCTTGCTATCTTTCACTACAGTAGACTCAATTGTTTTCATAATTTTTGAATCGATGTCAGCTGTTACTTTAAATGCAACACGTGTTTTTTCCCAAACCAATTCAACATTTGCACTATTTGAAGCAACATTTGCTATATCTATAGTAAATGTTTCCACTTTTTCTGTCATAGCAGTTGGTTTTACAACAAAGCGAAGCAATTCGTTTTCTTTTTTGTAAGAAGCAACATCTCCACCCATGGTTAAATCTTTGTACAACATAATCTCCCAACTATCTATATTTGGAACTGAATAAATTGCGTACGTACCAGCTTTTACTTCTGTCCCTTCTACTTTTACATCTTCTCCAAAAGTTATTTTAGTTGCACCGTTTGCACCTGTACGCCATACTTTTCCAAAAGGAACAACATCACCATAAATAACACGGCCTTTTGCACTTGGACGAGAATATTCAAGAGTGATATCTGACAAAGCAAATGCTTGTTTAACTGTTTGTAATGGACTTGGTGCAGGAACTTTTAATTGTTGTGCATTTACTGATGAGCTAGTGATAGCTGCAATAACAAAAGCACCAGCTAATGTTTTGATTTTTTTGATTAACATAGTTTTATCGATTTTAGTTTAATATTGATAATACAATTGAAAATAGAATATGTTTTCAAAGTTAAAAACTTTATGTGATGAATTATGCAATTCTTCCTAAAATAAAAATCCCGTTTTACTTTCTGTAAAACAGGATCCAAAACCTTAAAAAACAACTACTGCATCTTCACAGCATCTTTGTTTTCCTTCATCTTATGGAATTTTATTCCAATCATCAACTCATGTGTACCTGTGCTGTATTTTTTAATATTTGTCATTGTAAAATCATACGAATATGCGAAGGTAATATTCTCTTGCATGGTATAACCTATCATTGCCGAAACAGCATCTAGATAACGAAATGCGCCTCCTATCCAAAGTTTCTCTTGGTAGATTGCTCTTAATCCTAAATCAAATTGGAATGGTGCCGGTTTTACATATTTTAAACAAGTAGATGGCTCTAATTTGAGATCTTCCGTAATCGTAAATTTATATCCTGCAGTTACATAATAATGTGTTGCCAATTTACTAAGTGAAGTTGTTGAGTTATCGAAGAACTTTATTTGGTTCTGCAAAATTTGTGGAACACTCGCTCCTACATACCACTTTTTATCTGTAGAATAAGCATAAATTCCCGCTCCGAAATCAGGCATCAGCACAGATTGCAAACCATTGCTTATAACCAAATCAGAAGGATCACGCAAAGTGATTTTTGAACCATCAACCGTGAATTGTAACAACCCAGCAGAAATTCCTAAAGATATTTTTACTTTATCAGCCACTTTCAAATGATAAGCATAAGATCCATACAAACCTGTTCTCCGAGTTGGTCCAACAATATCTGTAAAGAGTAAACCACCCAAGCCCATTTTTAAATTTTTAGTCGGGCCATTCACACTTAAAATATAAGTACGTGGAGCATCTGTAATTCCAATCCATTGATAGCGGTTATTTGATACACCTTCATAGTAAGAATCACTTCCTCCTATTGCAGGATTCATTGCATAATCATTAATCATGTAATTGCTATAGTGGGGCAATTGCTGAGCAGTTAGTTTTACAAAACTAACTACGAAAATAAATATGAGAATTTTATTTTTCATTTTATCTCAATATAGTTATTGGCCCTGTGTAAGCATCTGGGAATAATTCATCTTTCAAGTCAATCACATAATAGTATGTTCCAACAGGTAATAATTGTCCTTTATAAGTTCCATTCCAATTCTCTTTGTATCCAATTGATTGGAACAATAATTCACCCCAACGATTGTACACCTCAACTACACAATCAGGAAACAAATCAATTCCATCAATAATCCATTCATCGTTTGCACCATCTGCATTCGGAGAAATACCATCAGGGAAAATAATTGTAGGACGAACTGTTACAACAACCGAATCCACCGCAGTACAACCTTGAGCAGAAGTTACTGTTACAGTATAAGTAGTAGTTGTAGTTGGGTTAGCATTCGGATTAGATGCTGTTGCATTATCCAAACCAGTTGCCGGCAACCATGCTATTGTAGCACCACCGGTAGTTGTGGTCGGACTGCCGCCAATAGTTGTAGTTGCGCCAATTACAATTGTAACATCGGTACCTGCATTGGCATTCGGCAGAGGATTAGCGGTAACATCAACTGTATCGCTATCAGTACAACCTGTGCCATTATCCACCACTACATAAAAACTATTTGTTCCTGCAGGAGGATTAAATGTTAATGTTACAGAAGAACCTAAAAGCGTTCCGCTCATATCAAACCACTGAAAAGAAGTTCCGTTTACGCTTGTAGCAGCACTCAAAGTAACTGCGCTTGATTGACAAAAAGCAGTATCGTTTCCTGCAACTGCAATCACCGTTTGATTTGGCAATAAAATAATTGTGTCAGCAATTGTACATGAATTCGAATCGGTAACTGTTATTGTATAGGTTCCACTCAAAACTCCTACTAGATCTTCAGTGGTTGCTGTTGAGCCACCACTCCATTGATAAGCGTATGGAAGAGTTCCACCACCAACAGTTACATCAATTGAACCATCGGGAATTGTATTACAACTAGAAGGAACAAATGTGCTACTGATTGTTAAAGAAACAGGATTTACCAATGTGATGGTTTGAGTTGCAACACAACCGTTGGTATCTGTAACAGTTACCACATAAGTATTTGCATCTAAATTAATTGCTGTTCCAGTAGTTTGTCCAAGTGCCGGAGTCGGTGTCCATGAGTATGCATAAGACAATGTTCCTCCGAAAGGAATAACGGTGATGGATCCATTTGCATTTCCATTACATAATGGATCTTGTGCATTTGCAACACTGAATCCAATTGAATCAGGTTCAGAAATAGTAGTTGATGCAATCGTCACACATCCTGCATTATCCGTTACCTGAACAAAATAAGTTCCTGCACAAAGTATTGCAGTTGTAATAGGTGTTGTTTGTAAAGTTGGTGTCCACAAATATGCAAAAGGAGAAGAACCTAAAGCTACAACACTCGCTGTTGCATTACATGAACCATTACAAGTAACAGATGTTGAAGAGGCAACAAGTGTGGGACCGCTCTGACTATTTATTGTTATTACTACATTTATTATACAACCTGCAGCATCGGTAATATCAACCGAATAAACACCTGCACATAAACTTGCTAACGAAGAAGTTGTTGCACCGGTATTCCATAAATAAGCATAACCACCTGCACCACCAGTAGGAGCAAGAACAACAGAACCATCACACAGTCCACAAGTTGCTGCAAGTATTACTTGATTTGCAGAAATTGCAGCAGGCTCCGTAATAATTACTGAATCAATTAATGAGCAACCATTTGCATCTGTGATTTGTACAAAATAAGTTCCAGCACACAAACTTCCCACAGATGAAGTTGTTGCACCACTTCCAATCCACAAGAAGGTGTAAGGAGCCGTTCCACCAACAGGGGTAACTGAAGTAACTACACCGTTGCACAGTCCGTTACAAGTAATATTTGTTGAAACGATTGTTGCACTTGTTGGTCCACCAATATTATTTACAGGAATAGCTACGCTGGTAACACAACCATTCGCATCTGTAATATCAACTGTATATAAACCGGAACATAAAGCTGAAGCAGATGAAGTTATTTGTCCGTTGCTCCACAAATAAGTATAACCTGCTGTACCACCTATAGGAGTAAGTCCAGCAGTCCCATCACACAATCCGCATGTGGATGCCGTTATTACAGCATTTGCTAAAACAGGTGGTGTTGACGTAATTGTAATATTTAAAGTAATTGTACAACCCAATGCATCAGTTATATCAACAGAATAATTTCCAGCACACAATGCTGATGCTGTATCATTAGTTTGTCCGAATGAATCGTTCCATTGAATTGTATATGGACCTGTTCCTGAACTAATGTTAACGTATGCAATTCCACTGCAAGCAGAAGAACAAGAGATGTTAGTTGAATTAATTGTTGCTAAAAGCGGAGTAGATTGTCCCACAACAAATGAATCTACCTGCACACATGAGTTCGCATCCGTAATTGTTAATGTGTAGGTGCCAGCACATAATCCTGAAACACTATTTGTTCCTTGTCCTGTTATTACTCCCGGAGCCCAGAAATAAGTATATCCTGCTGTTCCACCGCTTGGTGTAACCACAATTGCACCTGTACAAATATTACTACAAAGTGCCATTGTAATCACTTCATTCGGAACGATTGGAGTTGGCTCAATGATAGTAACCGGACTAAAATGAATACATCCACTAGCATCAGTAACCTGAACAAAATAATTTCCTGCACATAATCCAAAAGCAGTATCCAATGCAGTTGCTGGCGGGCCATCATTCCACAAGAACGTGTATGGAGCTATGCCACCAATAGGAGTTACTGAGCCTGTTCCATCACATACTCCATTACAAGAAGTGCTTGTAGTGATAACCGTTTCACCTGTTGGTCCGCTTGAATTATTCATTGGAATTGTGAATAGTGAATCACAACCATCCGCATCCGTTACTAAAACATCGTACAATCCTGCGCACACATTGGTAACGTTTGGTGTTCCATTTCCTACAAAAGGAAGTGGCGGAGGCAATCCTCCAATTGTCCAAACAAATGTATAAGGCCCGGTTCCAGTGGTAGGAACAAGTGATATTGTTCCATCACATGCTCCGCAATTTGCAGGAGTACTTCCAATTACAACATCAATACCTAAAGGATTTGCCAATACTACAACTTGTGTATCAGCACAACCATTACCATCATTAACAATTACAGTATAATTATTAGGACATAAATTGATTACCGTTTGTGTTACAACAGAACCAGGATTCCATAAATAAGTATATGTTCCTGTTCCGCCAATAGGATTAGAAGTAACACTACCGTCACAATCATCAACACAAGTTGGAGAAGTGGCAGAAGCGTTTGCAACTAAAGCTGGTGGATCGGTTAAAGTAACACTTTGAATATTCGAACAGTTTCCATCATCTACCGTTACAATATAAACTCCTGCACATAATCCAACTGCGGTTTGGGTTGTTTGTGATAACCCATCATCCCAAGAATATGTATACACTCCTGTTCCGCCTGTTGGAGTTGCAGTTGCTATTCCATTACATGTACCGCTACAGGTTGGATTTACAAATGTTGCATTCGGAAGAATTGGCGCAGGCTCGGTAATAATTACTGCTGGAGGTGATGAAACACAACCATTAAAATCGGTAACAGTTGCAATATAATTTCCCGCACACAATCCGCTTGCTGTATCATTTGCTATTGCTCCGGGATTCCACACAAATGTATAAGGAGGAGTTCCTCCGCTCGGAGTTACAATCGCTTGTCCATCACACACACCAAAGCAAGAAGCATTTGTTTGTGATGTTATGGTAGTTAATGCAACTGGCTCTGTAATCGTAACAGTATCGGAAGCAGTACATCCATTTCCATCAGTAACTGTTACATCGTATGTTCCGGGGCACAAACCAACAACATTTGGTAATGGGAAAAGCGGACCAAGAGGCGGATTTGGTGACCATGCATAAGTATATGTTCCTGCTCCTGTTCCACCTACCACAGTTGCTGATGCTGTTCCGTTACAAGCACCTGCGCATAATACATTTGTAGATGAAAGTGTAACAATTAACATTGGAGGAGAAACAATTGAAATAGTAAGTGTTGTATCGCAACCATTTGCATCTGTGATAGTAACGGTATACGGACTTCCACTTGCACACAATCCTGTTTGACCAGCTGTTGGCGGCAATCCGCCAGACCATACATAAGTATAAGTTCCTGTTCCTCCAGATGGTGTCAATGTAATAGTCCCGTCACAAGTGCCTCCACAACTTTCGTTTACAACAACTTGATTTGGTGAAATTAAAGCAGGGTTATTTACAGTGTCTAAATCAAAGGTAATACAGCCGGCTGCATCCGTCACCTGAACGGTATAGGTAATAGTTCCGCACAATCCTGTAATAGCAGCTGTTCCATCTCCTGTAGGTGCACCTGGAGTCCAATCAAAAACATATCCACCTGCTCCACCTGCTGCTACAACACTAGCCGTTCCATCACAAGCACCAAAACAAGAAACATTGGTATGTAACATGGTGGTGGTAGGACCGGCAATATTATTTAGGATGTAACTGAAGTTATAAGTACAACCACCTGTTGTAATTGCTACTGTGTAAATTCCGGGGAGTAATCCCGTAATTGTGGGAGTTCCATCTCCGGCTGGAGCACCTGGTCCCCAATTAAAAGTATATGTTCCTGCACCAGCTCCTCCCGTTGGTGCAACGGTAATCTGACCATCAGCAAATAAACAGTTTGCTGGTGTTATTGTAACGTTATCTACTACTGCAGGCGGACCAGTAATAGTAATAGAAGTAGTAGCAGTACAACCACTTCCATCAGTAACTGTTACGGTATAAGTACCAGAACACAATCCTGTAGCAGTGGCAGTATTTTGAACAGGAACAGTATTCCAAGAATAATTTAATGCCCCAGTTCCTCCAAAGCCAGCAGCCGTTCCAGTTCCATTACAAGAACCACTGCAGGTTTCATTTGTACTTACAGCACTAATAGTTAAAATCGGAGGATTCGTAAATGTGATAGAGTCGCTATTAAAGCACCCTGCCGCATCAGAAACATTCACAACATAGGTTCCGGCACATAAACCGGTAGCCGTTTGAGTCAAGGAAACCGTTGTGCCGGAGGGTGTAGGGCCAGTCCAAACAAAACTATAAGGCAATGTTCCACCTGCTGCATTTGCAGTTACAATTCCATCACAAGCACCAAAACAACTTAAGGTTGTAGGAGAAGTTGTGATGCTGATAATGATGGTTTGCATAATTAAAACAGTGCTAGAAGCAATGCAACCATTCGCATCCGTAACAGTAACGGTATAGGTAATGTTAGGACACAATCCAACTGCAGTTTGAGTAACCTGTCCGGTTGGCATCCACAAGAAAGTATAACCTGGTGTACCGCCTGCTGGAGTTACAGTAGCTGTACCATTACAAATATTACAACTAGAAGTTGAACTTGTAATTGGCGCACTTAAAACCAATGGTTGAGTAATAGTAACAGGCATTGTGGAAGGGCAACCATTTGCATCTAATACGGTTACGTTATAATTTCCTGCACAAAGGCCAGTAACTGTTGGCGTTCCATCACCTGCAATAACTCCGGGTGACCAATCAAATACTGAATATGGTCCCACTCCACCTGATGGCGTAGCTGTTGCTGAGCCATCACATGGAATAACTCCTGCACAACTTATGTTACTAACAACGCTGGGATTTGCAAAGACTTGGGTGGGCTGTGTGATTGTAACCGTGTCAGAAATTGTACAACCATTTAAATCGGTAACTGTAACAGTATAACTTCCCGGGCATAGACCACTGATAGAAGAAGTTGTAAATGCTCCTGGCAACCAAGAAAAAGAATAACCCGGAGTTCCTCCACCAGCAATTGCCGAAGCGGTTCCATTGCAAGCACCAAAACAGCTGATATCAGTTGTAGAGGTTGCCAAGACGAGAGCTGTGGGTTGAAATATAGTGGCAGAAGCTGTTGCCGGACAACCATTTGCATCTGTGACATTAATCGTATAGGGTCCTGCACATAAAGAACTAATTGTTGTAGTACCGTCACCAATAGGTGCACCCGGTGTCCAATCAATAGTAAACAGAGCAGTTCCACCTGTTATGGTAGCAGTTGCAATTGCATTACAATCACCATTACATGCCAATGCTGTTGTGGCTATACTTACGTTTAATACATTGGGTTGAGTGATGACAACAGTTCCTGAATTGGTACAACCATTTGCATCTGTTACTGTAACAGTATACGACCCAGGACACAATCCTGAAATAGTTGGAGTAACGAAACCACCCGGCATCCATAAGAATGTGTAACCAGGCGTCCCACCTGTTGGTGTTGAAGTCGCAGTTCCATTACAAGCCCCATTACATGTTACATTGGTAGAGGTGGCTCCATCATTTAAGACAGGCGGCTGTGAAATGACAATAGCGGCTGAGGTATCTATACAGCCGTTTAAATCGGTTACAATAACACTATAAGTGCCTGCACAAAGATTTGTTATCATTGTTGTTCCATCTCCGGTTGGAGTTCCGGGAAGCCAGTTATAGGTATAGCCGGGAGTACCGCCTGTAGGAAGAGCAGTAGCCGTTCCATCACAAGGAACAAAACATAATAAGTTTGTACTTGTAAAATTTGCTACCAGTAAAGTGGGTTCAGCAATCACAACAACTCCTGTATCGGTGCAACCATTAATATCGACAACTGTTACTGTGTAGGATCCCGGACAAAGACCTGTAATTGTTGCAGTACCGTCACCAATTGGTGCTCCTGGTGTCCAATCAAAAGTGTTTCCGCCACTACCGCCAACTACAACAACTGTAGCTGTTCCATTACACAATCCAAAACAAGTAACATTTGTGCCAGTAGCTGTAGCAACTAAAATGGGAGGCTCAGTGATTGTAACCGAATTTGTTAAGTTACACCCATTAGCATCTGTAACTGTAACAGAAACGAGACCGTCACATAATCCGGAAATGGTATTCGATAATGATGCAGTTGTTGTTGTAGAACCATTCGACCAAACATAAGTATAAGGTGAAGTTCCACCGGTGATTGTAGCAGTTGCAGTACCATCACATATTCCGCCACAACTTGCATTTGTCTGCGACATCGTAAGTGTAAGAATAGGAGGCTGTGTAATTACCGCAACAAACGTTGTTGTACAAGCATTAGTATCTGTAACGGTACATGTATATGACCCGGGACAAAGATTTGTAACATTGGCTGTTCCATCACCAGTAGGGGTACCAGGGGTCCAATCATAAGTATAAGGAGGAGAACCACCGGATGCAACAACAGAAGCCGTTCCGTTACAAAAGCCAAAACATGTTACATTGGTAGAAGAACCGGGAGCAACAAGAACTGCAGGCTGAGTAACAACTATGGTAGTGCTTCCTGTACAACCATTCTGATCGGATACAGTTACATCATAACTCCCTGCACAAACACCGGCAACAGTATCATTTCCATTTCCTGTAAAAGGAAAACCTGGAGGCAAACCTCCGATTGTCCATGCATAAGTATAAAGACCTGTTCCTCCTGAAGCAGCTACTGTAGATGTTCCATTACATAGACCATTACAGGTAGGTGGAACAGTAACTAATTCAAAATCGAACAATACACCGGGCTCAGTAATAGCAATTGAACAAAAACAAAACGCTCCCGTTGTTGTATTAGTAACCCTAACAGTATATGTTCCTGTACATAATGCAGTAATATTGGCTGTTCCGTCTCCCAATGGCGCACCCGGGCTCCAGTCATAAGAATAAGGACCTGCAGCAGGCACTACAGTTGCAGAAGCAGTTCCATTGCATAATCCATTACAGGTTACATTTTGTGAAGTTAGTGAAATAGTGAAAGTGGCACATGGCGTTCCTGAAGGGGTACATGCTGCGGCCATCGCAGACACAGAATTATAAATCAAGCCTCCACTTCTGAATTTATTATCATTCAGGGAATCTTCAAAGATTAATCTAGAAGTTCCTGTTTCAAATGTAAGCTGCGTGGGAGCACTAAAATCCCATTTATCTTTAATAAAAATTTCGGAGGAAGAAAGGTCCAATGCTCTTTGTTGGGCTGAATTTCCAATGAAAGAACCGCAATAAACCGTTTTTCCATTTGTGTTTAACGAGCCCTTTGTAAGTGTTATAGACACAGGCTTTTCGGTAGTTACATCATCTGTCAGTATCCAAGAACCAGAACCATTGAACTCCCAATTTCCAATTATCATTTTTCCTGCAGTGGAAATAGAATTGTTCAAAATAGACGCTGCAAAAATTGTTTTTCCTAAAAATCCATTATATAAAAGAGGAGATAATTTATAAGAACCATAAACAATTAACGTTTTTGAAGGACCTGAGGATAGTATAGCTCTGTTATCAATGGCACTCCAATCGATATTCCGACAAACTGCACTTGTTGTCACCTTTACAGTTTGTTTATCTGCAGAAAAAGAATTTTCGTCAAAATAAACGTCATCATTTACAGTTGGAATAGTTGTTCCTGAAGGCCCACCAGTAGTTAACGACCAATGCTTCACTTCATTCCATGAACCTGTTCCGCCTACCCAATACATATTGGTAGCAGAAACGGAACACACTATTAATAAAACAAATGAAAGGAGTATATTTTTCTTCAAATTCTTCATAAGCGATTTCCTTACAAATATGCTACAAATACTTTAGATATAAAAATCCAACAGAACTCTTAATACACAAGTCTTTGTTAATAATCAAAAGATGCATTAAAAATCCAAATAGTTGCTTCAAATAGGCAAATAGTTCATTAAATAAGGTGAAATAAAAATACGGGGGTGTAACTTTTTAAAAAGCAGGTCGTCCTACTCAAAAATTAAGCAAAACAGGTAAAGTTAAAGCGCTGTAACTTTCCAAACAATACAAACGTCCTATTCAAAAAAACAACGAAAACTCTATAATTATGAACTCTATAAAAACAAAAATTCTGGGATTAGCTTTTCTAACAAGTCTATCCTTTTTAACAGCAGAAGCTCAACAAGTAAGAACGGTTGGCGACTTCACAGGTATTAAAGCCGGAGATGCATTTAATATTAAAATCACTCAAAGTGATGCCAACAGTGTAAAAGTATCTGCACCAGAAAGCGTTCAAGCACAAATTAAAACAGAAGTAAAAGAAGGCATTCTGGTGATTTCTACAGAAGGTAACATTAAAGATGTAGATGATATTGAGATTGTAATTTCGATAAAATCACTTACGAATCTTGATGTTTCAGGAGCATCCGATATAAAAAGTGAAAACCAATTAACCTGCGATAAATTAAACATTATCACCAATGGTGCAGGCGACATTCATTTAGATTTAAAAGCGAATGAACTAAAAACAGATATCAGCGGTGCAGGAGATGTTACTTTAAAAGGAAGCACTCAATTGCTGGATGCAACTGTATCAGGAGCCGGGAATTTAAAAGCTTCCAATCTTGAAGCAAATAAGATAAAAGCAAAAGTATCTGGGGCTGGTGATGCAAAAGTAAATGCCATTCAAAGTATAGATGCTGATGTTTCCGGAGCAGGATCCATAATATACAAAGGAAATCCTGTTGATAGAAATGTAAACATTAGTGGAGCAGGTTCTGTTCGTGAAAGCAAAGATGGCTCCGGTTCTGAAACAGCTAGCGACACAACAAAAATAAAATTAGGCGGTAAAAATTACATGATTATTGGTGATGAAGACAATGACAACAAACATGGTAAAATGTCAAAAAAAGATTCTACTAACAATTACAACGATAACTTTAAACACTGGAACGGAATTGAGTTTGGAGTAAACGGAATGATGGATTATAAAAACAACATCGATCTTGGACCAGGCGCAAGTTTTTTAGAATTGGATTATGCTAAATCAATTCAATTCGGATTAAACCTTTATGAAAAAGATTTCCACCTTGTAAAAAATTACATGAACCTCGTAACTGGATTTGGATTTGATTTTAATAGCTATGCTTTCCAAAACAACATCTCCTTGAATGGAGACACAACCTACTTATCAGCATCCAACGACTCAACAATCGATTATAAAAAGAACAAATTAAATGTTACTTATTTAAAAATTCCATTAATGCTAGAGTTCAACACCAGCAAAAATCCAAATAAAAATTTGCACATTGGTGTTGGAGTTGACATTGCTTACAGAATTGGTGCAGTTACAAAACAAAAATATGATGCAAACGACAAACATTATAAAATCAAACAAAAAGACGACTTCAACCTTGAACCTTTCAAATACAGTGCTGTTGCAAGAGTTGGATTTAATGATGTGACGATATTTGCAAGCTACGGATTAAATCGCTTGTTCAAAAAAGACAAAGGACCTCAAGTTTATCCTTTCACTGTTGGAGTAACATTTGCGATGTAGCCATTCGTCTCTCTACACCGCTCAAGATGACAATTAGTATAATAAAAATTTAAGTTTAGATTGAATTACACTTCGACTCCGCTCAGCGTGACATTTCTTTGTCATTCTGAGCGGAGTCGAAGAATTTATAATGCAGTATTCAATTGAAATAACAGAGGCTTACTTGGTGACGCATCATTTTCGAAACTCGCTATTTGAATGTTTAACAAATAGGCTCCATCATAAACTGTATTCGGAACATAAATCATTTCCGTTATAGTACGATGCAATTGAGTGTTGGTAGGATATTGCCAAAATGCGTGATGCGCCAATAATTTTCCATCATCCACTTCTTTATCTACTGATGGCAAATCAATCATCAAATGGTCTATTCCCAAAGCATCAATATACTTTGCAGCTTCTTCTACCAAATAAGGCGGGTTTGTATTTGAATATTGTTTGTTAATTTTAGAAATATGATTATCCAATGTGCGAATAATAATTGCTTCCGGACGTTTTTCTCCCAAGCAATTTTCGATGTGCTTTTTTGTAATTACTTTATCTCCATTTTCTAATTCATCAGGTAAAATAGTAATTACCTCTGCCATGAAAAAGAATTTTTTCAACGTTTGATTGATGGTATAATCTTCTTTACTGATATGTCCGACACACTCGGTATGCGTTCCATTTCCATGCGGATTAAACATAATGTTTCTAAAGTTCACAGAACCGCCTTGCTTTACATCACCCACCCAATCGCCCATACGCACAGGCTCAATCGTCATCGGATTCGAATACCAAGCATTCACATTTTCTTTTCCTGTTCGCAAAGGAATAGAAATGTCGATTGGTTTATCTAAATCAACATTGTATGATTTTCCTTTATGTGTAATTTTTGAAATCATAATTAATTTGTTTTAAAAAGATCACTTGCGATTTTATCTGCAATTAATTTTCCTTTGTCGGATAAATAATACCTCACGCCAACCCTCTCCGCAGGAGAGGGAGTGTCCTCTGTAACATATCCAGTGCTAATATACAAATCAATTTCTTTTAAAAAATATTTTGAATAATCTTCTCCAAAACTTGTTCTAATAAAATCAATTGAAGTGCCCCAAATGGTTCTCAAAGATGTCATCACATATTCATTGTATCGCTGATCAATTGTTAACACTTCTTTTTCAAAATTCAATTCTCCTTTTTCAATCGACTGGATATACAAAGTGTTGTTTGAAATATTCCATTGACGGCTTTCACCATTAAAGGAATGTGCAGAAGGTCCTAACCCTAAATATTTTTCCTTTTTCCAATAGTTACTATTGTGTTTTGAAAATGCTCCATTCTTACAAAAATTTGAAATTTCATATTGAATAAAATCATTGTTATGCATGGCTTCCAACATAATTTCAAACTGCTCTGAACTTTGTTGCTCATCCACATTTTTAATTAAGCCGCTTTTAACCTGATGTGCTAAGGCTGTTTTGGGTTCTACCGTTAAACAATAAGCTGAAATGTGATTCACATTCAAAGCAAAAGCAATTTGCAAATTATTTCTCCAACGATGATCTGTGAGTCCGGGAATACCATAAATCAAATCAATAGTAATGTTCTCGAAACCATTTTCTTGTGCCAACTTCACAGCCTTGATACTCTCTTCAGCCGAATGTGCACGATTCATTAATTTCAAATCTTCGTCATAAAAACTTTGAATACCAATACTTAAACGGCTTACAGAAGTCTCTTTTAATGCTTTTATTTTCTCTTCCGTTAAATCATCTGGGTTGGCTTCCAATGTAATTTCAGCATCAACATTGATATTAAAATTGTCTTTCAAACAATCAAAAATTTCATTCAACTCCTTTGATGAAAGCAATGATGGAGTTCCGCCTCCGAAATAAACTGTTGAAACCAATTCTGATTTTAAATACTCTTTTTGAAGAATAATTTCTTTTTGAAGTGCTTTCAAAAAGGCTTCTTTATTTTGAAGAGAAGTAGAAAAATGAAAATCGCAGTAATGGCAGGCTTGTTTGCAGAAAGGAATATGAATATAGATGCCAGCCATTATTTTTTTTCTTCTTCTTTTTTATCTAACTCAGGCGTAGCATCTAAGCGTGCATTAAATTCTATTGCACCATGCTTTTTATGAATATAAATTGCCAACCAAACACCAACCATTAATCCTAATACACCCAGAGCAAGACCAACAAAAGCACCCAATGCTCCCTCCAACCAAAAATAACAAGCAATTCCAGCAATTGTAAAAATTAATATTGGTGAGAGTGCAATTTTCACCATTGAGAAAAACTCAACAATCTTTTCGAAAAAATTAGACATGGATGATTTATTTATTCAGAACAATTCTAAATGTTGTTCCTTTATCAATTTCAGAACTCTTAACAAATATTTTTCCAGAATGGTAATTTTCAATGATTCGTTTTGTAAGCGACAAACCTAAACCCCAACCTCTTTGTTTGGTTGTATAGCCTGGCTCAAAAACAGTTTTGTATTTAGATTTCGGAATCCCTTTTCCTGTATCTGCAACATCAATATATACAAATTGCGTTTGATCAGAAAGTGTAATCACAATAGAACCATTCCCATCCATTGCATCAACTGCATTACGAATTAAATTTTCAATCACCCATTCAAACAAAGGAACATTTAATTGTCCGAACACTTCTTTTTGATTACCTGTTTCAATTGAAAAAATTACATTTTTAGATGTTCTTAATTTCATATAATTTACTGCAACATCCAAAACATGAACCAAGTCAACGGAATCCAATTTAGGAACAGAACCAATTTTAGAAAAACGTTCGGTAATTGTTTCTAAGCGTTTCACATCCTTCTCAATTTCGGCAGCCGTTTCTGAATCCAACCCTTTTGAACGCAAATATTCTAACCAAGCAATGAGTGACGACAACGGAGTTCCAAGTTGATGTGCCGTTTCCTTTGCCATACCTACCCAAACTTGATTTTGCTCCACTCTACGCGCTGTACTGAATAACAAGTATGCAACCAATAAAAACAATCCAATAATCGTAAACATTACGTAAGGGTAATATTTTAACTGCGTCAACAATGTCGACTCCTGATAATAAATATAGTTAGTGCCACCATTTCCAAACTCCACTTCAATTGGCTGATTTTGAGAGGCCATCAGCGACAATGTTTGATTTAAATAACCAACATCTTTTATTTTTAATGAATCGATATTTCCTGAAGCAATCACATTCTGTTTAGTAGAATCCGTATAAATCACGGGAACAGAAGCAGAATTCACTGCAACTTCAGAAATAAATGATTTAATCAAATCATCTAAATTGTTTTTCAATTCAGTAAACAATTTAGAATCTTGGTAGTATAAATAATTTTTTTGTCCTTTATAGATTGTAATTTCAATGGGCTCCTGCTTTGCAAGCATGGCTTGCATCTGGAGCTTCAAATAGGTTTTATCATTTTCCTTTTCAGTATCCAGATTTCGGGAAGTAATAACTGTCCCATGCTCATCGGTTAAGATGACGGGGACGGTAGTGTTATCTGAAACAACTTTTAAAACAAAACCATAATCGCTTAAGTCCTGCGAAAGCTGACGGGTAGCTTCTGCCCAAAGCTCCACTTTTTTACGTTCGTCAATTTTAATTTTGTTAAAAAGCTCGTTAGTATATTTTACTAAATCTGCTTTCTTTTTGATGGCATCCGCCCACAACTTCACTTTTACTCGTTCCTCATGAGCAATTTTATTCACCAAGGTATTGGTGTACCAAAGTGAGGCCGCAATAATAACAATGGCTGCCATAAACAACCACAATTTCCATTGTTGCTTTTTCGAATAAATGCTCATTTAGTGCCTTAATTTTGGGAGTACGAAAATAAGGTTTTTTGGTTGAAAGCAGGGAAAGTTGTCAATTATTAACCTAAAAATCCTCTTCCTCAGGTTTTTTAGGCCTTTTCAATTCTTTTTTCCCTTCCTGAACAGCTGGTTTGTCTGCATCTTCCCATTTGATAATAAACTTTGTATTGTCCTTCGGAGTTTTATTATTAAGAGTGGAATCTTTTTTAAATAATCCGAATTCTTCCTTCAAAATCGTTTTCAAGGTTTGTTTTTCCACTTTTAAATCATTCTTTACATTCTTTATCGCACTTTTGGAATCGTATTTTATAATTGGATGATCAATTGTTCCAGTCATTAAAAGGAAAATATTGGTTCTTCCTAAACCATCATCTGCTACTTCTCCGAATTCATCATTTTGTTTTTTAGCTTGCTTTGCTTTTTTAGACAACAATTCATTCAACGATAATTTTACTCTGTAATTAATTTCATTTTTAAAAGTATGCGTTCCTGAAGCTGTAACATTTATAGCATTCGATTTTACTTCCATTTTAGGAATAGTAATCACTTGGTTTTTTATTTCTATTTGATTTTTTAAAGTCGAAAATTTAATATTCTCTAAATCTTTTAATTCAATAAAACGCGATAAACTTTTCATAGCCTCTACATTGTTCATCTCGCCATTCTCAATAGTCATTTCCACTCCTACATATAATTTATCTAAATCCATTTTTAGCTCTGGACTCAGAATTGAAGCGAATTGGATTTTAGCCGTTGCGATACCTTTTAAATTTTTATCCGTTACGGCAGTCTGACCGAAATTTTCGAAACTCTCAAACATTTTTGTAATGTTGATTTTGTTGACATCCGAGAAACAAGTAATTAAAAGTTTGGTGCTATCTGTACCATCAATTAGTCCGCTTGTACTTATTGTTCCATTCATAGTGGAAAGCACAATTGGATCTACTACCATTTTTTTATCTTTTATTTTGATCACACCATGAATGTTTGTTGCATCAAATTTTCTAAAGACTAAATGTTGAATTTCACTATTCAAATTCACATCAATAAATTCGGAAAATTTCAATTTATACTTCCCTCCTTTTCCTTCTGTCTCTTTGTTTGAAAGCAATTCATTTAAATTAATGTTATCGGATTTCAAACTCGCTTCTATCGCGATACTTTGATTTTCTTTTATCGCAAAGCCAACAATATTTCTAAAAAACCCTTTCAACTCAAAATCACTGCTTGAAGCCTTTCCCGAAAGAACGTTGACAACCAAATCGCTGTTGTGAAATTTAAAATCCCCATTGACACCTACAAAATCCAGCGAGTAATTCTTTATTCTCAGGTTCATATCGGTAATTTTCAAATCACCGGTTGTTGTAATATTCTCATACTTTCCCGAACTTATTCCGCTTTTATCTCCACTAAATGTTGCATCTACGGTTATCTTTCCCGTAAGCGATTCCACGGTATCAATCTTGATAAATTTCTGAACATTTTCCAGGTTCAAATCTGCTTTGAGTTTCCCATAAAAAGAGGGATTTGCTAAATTTTTCAATGTCAATTCACCAGCCAAGGAACCTTCATTCGTGAATGCCGAAAATGGAATAAGTGTTAATAAAGAAGGTTCATTTGTATTTTTGTTTCCATTAAAATAATGTCCTTTCAAATTCACACCATGTAATTTAATATTATCTTTTATCTGTGTGATGTCGGCATTTTTTATTCCAAAATCTGCTGTAATTTGTGGCACTTGTTTACTAGAAAAAACACCTTGAATGATCGCATCAAAATAAAACTCTCCATCACTTTCGTAGTCATTTATTGCACCTTTGTATTTAGCAGGAATAAGTGACAACACCGATTTAATATTCATATCTTTCCCTTTTATTCCTAAGTTCACAATCGGCTCCTTGTTACTATTTATAACATTACCAACCACTTCGAAGAGCAATTCTTCAATTTTAATTTTCCCATTTTTAATTTTATAGGAAGGGAGCGTATTATCGACATTCAAATCAATTTCTAATCGAACATTTTTTTTGCGCATAAAATTGGTGCTATCCACTTTTATTACATTCACAAACAAATCGCTGGTAGTTTTCAAATCGTATTTTTCATCCGAAAAATTTCCGGACAACTTGCTCTTCTCAATTAAGAAATCAATATTTTGTTTTGCCTTAAAATTTTTGAAGGACACTTGGATTTTTTTCAAAATAATTTCTTCCAAAGAAAAAGCGAAAGAAGTGTTGGTTGTATCGGTCGACTCTTTCCAGAAATGGTAATTATCATTCCCAAACTTATCAATACGCACTTTTAAATCTACGTCTTCTAGCTCCATTTTCTTAATCCGATAGTTTTGTTTGAAAATATCGAGAATATTAAATTGGAGAGAAATTGTTCCAGCAGAAAATAGAGTGTCTTTTTTTTGAGGTGCTTGATTTTTTCTGTCGAATGCCTCCAATGCTTTTACATTTTTGAAATCAACTGATGCATAAGGGAAATTTTTGATGACAGTAAAATCAATGTCTTTCCCATCCACAATTATTTCGGTATTCAATTGTTTGTTGAGTTCGCCAATCACATATTCTTTCACCTCATCCTGATAGAAATAACCAATTACAAAACCAGTTCCTGTTAGGAGTACAATAAGAAGAAGTGTAAAAATGACAAAGCGCTTCAGAAAACGAAAAAAACGATTTGTTTTTTTCGGAGCTTGTTCGGAAATATTAAATTGATTTGGATTCTCCATTAACAGCATTAATTGCGAATACAAAGTTTACAATAAAAGCCCGTAATACTTTGGATGGCAACAAGATGTTATCAATAACGGAAAGTGAATAAGTTTAGTATTACTCCTTCTCAGTACTAATCATCTTCAACATACCAACTTCCGAATCGGAAAGTATGCGCCAGCGACCTCGAGAAAGGTCTTTTTTGGTTAAAGAACCAAACATTACTCTATCGAGTTTACGCACATTATAACCCATGTGTTCGAATATTCTTCTTACAATTCGGTTTTTACCTGAATGAATTTCAACACCTACCTGTGTTTTATCAACCCCGTTTGCAACATAAGAAATTTCATCCACTTTAATTGGACCATCTTCCAACTCTAATCCTTCTGTAATTTTATCCATATCCACACGTTTCAGAGGCTTATCCAATTCTACGTGATAAATTTTACGCACACCATATTTAGGATGTGTTAATTTTTTTGTTAAATCACCATCGTTGGTAAACATCAGCAAACCTGTGGTAGCTCTATCTAAACGACCAACTGGATAAATACGCTCTTTGCAAGCTCCGGCAATCAGCTCCAAAACAGTTCTACGTTTTTGAGGATCATCAGCAGTGGTGATATAATCTTTTGGCTTATTTAAAATTAGGTAAACCAAACGCTCTTTTTTAAGTGTTTGTCCGCCATACTTAATAATATCGGTTTGTTTTACACGATACCCCATTTCGGTAATCGTTTTTCCATTTACCTGAACAACACCTGATGAAATCAAATCATCTGCTTCTCTTCGAGAACAAATACCTGCATTAGCAATGTATTTATTCAAGCGCATACTTCCATCATCTTCTTCACGCGACTTTTTTGCAGGAGCATCTTTTTTAGTCCAAGTTTTTTTCACATAAGGCTTTTTCTCATACCCTCTTCCCTTAAAACCTTTTCCTTTCTCTTTATCAAAAGAAGGTTTTGGTTTATCATACTCGAAATCTTTCTCATCCAAATCGTAAGGGTTTGCTTGAGAAGATTTTTTTATCGGACTAGACTCTTTTGCAAATGGCTTTTTGGAGAAAGGTTTAGAACTTCTTTCTCCTTTTTTATTATCAAAACTCGATTCTTTTTTATTTACGTCTTTTTTAGAATAAGAGGAATCATCTGACGACTTGCTTTTTTTGTAATCATCGGAACGGGAATCACTTTTTCTTTTAGCTGTTCCAAAATCCGAAGGACGAGATTCATCACGGTAACGTTCAAAAGCAGGTTTACTCTCACGCTTCTCTTTTTTGTCTTTTGAAGGAAAGGACTTTGTTTCGGCATCGGAATGCTTGGACTTAGGGAAATCAGATTTTTGAGCCTCTTCTTTTTTAGCCCCAAATGTGCGTTTCCCTTTTCCCGAAGAGACTCCTCTGATAAAATCTTTCCCTGTTTTGCGTTTGAATTCCTTAGCCATCGTATGATATTTTTTGCAAAGATAAGCAAAATAATAGGTTTTAGCCTGCTATTAAAGGGAAATAACCTGTTTAAAGCAAGGGATAGAAAGCATCCTCAATGTGTTTAATGGAAGTAGTATCGTTCAATACCACAGAAACGATATCAAAACGCACCTCCAAATCGAGCTGCTTTCTTTCTATATAAGCATTGGCTGCTTTGATTAAGTTTTTCTGCTTTTGTCTGGTTACAAAGCTTTCCGGTTCTCCAAAATAATTGCTTTTTCGGGTTTTCACCTCTGCAATTACTAAGGTTTTCGAGATTTCAGCAATAATATCCGCTTCCAGATTCATAAATCGCCAGTTGGTCTCTAATATTTTATAACCCTTCTTTTCCAGAAATTCGGCCGCCATTTCTTCTCCTTTTTTGCCTGTAATGTTGTGTTCCGCCATAAAATGATTGTGTTTTTAGAAATATCAATTAGTCAAAATACCATCTTATTTTCCCAGGAGAAGGATAGGCTGAGGCAACTAAACCGACTAATTTTTATTTTGATTGTTGTTTAATTTGGCAAATATGAGAATTCTTAAGCTCAAATTTCATTGTTTGTAATTTTTGGTACAACTTTTGAAATAGTGGCAGTGCTCTTAAAAAAAATTACTATTTTAGCACAGTAGTGCGATAGCTTAACTAAAACAAAATCTATACAAATGAAAAAATCTATTTTAAAACTAATCACAGTAGTTGTAGTAATGCTTGCATTCTCATTCACTACTACAGCACAATCTTTTGAAGGCATAATCGAATTCAAAAAGTCTTCAACTATAGACACTACTAGTTATGTGTATACTATTAAGAACAACATGGTACGTATTGATGAAATTGGATCAAAGTCTCGCAAAGTAGAAGGTTCATTTTTAGTTGACCTAGATGCTAAAACAATGAAATTTTTGAATCACGACAGAAAGCTGTATGGTGACCAAAACACTCCTGCTGCTCCTGTTATCAAAGGAACTTGCACTGTTAAAAAAGGACAAAATGTTAAAAATCTTCAAGGTTTTAAATGTGTTGAATACATTGTAACAAACAATGAAGAGAATACTCAAATTACTTATTTCGTTGCGGATGGCAAGTTTTCGTTTTTCGAAAAATTATTACGCCAATTGAACCGTAAAGAAAAATCAGCTGTCTATTTCTTGCAAATTTCGGACATTAAAAACATGTTCCCGATGTTATCTTATCAAACAGATTTAGCTGGAAAAGAAACTAGCCGATTGGAAGTAACAAAAATCACTAAAAAAGAAGTTGATCCTGCGGTATTTGAAATCCCAAAAGGATACAACAAGTTCGAGAAATAAGATTCTAAATACATTCAAAAAGCCCCGATTATTTATAATAGTCGGGGCTTTTTTATTTACGTAATTCCGTGCCGCGACACGGCATCTTATAATCGTGACAGGGTTTCCAAATTAACAGATCCCGCCCATTCGACTACGCTCAGGGTGACAGCACGGGATGACAGTTGTAATGGGAATCGTTCGCTGTTAGTCGTGATTTAAAGTAAAACTCCCCTTCATTCGTCTTGTTTATTAGCGTAAATCCTATATTGAAAATCTCTTTGGTTATAATACATTGAGCACTAAATAATTGTTATCTTTGCGCCCTATAAAAAATCAAGAATTACATTTATTATAATGGATAAAAAATCGATTACCGGGTTATTGCTTATTGGAGCCATATTAATTGGTTGGATGGTTTTTAGTCAACCTTCTGCAGAAGAATTGGCGAAAAGAAAAGAACAATTGACTGCCGACTCTCTTGTACAATACACAACCAACGAAAAAATAAAAAGTCAGACCATTGCAAAAGTGGAACAACCTGCTATTATTGCTGGAATTCCTGTTGCAATGTTAAGAGACTCAACTGGGAAAATTAACGATTCAGTTCAATCACTTTTAAAGAAACAAGTTTACGGTGATTTTGCAGATGCATCAACCGGAGAGAACAAAACAATTTTTTTAGAAAATGAAGTGATGAAAGTTTCTATTTCACCCAAAGGTGGTAGAATTACTTCTGTAGAATTAAAGAATTACAAAACATACGACCAAAAGCCACTTATTTTATTTGATGCTGATTCTTCAACACAAAATTTAACCATCAAAGCTTTCGGAAAAGAATTTGCAACGGACTCCTTATTTTTCTTACCAGAAGGCACAGCCTTCAACATTAAAGGTACAGAGACAAAAAGTATAGCGATGCGCCTTTACGCTGGCGACAAAGCAAAATATATTGAATACGTTTATTCCTTAACAGGAAACGAGTACATGATGGGCTTCCGGATCAATACTGTTGGAATGCAAAACATCCTTTCCACTAACGGAAGCATAATCCTGAATTGGGGAATGAAAACTCCAATGCAAGAGTTCAATCAACAGAACCAAAACATCGCTTCGGCCATTTACTTTAAATACCCGGATGAAAATGTGGATGATATGGGTGCTGCCACTTACGAAAAGAAGGCAATGGAATTTCCTGTAAAATGGATAGGATTCAAACAACAATTCTTTACATCCGTAATTATTGCCGACAATACATTTAATAAAGAAACAGAAATTGAAACGGTTTCACAGCAAGGATCTTTAAACTACGTAAAAGAATACAACGCAGCAATTTCAATTCCATACACCGAAACGATTGGAATGCGCATGTATTTTGGGCCTAACCATTTTAAAACATTAAAAAAGTATGATTTGGAATTGGAAAAACAAATCAACTTGGGATGGAAAATTTTTGGTTGGTTGAACAGGTTCTTAACCATTCCTATTTTTAATTTCTTAGATAGTTTCGATCTGAATTATGGTATTATCATTTTGATCTTAACCATCATCTTAAAATTATTGCTTTTGCCTATTGCTTACAAAACCATTTTATCATCCGCAAAAATGCGCGTGTTAAAACCAGAGATCGATGAGCTGAATGAAAAGCATAAAAATGACGACCCAATTAAAAAGCAACAAGCTACAATGGCGTTGTATAAATCAGCGGGAGTAAATCCAATGGCGGGTTGTATTCCGGTGTTGTTACAAATGCCGATCTTAATTGCCTTGTTCAACTTCTTCCCTGCATCTATTGAATTACGTCAGCAAAGTTTCCTTTGGGCTCACGATTTATCTACTTATGATTCGGTATGGAATTTTGGTAACATTCCTGTTATCCATTCTATTTATGGTGACCACATGAGTTTGTTTGCCTTATTAATGACTGCCTCCACTTTATTATATACTTGGAGCAACAGTCAATTAATGGGAACAAGCAATCAAATGCCGGGCATGAAATACATGATGTATTTGATGCCGATTATGTTCTTAGGATTCATGAATAGTTATTCAGCCGGATTGAGCTGGTATTATTTCCTTGCCAACATGATTACATTCGGGCAAACATGGGTGATTCAAAAATTTGTAATTGACCACGATGCTTTGCATGCTAAACTCCAAGAAAACAAAAAGAAACCTATGAAGCAATCTAAGTTCCAACAGAAGTTAGAGGAAATGACAAAACAGCGTCAACAAATAGACCAAAAGAAGAAGTAACGAATAGGGCGTCATTGCGAGTCCGATAGTTATCGGAATTATCGAAAAAAACCTAATAGCATCATCTGCGTCATTTCGAGCGGAGTCGAGAAACAGCAGAAACGAAAGCATAAAAAGTAACTATGAAATTTCACAAAGAAGGCATACCATCTTTAATTCTTACACTTATTGTTAGTGCAATTATTAATTTCCTCACTTATTATTTTTGCTCTGCGTATGCAATTGTAATATGGCTTGGATATGCATTATCAGCATTTTTACTGATTACCATTTTGCAATTTTTCAGAAACCCAAATCGCACCATCATAATAAACGACAACAACATTGTTGCTCCTGCAGATGGAAAAGTAGTGGTGATTGAAGAAGTAATGGAAACAGAATATTTCAACGACAAACGTTTGCAGATTTCTATTTTCATGTCGCCCATAAACGTACACATCAATCGTTATCCAATAAGCGGAATAGTAAAGTATTCAAAATACCATCCTGGATTGTTTTTGGTTGCATGGCATCCAAAATCCTCAACCGACAATGAACGAACAACCATAGTAGTAAAGCATAAAAACGGACAAGAAATTTTGTTTCGTCAAATTGCAGGAGCAATGGCTAGACGGATTGTAAATTACTCCAAAGAAAACGATACTGCCATTCAATGCAGTGAATTCGGATTCATCAAATTTGGTTCACGCGTTGATTTATTACTTCCTTTAAATGTAAAAGTGAAAGTGAGTTTAGAGCAAAAAGTGACTGGACCAGAGACGGTGATTGCTACTTTTGAATAACCTCATTCGTCCTTTGGACACCTTCTCCAAAGGAGAAGGATTTGCTTTGAAAGAATATTTGCAGTTTATTCATCTAACTACTTGTATAATTGACACTCATCCTCGCAACTGTCATCCCGCCAGAGTGCTCAGGGCGACACGTGATCTCCTATTAGCAAGCACTATCAATTCCCCCTTTGGAAAAGGGTTAGGGGGATTTCGACAATGCTGATTGAAATCACTATCCTATTTTAACAGCATTTAACAATTCTAAATGTTAAATTTTAGTGAAAATCAAATATTTTAATTAATTTTAGGTTATAAATAAAAAGAAACAACCATTAAAACCATAAACCACATGAAAAAATTATTTTTATTGATCGCATTCACAGGAATTGTTGGTGCTGCATCTGCTACTACATTGTTAACTTCTACACCTGTAACAATTGTTTCAGTAAAAGGAGATCCAATTAAAGGTGATGACAAAAAGAAAAAAGACGAAAAAGCTTGTTGCAAAAAAGATGCTGCTGGAAAACACACAGCTGACGCAAGTGGAAAAGCTTGTTCTGGTGAAGCTAAAGCTTGTTCTGGTGAAAAAGCAACTGGAAAAACTTGTTGCAAATCAAAAGGAACTGCAACTGCAGCTACTACTTCAACAACTGAAACTACAAAAACTGAGAAATAGTTTTTGCTAAATCATAAAAAAGCCCAGAGTGAAACCTCTGGGCTTTTTTTTACAAGATCTCCATCAACTCTTTCAACCCTTTTACTTCATAGGTCAATTTTTCATCATGTCTTCTCAGCTCAGGATTAAAATAAACTTGGTGCATTCCTACATTCTTCGCTCCCAATACATCCGCTTCTAAACTGTCACCAATCATAATGCTTGTTTCGGGCTTTGCATTAGTAAGTTGTAATGAAAAATGGAACATTCGTTCGTCAGGTTTCTTGAAACCTGAACGTTCTGAAGTTATCACATGATCGAAGTAATGATCAATTTTGGAATTTTTTAATTTTAGGTGTTGTGTCTCTTCAAAACCGTTTGTGATGATGTGCAAGTTGTATTTGCCTTTCAAATAGTTTAGCACTTGAATAGCATGAGGAAAGAGGTTTGTTTTATACGGAGCGCTGTTTACATAGTCGTTGCCAATTGCTGTGGCTAATTCAAAATCATCAATATCAAACTTTTTTAATGCTTGATGAAAACGGTCGTATCGCAATGTTTCTTTGGAAATATTATTTTTTCTGTACTCTTCCCACAACAGTTCATTGATAATAAAATACTCTTTCAAAAAATCTTCTAATGAAGGAATTCCTTTATTCAGGAACTGATGCTTTGCTGCAATTTCGGTGAGCGCTTCTTGAGAATTTTTGTTAAAGTCCCAAAGCGTATGATCTAAATCAAGGAAAATAGTATCGTATGGCATCAAAAAGTGGTTTATACAAAAATGCTCCTGCTACAGCCCAAAACATAACTGATACAAATAAAGCAGACATTATTTTTATTTTATTGTCAAAGTAACGCACCGCTAAAAAGCAACCTAAAGGAATTGGAATAAGGAAAGGAACAATCAAAGAAAAACCCCAAAGTCCAAATCTTCTTTTTACACCAATAATAACTCTGTTTGTGCGGGTAAATTTTTTCTTTAACGGAAGGTTATTAGGATTCTTCAAGCGTTTTTGTGTTGCTCTATTTTTCAAGAAAGCAATTAGTTTGTCGCTTCCCGACACAAAAATAGCTACACCAGTACAACCACCAGCAGAAGTAACAAAAATACTTTCTAGGTGAGAAAAATTATATCCTAATGCCAAAGGAACTCCACCAAAAAAGAATTTTATAGTACTAAATAAAAATACAGAAAGAATTTCCCACCAAGCATCCATAACTTTAAATTAAATTTTTTCACCAAATGCCAAGTCGCCAGCATCACCCAATCCTGGAACGATATACGATTGTGCTGTTAATTCTTCATCAATTGCGCCAATCCACAGGGTGACATTTAAAGGCAGATTTTTTTTTGCATATTCAACACCTTCGCTACTTGCGATAAGCGCTACAATATGTGTATGAGAAGGAAGCCCTCTTTTCATTAATGCCTGATAGGTTAATACAATTGATGAACCAGTAGCTAACATGGGATCAGTAAGTATCAATACTTTATCTGTTAAATCTGGAGAAGCCATATACTCCACATGAATATCAAAAGTACCATCTTTGTGATGCTTACGATAAGCTGAAATAAATGCATTTTGTCCTTTATCAAAGTAATTTAAGATTCCTTGATGCAAAGGCAAACCAGCACGCAAAATAGTTGCCACTACAGGCTGTTCAGCTGGCACGGAAACACTTGCAATACCTAAAGGTGTTGTAACTTCTTCCAATTTATAATTCAATGTTTTACTTATCTCATAAGCCATAATCTCTCCCATTCGTTCTAGATTTCTGCGAAAACGCATACTGTCTTTTTGAACCTCCACATCGCGTATTTCTGAAATAAATTGATTAAAAACAGAATTAGTTGCTCCTATAACATGTACCATAAACTTACTTTTTTAATGATTTTACCCATTTTACAAAATTGGGCAAATTGTTTTGTTTCAACTGCAAATATACGCAATCTTTAGCACCGAAATTCTTATAAAAACGGGCCACATTCTCTACTGATGAACCCCCAAAATCGAGTTGATACTTTTTACCTGAATTTTCTTTGATAAAGTAATCGAATAGTAAATGCATGGCTCCTTTTGCTTTTCCATCATCACTTACACCACTCTTTAAAAATGTAAATCGGTTGTTACTAAACATGAAAAATGCTGCGGCACATAGCTTATTGCCATCATAAACAGCAATGGATTGACCTTTGTTTAAATCTGTACAAGTATCCATTAGTTTGATAAGCGTTTTATAATCTTCTGAACCAAATACTTCCAAATCTTTCCCTTTGGTTGTTTTGAATAAGTGCACAATTTTATCAGAAGAAATATCTGGGCGAATTTTTAATCCGGCTTTTATTGCTTTTTTTACATTCCGTTTTGCATTTTCCGAAAAACCCTTTTGTATGCTTTCGTATTTTGCACTCAAATCTAATACTTGATATTTTTTTTCCGACAAGTCCGCATTTTTTAAACGTACTTCACTGTTTTCATGCAAACAAAATTCTGAAAATTTGAACTTCGAAGGAATTGCGTCAAAATAATCAGTGAGTATTTTAGGTGTTACTTTAGACTTAGTAAAAAGTCCAAAATACCGTGTAAAAAAAGGTTGGTATAAATAATTGATTTTATATTTTGATTTACTAGCCAGAGGAAAAACGGCTTCATAATCATCCAAAACTAATCCACACCAATCCTTACAAACAACATCCAGATACCAGGAATAAACAAAAATAGAAGGATTGGAGCTAGAGTTAATACAAGCATCCCACTTCTTCTTATTGATATTTTTATATTCTATAAACTTAATCATGTTTTATCTTCTCGGAAGGAGCTCTTATTTAGCAAACATTTTTGCATACGTTGTGAAATTATTTTTCTCTTTGTTCTTTTCAACAAACTCTTCTATTTTTTGAATTGAGTAGCGTGACAATGCTTTGGGATGACCGATTACTACCATGTGCTCACGTTTCTTTTTTAGTAGAATCCCTAAAGCCGTTTGCAAAAGATGAGCATTATAACCGTCTACCGAAACTGGATTATTTGTAAACTTTGTCAATATTTTTTTTCTGTATCCCGGAGCAGCCATTGCTCGTCCATCTCCTAAAGGTTTATGCAAATAGGGATTCTTTCGTCCCAACAAAAATAATGTCCAAAAGAATAGCGGTGAATTTTTAATTGGACTTATAGGAAGTTCAGTAAAAAATCCTTTTTCATTTTCAATTAGCTCATTGTCTTCAAATCTGTAAATATCTTTATCCGGAGCATTTCTAAAGTCGTAGGAATATTGCTCTGAGCTGAAATATCCATCTTTAAAAACGCTACTATCCAAGCAAATGTTGTTATCCATGAATATTTTTTTCAGTTTACTAAAAGGCTGCAAACACCAGCCTCCTGCCCTGAAAGCAAAAATGGATTTATTGGTAATGTCGGTAAGCACTTTTTTATAACGCACTACAATCTCAGCAACATCATTTTCATTAAAATCCGCCAACTTGTATCTTTTCACATCAATGATCCAACGGTTTCCATCGTAAAAACTATCTTCCCAATGCGGGTGAATATGTAATTGAATATCGTGACCGGTATCCGACAAATATTTTACTTGTTCTGTAATTGCTTTGTAATCCTTTTCCAAAGCAGGAAATTTTTTTCGAAACTCGTCTAGCTTTAAAATAAAGCCACAATCGACAAAAAAGCTGAAACGTACATTGTGTTTTTCTGCAATGCGAATAAGCTCAGAAGTAGGATAAATAATGCATTTCTCAACTGTACCATGGTTTTCGCCAAAGTAGATTTCATAGTCGAGTGTTAAGTATATGTTCATTTTTTCAGTTAATTGGGTTAATTCAGTTAATTCAGTTAATTCTGGCTAGCAACATAAAACCTAAATTAACCTACTTAACCTATTCAACCATTTCCCCCAAATGGAGTATACATCGTTATACCTTTTTCATTATAATTCTTAATCATTACTTCCAACATTTTATTAGCATCGATTAGCATCGTTTTAGCCTCTGCCACCATTCCATTGGTCAAAACACCTTCTTTTTCAAACATTGGTTTTAAAGCATCACAATTTCTTTTTACCGAATACTCTGGATTATGCACTTTGGTTTTCATCATTGATTCTTTCCCATCAGCATCAATCATTTTTACATCAAATATCTTTTCATCGTAAACAGGAAATTTAAAGTTAACTGCATCTTCAAGTGTATGCAGATTGGTGCAGGCTCCATTCAAGGTTGTGCCTAACATTAATATTTTACCATTTTTACTGCATAACTTTCTAAACGGTGAATGTTCGTTGTAAGGTGTTAGCTGTCCGAAATGTGAATTTGTAAAATAATCGGACAAAGGTCCACTTGCTGCAACTGCATCTGTTGGGTGCAGACTTCTTTTACAGCCTTCTAATTTTCTAAAATATTCGGTAATACTTCCCATTTGAGAGGGTGTGTTTTTTACATCAAAAACAGGATTTTCTTCCAAGTGTGTTTTATTTCTTCCAGCAGCAGGAAAAGTTGGAAATAGCAAGGTTCCTTCTGCACCAACAACTTCCTGAAGAGCATCAACAATGGTTTTAGGACCACCTTCAACAAAACCAATTTTACTTAAACTGCTATGAACAAGAACGGAATCATTTTTCTTCAATCCGATTTTTTTCAAATCTTCCATTAAAATTTCTTTTGTAATAATCTTCCCATTCTGCTTTTGTTGACTCAATTCTTTTCTACGCTGATTTTTTTTCAGTTGCTTTGCCCATTCAAGAACAAATTCGGGAGCATATTTTAAGACAATTTTTTTAAACATTATTTAGTAGCAGCGTATTGCACCATTTTTTCATAAACAGCTTTCCAGCCGGCCCATATTTTTTTATCATTCAAAGTATCGTTGTGCCATAGACTCATAAAAACTCCATCCACCTTTTTTACTTCGTCAATTAATGGTTGAATTTTATTCATCGCATCTTCAGGATTCACTTTCATGCTGTATTTTAATGTTCCTTCCATCATAGCAAAAGGATGAATTTTTAATTTTGTTTCCAGCTCCATATCCAGATCATAAAAATTGAATGCGGTGCAAATGCTTGCTCTAAAACCCACCTGAGACGCAAAACCCATTGTATAATCATCTGTAATATCCAAATCGATAAGATTACGGTAAGTTTCAGGAAGTGTTAATTTTAAAAAATGCTGGCGACTTTGAGTAATGTCTCGGTGCAACACTTTCGACAAACGTTCTACTTCTTTTTTCAATTGTGTTTTACTTTTATTTGAACCATAGGAAGGATGAATTCCAATTTGAGCATAATCTCCAAGCATTTTAATCAATGACTGAAATTTTTTGCTTTCAATTGGTAAATTTTTATCATTCACACCATAATCGCCCAGCAGAAAAAAGTAGATGGATTTAAGTTTGTACTTTTTAATAATTTCCAACTGAAATTCATAGGTATCGTATGGGTCTTTATCAAACCCAAGTATAACGCGGCTACGTTCTGAAATTTCTTTAAAATCAAACTTCGTCAGGGATTTCAGGTATCCACCAACACTTCTTGTAAAACCCTTTTCTCGGTACGCGTATGCATTATCTATATCGATGGTAGAAACAAATTGGTATTTCTGTTCAGGAAAAATCAGTTGAGGATATTTTTTTACAAGCAATTCTCTAATCCAAATAGCCCAGATATTAACGAGAGGTTTTTGTAAAAATCCGTTTAGGAAAGCCAAGCTATCCTTTGCATCAAAGCGATCGTGTTCGTCACGGATATGTGGCAGATACTCTTCGTAGCGACTCACTAAATAAAAACTGGCCGCAAAAACATCAAATGGAAGTCCTGATGATTTTCCTGTAGCAAAAAACACTTTGCTATTATTCAATTCAAAAACAGAAATATTTTGTTCTGTTATACCCGTTTCAAAAAGTAAATTACGAGAAGTAAAAAAAAGCTCATCCGAAACAGGATTATTGGTATAACTCAATTTTGCGCCATCGCTCGTTTTAAACTGCTCCAATTCAGAAGTAAGTGTAAAATCAATACCCAGCGTATCTTTAAAAATCAAGTTAAAGATATACTTGTTACGATGTGTAATTTTATGTGTGTAAATCAGAAGCATTTTCTAATGTATATTCTTTAAGATTTCTTGACAAATAAATTCAGCAGCATTTCCGTCACCAAACAAAACAGGAAATTTCAATTTTTTCATCTTTTTGAATTTTTCAAATGCTTTTATAATCTCTATTTCATTTGCATCAGCAATTATAGCAGACCCTGAGTTTACAAGCTCTACCCATTCAGTTTCAGAACGCAAAATAATACACGGCTTCTTAAAAAAGAATGCTTCTTTTTGAACACCTCCAGAATCGGTCATTACTAAAAAAGAGTTTTGTTCAAGTGCAATCATTTCTAAAAATGAAACAGGTGGAATAATCTTAATCAATTCATTTGTTTTTACTGTACTATATAATTCTGAGGAAAGGTTTTTCGAAAGCAGTTTTGCCGTTCTAGGGTGAAGGGGTAAAACAATTTTAATATTATTTTCAGTGGAAATTTTATTGATAGCACGAAACAAAGCATTTAAACGAACAGGCTCATCTGTATTGTTATTTCGATGAATGGTAGCAAGCAAAAACTTACCTTCCTCCAAACCATTATCTACTAGAATTGTACTTTTTTGCTGAGCAACAGTAGAGAAATGCAAACTGTTATCAAACATTACATCTCCACAATGATAAATCTTAGGATTATCAAAAGAGTAAGGCGGAACATTTTTCTTTTTAAAACCTTCTTTTACCAAGTTATCAAAACCCGTTTTGGTAGGCGAAAACAAAAGAGTAGAAACGGAATCACAAATAATCCGATTTATTTCCTCGGGCATGGATTTATTAAAAGAGCGCAATCCAGCTTCGATGTGAATGATAGGCACCTGAATTTTAGAAGCTGCAACTGCTCCTGCAAGTGTTGAATTCGTATCGCCATACAAAACAATACAATTTGGTTTTTCTTTTAAAAGAATTTCTTCAATGCCTTCAATCATCAAAGCCGTTTGTTTTCCATGTGAACCGGAACCTGCATTCAAATTATAATTCGGATGTGGAATATCTAATTCATCAAAAAACACTTGCGACATATTATCATCATAATGTTGCCCGGTGTGCACAATTATTTCTCTGACTTTATCAGAAAATTTATTTTTGATTACTCTGCTAAGTGCTGCTGCTTTAATAATTTGCGGCCGGGCACCAATTATCGTCAATAGTTTGATCATTTTTGAAAAATCAGTTTAATTAATCCCAACCAGAAGCAAGAACATCACACAAATGCATCATCTTCATATTTTTTCCCGCTTTTTTTGCATATCCGTCAACGTGCATCAAACAAGAGACATCCGTTGATATCATATATTCCGCTCCTGTTTGTAAAGCATTCTCTAATTTTTGTTCTCCCATTCCTACTGCAATCGGTTCAAACTTCACAGAAAAACTTCCTCCGAATCCGCAACAAGTTTCAGAGTCTTTCATTTCTCTCAATTCCAATCCTCTTACTTTTTCTAATAACACTCTTGGTTCGCGTTTAATTCCGTACTCTCGCAGAGCCGAACAAGAATCGTGATACGTAGCTACTCCATTTAATGTTGCTCCAATATCTGTTATTTTTAAAACGTTCACCATAAAATCGGAGAACTCAAAAATGTTTTTTTGAATTTGTTTGTACTCATTGTGTAAAACCGAATTGTGAAACATTTCAGGATAATAATTTTTAATCATCCCTACACAAGAAGCGGAAGGACAAACTATGTATCTGTCGTTTTGAAATTCCTGAATAAATTTCTCACCTACTTCTTTGCAGTCGTCCCAATAACCAGCATTAAAAGCTGGTTGTCCGCAACACGTTTGTTCAGGATTATAATTAACACCACAACCTACTTTTTCTAAAATCTTCACCATATTAAATCCGGTTTCTGGATAAATCTGGTCGATAAAACAAGGAATAAAAATATCTACAATCATATATTACAAATAACTAATCATAACGAATTTACTAATCTATGGTTTTAAAAATTATATTTTTTTCATTCTAAATAACAATAAAAAGCCAATTACGAAAAATGTAACAAGTGCAACAATTGGTGTACGCATTGTTGAACTACATTCATTGATTATTCCAAAAGTTAACATTCCGAATACAATACTTAATTTTTCACATACGTCATAAAAACTAAAATAAGAAGTGTTATCATCCGATTCGGGTAACATTTTAGAATAGGTTGAACGAGAAAGCGATTGAATACCACCCATCACCAACCCAACAAATGCCGCTACAATATAAAAATGAACAGCAGTGTAAACAAACAAGAACGTAGTTAAGCAGATTGCCGACCAAAGAAGTGTAGCCAATTTTAGAGTGAATAAATTTCCTGTTTTACGGGAAATGAATGAGAACAAAAATGAACCTGCCATAGCAACAAACTGAATAATTAAAATTGTTGTAATCAATTGTCCTGATTCCATTTTAATTTCATCGGCACCAAAGTGGTTTGCAACCAACATTACAGTTTGCACTCCCATGCTGTAAATAAAGAATGCCGGCAAAAAACGGATTAATTGTTTGTTGTGTTTCAATTCATTCCAAACCTTTTTTAATTCTCTGAATCCCTGAGTCAGATAATGCCCTTCCGATTTTTTCTTGTCTGCATTTTTGGCTTTGGGTAAATGATAAAACGTAATCTGAGAGAATCCAAACCACCACAAACCAACCATAATAAATGAAATTCGGGTAGCGAAACCTTTATCCGGAGTTCCATCTTCTTTCAGCCACCCAAACCATTCTGGATGCAATACCATGATTAAATTTACAATCAAAAGGAAAGAACTGCCAATGTATCCCATTGCAAAACCTTTTGCACTAACTTTATCCTGCATTTCTTTAGGTGCAATTTCTGGCAGGTATGAATTATAAAAAACCAAACTTCCGGCATAACCTACACAAGCCAACACAGCCAATGAAATACCTATGTACAAACTGTATGACGAATCAGGAGAATCGTATTCTCTATTAAAAAAATACATTAGCGAACATGCGACAGCGCCTAAGTAGCAGAAAAATTGCATAAATCGTTTTTTATTCCCTCCATAATCTGCAACACCCGATAAAAGTGGCGAGAGGAATGCAACAACTAAAAAGGCAAAGGCAATTGCAAAATCATAGAGTGTGGTGTTCTTGAATTGAACGCCCAAGAACTCAACTAAATTTGAAGTAATATTTCCGGCATCATCTTTTGTAACCGTTTGCGACATGTAATAGATGGGGAAAATAGTTGCAGTAATAACTAAATTATATACTGAATTTGCAAGGTCGTAGGTAACCCAAGCGTTGATAATTTTTTTATTCCCTTTTACAATTTCTGTCATAGGTATATTCTTAAATTATTCTTTCAGAATGGAAACTTCCACTCTTCTGTTTTTTGCTTTGTACTCTTCTGAATCATTTGGAGCGATAGGTTGCGAGGAACCCATGCCTTTAAATATCATTTGATTGTTGACACCTTTAGCTTTTAGATAATCATAAACTACTTTTGCACGTTCTTTTGAAATTCTTTTTTCCTCTTCTTCGTTACCAAACTTATCCATGTGTCCGTTTATCTGAATACTTGTCAAAGGTTTTTCCATCAACTTTTTAGCTAACTCGTCCAATGCTTTATCCGATTCACTCAATAATTTTGCTGTCCCTTTTTCGAAAAACAAATTTTTTATATCGAATGACTTCCCTGCACTAAAAGCATGTGGCAACCAATTTACAATACCGCCTTCACTATTATATTTAGGAGTGTCGTCCTCCTGATTTTTTTTGCAAAGCGAAAGATCATCGATGTAGTAATACGCTTCCTGAAAAGCAAAAAGACTCCATTTGTTTTTTTTCACAAAGTCGTCTTTCATTTTTGTTCTGAAATTTCCAATGATCATATATTTTTCATTTCCGCTTGCTGTGTAATCACCTTGAATCAATATCCAATTTAAGGTTCCTGAGATTCCTTTGCTATAAGTTGTATCTACCAAACCTTGTTCATTAAACTCCATTCCAATTCTAAATTCTGTTTCAGAAAAAAACGCACCTAACTGTTTTACAGTAACAGTAACATTTTCTGCTTCGAGGATTCGTATGTACATTTTAAATTCATACACTTCTCCTTTTTCAAGCGTTTCCAATAATTTCACATGCATGTACTCTTTGTAATCTGCCTGAAAACGCAAGCCAGCATAACTGGTTCCAGTTCTTGCTCCTTTATATTTAGAAACATCTCTTTTATCAGGTTTCATATAATAATCAACCGTACCCACACCTTTCCAAGGAATAGCAGCTTTAATATCGCTTCCTTTACTTTTTCGTTCTTCGAAACTAGGATTAGGGATTACATTTTTCCCTTTTTTATTTTGGGAAAAAGAAGGGACAGAAAATAACAAAACGACTAAAAACGAAAGCATTTTTAGAAAAAACAGTTTGCTATTTTTTGTTTTTTTATACATTCAAATTAAAATCGGTATTCTTTAATCGTATCAACAAAACACTTTACTTTATCTTTTTCTAAATCCGGATACAAACCATGACCCAAGTTGGCGATGTGACGATGTGGACCAAATGCTTTTAACATTTTTTGTGCTTCACTTTTTATTGTAGCATAATCGGCATACAACAAACAAGGATCCATATTACCTTGTAGTGTTTTATTTTCGCCAATTAATAAACGGGATTCTGCTATATTCATTGTCCAATCCAACCCAATCGTATCACAGCTCAACTGCCCCATTTGTTTACGCGCAAAATGAGCATCTTTTGCAAACACAGTAAATGGAACATCTTTAATTGCATCACATATTTGGGAAATGTATTTCAAAGCAAACTCATTGTATTGCTCAGGCGACAGAACACCTGCCCAGCTATCGAACAATTGCAACATATCTGCTCCAGCAACAATTTGCGCTTTCAAGTAGTTGATTGTGCTGTTGGTAATTTTTTGCAGCAAAATATGTGCAGTTTCTGGTTGTGTGTAAAGGAATTTTTTTGCCTTCGAAAATGTTTTACTTCCGCTTCCTTCAATCATATATGCAAAGATTGTCCAGGGCGCACCAGCAAATCCAATCAATGGCACTCTACCATTTAATTCTTTTTTTGTAAGCTTGATGGCATTCAGTACATACTGCAAATCGTCTCCTTGCGCAACACGAATTTGAGCAACATCAGCAGCAGTTTGTATTGTTTTCTCAAACCAAGGACCTTTTGCTTCAATCATTTGGTATGGAAGCCCCATTGCTTCGGGGATAACAAGAATATCAGAAAAAATGATGGCCGCATCAACACCTAAAATATCTACTGGCTGAATGGTTACTTCACAGGCAAATTCGGGTGTTTCTACCAACTCTTTAAATCCTCCCATTTTTGCTCGCACGGCTCTGTATTCGGGCAATATTCTACCAGCTTGGCGCATTAACCAAACTGGAGTTCTTTCCACTTTTTCTCCTCTTGCTGCGCGTAATATTAAATCGTTTTTAATTGTCATAAAGCTTAAATAATAGAATTTTTGGGGTAAATAAATTAATTTTTATTCAACCCTTTGCTTAATCAGTTCCATAGGAACCACTATGTTGTAAAATTAGCAAAATCTATTGATTTTATTAAGGGTTTAAAAACAATTTTTCCCCTACAATTCTTGAAAAAGTGCTACATTTATGAGTCAAAATTGGATATGTCAGCACAACAAAACGAAACAATAGCTAAAGCTTGGTTTGAAGCCTTCAACGAGCATGATTTAGAGAAGCTATTATCTCTCTATCACAATGAAGCAAAGCATTACAGCCCAAAATTGAAAATTCGAAAGCCAGAAACAAATGGATTGGTAGTGGGAAAAGATGCTTTAAGAGCTTGGTGGAAAGATGCATTTGAACGATTGCCTTCTTTGCATTATGAGGTAACGAATTTAACAGCTAACAAAACACGTATTTTCATGGAATACGTCAGAAAAGTAGAAAACGAAGAGGATATGATGGTTGCTGAACTGTTAGAAATCCAGAGTGGAATGATTGTTTTCTCAAAAGTATATCATGGTTAACATTTCAAAACATCTCCTAATTTTGTTTTGAAAGTTGTATTTCTAAGTTCGAAAGGATATTCAAATTTGAAAAATTTACGCATAATTCTTAATTCAAGCTCCTTTGTAAGACCAACGCCACATCTTTTTCCATTCACAAGTTTATAATACTCCATTTTACCACTTTCATTTATTTTAATAACAACCTCCACATAAAACGCACTGCAATTAGCGCAATTCAATTTTATTTTGTTTTCTGATTTGATTAATTCATAGTCATTCGCCATCCAGTTGTATTTAATGGATTTCCAAGCAGTGTATTGTTTATCTGTTAGTTCATAATCATTCAAAACATTCGTGTCGATTTCATTATCAACTTTAATTTCTTGTCCGAAATTTTTGTTTGAAAAGACAAATAGTAAAACTAAAATGTAAAGATATTTTTGCATAATTTATTCGATTGTTACTTGTTGATTATTAAACTTTATTACGAATCCTTTTCTGATTTTATTCCTTTTCCTCAATTCCACTTCGCCATTTACAACTACTTGTCCGTTATCAATCATTGCATTTGCCTCTGCTCCATTGGAACACCAAGCCATTGCTTTTAATAATTGATTGAGCTGAATGTATTCTTCTGTTAATTGAAAATTTTCCATTGTGATACAAAGTTATAACATTAACTTTATCTTTGCACTATGAATACAGACGAACAATTTGAAAAACTACGCGAACAGCTAAATAAGGAAAAAGACTGGCCTACCATTTATATGTTCAAATTTATAATTCCAGCTGACAATAGAAAGATTGCATTGGTGGAATCTAAATTTTCTGATGAAGCCATCATAACTCAAAAAGAATCATCCACCGGAAAATACATGAGCATTACTATTAAAGAGGCCATGTTGTCGGCTGATTCCATAATTGATAAATACAAAGAAATGGAAGGAATTGAAGGCTTGATATCGCTTTAAAATTCAACAATTTCTTTTAAATTTTTCTTAATTTTTTCAGCAATCTCATCTGTTGGTAAATCATTGTCTTCATGACCAAAAGGATCTTCAATCTCCTCTGCAATAAGCTCTAATCCTGCAAAAGCATAAAACACAAACAATACCATTGGGATCGTAGTCCACTTAAAATCGTCAACCAAACCAATTGGTAATGTAATCATATAAATCAAAATAACACGTTTGATAAAAGTGCTATATGAATAAGGAATGGGAGTAGCTTTTATGCGTTCGCAAGCCCCAGCAATGTTTGTAAATGAACGCAGTTCTTCGTTCAACACAATTATTTTTTCTTCGCTAATTACATTTTGCTTTTGTAAGGCATCTAAGTCGCTATACAATTGTTGAGCAATTCTGTTTGGAATATGGCTGTATTTAGTTAGTTCTTGCAACTTTAAATTTGGATGATCTTCTAATTCATTTATAATAAAACCTCCACGCAAATGCTCTTTTAAAGCAAAAGCATAATTGCTTATTAAAATTCTAAAATTATTTTTCAATCCTTTATTTTCTACCGGAAGGAAAGCATTTAATTTCAACATTAAATTCCTGCTGTTATTAATTAAGTCTCCCCACAATTTTCTCCCTTCCCACCAACGATCGTAAGCTGTGTTGGTTCGAAAAACTAGCAACAAGGAAAGAACAAAACCCAAGAGGGAATGCAAAACGGTCGTACTTCTAAGTTTAATCACTTTTACTTCCACATCCAAATAACACAAAACTGCTGAATACAATGCCAACGCAATCATTGCCGGCAATAGCATTCGGAAGGAATCGGACTTATGAAAATGAAAAATTAATTTTGACCACTCTTTAGGATTGTATGCTTTCATTGAATTGATTCATTAGCTCAGTAAACACTTCGACTCCGCCCAGTGTGACATTTTAGTAGTCAACAAGAACAGAGTCGAAGATAAATTAAAATAAAATTATGCTTTTACGTTTGCACGAATAATATTTAAAGCACCACCTGCTTTGAACCACTCAATTTGTTGTTCATTATATGTATGGTTTGCTTTAATTTCATCCTTGCTTCCATCAGCATGGTTAAATACTAATGTTAATGGAGTATTTGGAGCAAAGCTTGTTAAGCCGATAATATCAATGCTATCATCTTCTTTAATTTTATCGTAATCGGCTTTGTTTTCGAATGTCAATCCTAACATTCCTTGTTTTTTCAAATTTGTTTCGTGAATACGAGCAAATGATTTTACGAGAACAGCGCGAACACCTAAATGACGAGGCTCCATAGCTGCATGTTCACGTGATGAACCTTCACCATAATTTTCGTCACCTACTACAATTGAACCAATGTTCTGGGCTTTGTATGCTCGTTGCACTTTTGGAACTGCATCGTAAGCACCTGTTAACTGGTTCTTAACGTTATCTGTTTTTTCGTTGAAAGCATTCACTGCACCAATCAACATGTTGTTAGAAATATTATCTAAATGTCCACGGAACTTCAACCATGGTCCAGCCATAGAAATATGATCCGTTGTACATTTTCCTTTTGCTTTAATCAATAATTTCAATCCTTTCAAATCAACGCCTTCCCATGCAGCAAATGGATCTAACAATTGCAAACGATCAGATGTTGGAGAAACCACTATACTCACTTTGCTACCATCAGCAGCTGGCGCTTGATATCCTGCATCTTCCACAGCAAAACCTTTAGGAGGTAATTCATCGCCTGTTGGTGCATCTAATTTTACTTGTTCTCC
>CAYWAV010000003.1:38913-95850 GCA_964456225.1 uncultured Chitinophaga sp. | reverse complement strand
TATTTAAACTGAAAAAAGAAGAAACAAACAGCTGCTTTTTCTTTAGAAATGCCTTTAGCACTTCCGATGCTGCTTCCTGAACTGTTTCTTACTGTTCCATCTGAATCAACTTTACCGATGCTGCTTCCAGAGCTATTTCTAACTGTTCCATCTTTATCAACTTTACCAATGCTACTTCCAGAACCGTTTCTAATCGTCCCATCTGAATCAATTTTACCGATACTGCTTCCTGAACCATTTCTTATTGTTCCGTCAGAATCAATTTTGCCGCAGCTGCTTCCTGAACCGTTTCTGATTGTTCCATCAGAATCAATCTTTCCGGTACTACTTCCGTTTGAACTTCTTAATTCTTGTGCTTGAAGATTTGACATGCCAATAAACATTAAAAACATAACGCTTAGGCCAAGAGTGATTTTTTTCATATTTCTGATTTTTTTAGTTTACACAATTTAGTTCAAACAAATATAAAGAATTGGTTTATAAAATCCCAAGTATTTTATAAACAATGCCATTCATATCAAATTCAGTGCCATTTCGAAGGTTTTTAATTTTTGCACCAAGCGGAGAACCAATGGAAATAGCATAATAAGACTCTTTATCTACAATTAATTTCCCAACAGGAACAGCAATAAAAAAATTGCCTTTATTAGTTAAAACTATACTTCCTATTTGAATAGAGTCGGATGTGTTGCCGACATTCATTTTCTCAAGAGTCTTTTTTAATTCTTCAGCTTCCTTTAGTTGTTGTCCACTTTTTTCCTGCTCTAACTGAGCCATTGCTCTTCCTGTTTCATGTTTATCCCCTGCACTACTCTTTGAGTCATCATTTGCTGATTCTTTCGCTACGTTTATAGCTTCCTGAGCATTGGAAATCCGCTGCTCAATACATTCCATGCAAAGTAAATAAAGTTGTTGTTTGAGATTATTTTTCATTAAGTGTTATTCAGAAAAACGCATTAGCTCCTGGCTAACCCTTAATCCTATTTTTTCTATGACTGGCTTATTGATGATGTATTTAATTTTATCATCGTCTACAATGAAAGAAATATGTGCTCCAAAAGCAAACAGGGCATCATCATCACTTACTAAAACAGTTTTATTTTTTTTTGATTCATTTTTGATGGTTGCAAAACTATTGGAATTAGAGGATGTTACGTATACCACATGATAATTTGTTACTTTATTATATTTCTCAATCCGCAACTTTTTTCCTCCCACTTTTTTATCTCCGATTGTTCCTTTTATCTTATTAACTGCACTCTGATCGCCAGCCACCCCTATAACAAACTCGGTTCCATTATAAACAACTGGCCATTCAATGTAAGCTGCAAAGTTGTAGATATACTGTGCTTTTGTTTCATATTCCTGCGCCTTGGTAATGTTGCTCGACTTTTTTGAGGAATATACTTTGGGCTTTTCTTTTTTTATTTGAAAATCTGCGATTTTTGCATTTAGGGAATCAATAATTGAATCTTTTTTAACTAGCTCAACTTTTAATGAATCGCTAAGCATTATAGCCTTGCTAAGGTTAGCAGTATTTTTTTTGTTGTCGTCAGAGGTTTTTACATTTTGAGTTTTCAGTTCTACATATTTTTTTTTGCTTACACAGGATGTGAAGCAAATAAATAAAAAACAATAGAATAGATTGTGGAGCAACCGTGGTTTCATTCTGCTTAAATTTTGCAAACGCAAAGATAAAAACAAAAATCAGTTCATTTCAGAAAAGAATTAACTACTTTTTCTTTTTAGCAAAACTGTAGTAAAAGCCAAATCCGAAACTTAGAAATTGAGTGGAGACGGCATTTTCTCGATCGAATTTAGCATATTCATTCAATACTAAATCATACGGGTCGAAATGTGCATCAAAAACGGTATAGGTAAGTGTTGCCCCAATGCCAAAATTTGATTCAATTAAAAAGAAAATGTTCATCTCTGGTTCGAAGTAAGAAGTAGTAAAACTGTTTAATTTAGGCTTGTTGTTTTCATCTTTGTATTTTATTCCTGAATATTCCGTCCAATTTTGTCCGTAAGACAAAGCCATAGAAAAAATTGTTCTGTTTTTCTCCCCTACATATGTGTCGAAACCAAATTTTCCTGCAACGCTGTTGATTTTCATACTCGCATTGTAATCAGTGATTTTGTTTTCGGTAATTTTCAGCAAGCCATTCTTGGCAGACGCTCCAATAAACAAACCTTTGTGTAACATCATATTTAATCCTCCGGTAACTTCATAAATGCCCACAAAACTCTTTTTAAAAGACTTGTTCCCCATCGGATGAGGGACAGTTACGGAGATACGAGGGCTAAATAAATAATATTGTTTTTTTGCCGGAGCGGGGTCAACGGTTGCTGGAGGCGCAACAGGTAGTTCCTCTTCTTGAGAAAAAGCACTAGAAAAAGAAAAAAGAAATAGTACTATTAAAAAAAATTGTGCTGTTTTCAATTAATAAAATAATTATCGATTCAAGTATAAGACTCTTAAATTTTTATTTGGTTGCTTTTGAATAAAAATAAAATGGAGTCAGGTGTTTCCTCAAAAATAAGGAAAGAATCGCATTAAAAAAAGTATGGTGTTTTGTTTTTGGTAGTTTCTCCCCTGGTAAAAGCTACAGTTTGACTGATTGAGAATAAAAACGCTGTTTTGAAATTTTTTCGCCAGAAATAAAAAGACCACGCTAAAAAGCGTAGTCTTTTGTTGTAAATCGTGACCGCGAAGGGATTCAAACCCCTAACCTTCTCATCCGTAGTGAGACGCTCTATTCAGTTGAGCTACGCAGCCATTTTGCTTTTTAAAAAGCGGTGCAAATATACATAAATTTGTAGTATGTAAAAGGCTTTTGGCAAATTTTATTTTAATATTAACAATTTATAATTCGCTATCATTTTATAATACATTTGTAATCAAACCAATAAATCCAATTAACTATGCCAATTTTTCAAATTATTATGATTGTATTAGTCTTACTAATACTCTTTTTATCTTTTGTAACTGTATCACAAGGAACCATTGCTGTTGTTACCATTTTTGGGAAATACAGAAGAGTTTTGAGCCCTGGATTAAACTTTAAAATCCCTTTTATTGAGGTAATTTTTAAGCGTGTATCTATCCAAAACCGCTCTGTGGAATTGGAGTTTCAAGCAATTACTATTGATCAGGCGAATGTTTATTTCAAAGCCATGTTGCTTTATTCTGTAATTAATACTGGGGAAGAAGCAATTAAAAATGTGGCCTTTAAATTTATTGACGACCGTAACTTTATGCAAGCCTTGGTTCGTACCATCGAAGGCTCAATCAGAGGTTTTGTTGCCACTAAAAAACAATCCGAAGTACTTTCTTTGCGTAAAGAAATTGTGGAAGATGTAAAGGGACAAATTGACCAAAGCCTTGAAGAATGGGGTTATCACTTAATCGATTTACAATTAAACGACATCACTTTTGATGAAGCTATTATTAAGTCAATGGCACAAGTAGTTGCTTCGAGTAACTTGAAAGCTGCTGCTGAAAACGAAGGGCAAGCATTGTTAATTACCAAAACAAAAGCTGCTGAAGCAGATGGTAATGCAACAAAAATTGCTGCAGAAGCTGAACGTTTAGCTGCTCAATTACGTGGACAAGGTGTTGCTTTGTTCCGTGAAGAAGTAGCTAAGGGTATGAGTCAGGCTGCTAAAGAAATGGAGCAAGCCAATTTAGATACTTCTGTAATTCTTTTCTCTATGTGGACAGAAGCAATTAAAAACTTTGCGGAATACGGAAAAGGAAATGTTATTTTCTTGGATGGTTCCAGCGAAGGGATGGATCGTACTATGCAACAAATGATGGCTATGAATAAATTGATGGAAAGAAATGCTTCTCCATCAACTAAAAAGTAAATATGTCACTAGGCAGAACCTAGAGCCTACACTTTAATATAAAAGAAAGTCCCCTCGAATACTCGAGGGGACTTTCTTATTTTTATTTCCTTCTCCTTTGGAGAGGGTTGAGATGAGGTTAAAACGTTTTTCTTGGGCGTCTTTCTCTTGAGAAATTACTTTTTCTATCTCCTCCTCCACTGGATTCGTTTTTAGAATAGCTTTTTTCTGAAGATGAATTTTCGCTTTTAGAATACGTTTTTTCACGATCGCTATAAGATTTGCGTTCTGTAGAAGCTCCTCTATCTGAACGATCGCTGTATGATTTGCGTTCTCCTGAAGAAGAATTGCCACCATAAGACTTCCCTCCGCTTCTGCGTTCACCGGAACCACCTTTGTAGCCTCCTCTATCAGAACGATTACCTCCACCGTATCCACCTTTGCGTTCACCACCTCCGGATGAGCGTCTGTTTCCACCGCCTTCATATCCACCGCGCGAGGAGGATCTGCCTTCACTTTCTCCACGAGATTCAATACGTACGTTACGATTGTTGTATTGCACATTTTTGAATGTTCCTTGAATGATTTCAGCAGCTTCAGTTTTTACTTCAATGAAAGAGAAACTTGATTTTATTTCTGCAGAAACGATGGATTCCATATCCACTCCTGAAACTTCAGAAATGTATTGTTTCATTGCTGTGCTATCCAAACTATCTAATTCACCTAAGTTGATAAATAATTTAGTAACGCCAGGAGTTGACGAACGTTGTTCTCTTTCTCTTCCACCAGCATTTAAATCAGGAGCATTCTTATAATAATCTAAAAAGCGATTGAATTCTGTAGAAACAAAACGCTTGATAATATCTTCTCTTGTTAAATCTTTCAATTCTTCGTAAATGCTTGGTAAATATGCTTCAATAGCATTTTCATTTACTTCAACATTGTGAATTTTTTTCACCAAACTGAACAATTGTTTTTCACATGCTTCAAATCCTGTTGGAATAGTTCCTTGAGTGAATTTCTTTTTAATGATACGCTCAATGATTCTGATTTTTCCAACTTCTTTCATATTGATAATACAGATAGATGTACCTGTTTTACCAGCACGAGCTGTACGACCAGAACGATGAGTATAATTTTCAATTTCGTCAGGTAAATTGTAATTGATAACGTGAGTTACATCGTTCACATCAATACCTCGAGCTGCAACATCTGTAGCAACAAGCATTTGCAATGAACGAGAACGGTAACGTTTCATAACATGATCACGTTGTTGTTGAGATAAATCACCGTGCAATGAATCTGCTCCGTAACCATCTTTAATCAACTTGTCAGCAATTTCTTGTGTTTCGATACGTGTACGACAAAATACAATTGCAAAAATATCTGGATTTGAATCCGCGATACGTTTTAATGCAGCATATTTATCACGCGCCTGAACAACATAATAAATGTGTTCGATGTTTTCGTTACCAGCATTTTTTGTTCCAGCAGTTATTTCTACTGGTTTTTCCATGTAGTTTTTAGAGATACGCAAAACTTCATCTGGCATAGTTGCAGAAAACAACCAAGTGTTTTTTTCTTCTGGAGTTTGAGATAAAATAGTATCCAAATCTTCTTTGAATCCCATGTTTAGCATCTCATCTGCCTCGTCTAATACAGCATAACGTACGTTACTAAAGTTTACGCGTCTGCGATCAATCATATCACACAATCGTCCTGGAGTTGCCACAACAATTTGTGCTCCTCTTTTGATGTCACGTGATTGATTATCAATACTAGCACCACCATACACGGCAACAATGTTTGCACCGTTAATGTATTTTGTGTAACTCTGTAAATCGCGTGTAATTTGCATACACAATTCACGTGTAGGACAAATGATTACTGCTTGTGTGTCTTTCGACTCAAAATCGATTAAGTGAGTTAAGGGCAGACCAAAGGCCGCTGTTTTACCGGTTCCCGTTTGTGCAAGTGCAACTAAATCGGTGTTACCAGTTAATAATACAGGAATTACTTTTTCCTGGATAGGAGTTGGATTTTCAAAACCCAATTCTGTTACAGCTTTAACAATAGCATTGTTAAAGCCTAACGCTTCAAATTTGTTCATTAATTTTTTATTAAGTTAATTTATACAGTCGTCACTTACAAGGAAGTACATGTGAGTTGAATCGGACAACTGTGTTATAAGGAGCTCACCATCATTGGTTTTCGAGCTTTTTCGGCAATGTTCTACAGTCGTTAATTCGTCTCAGCAAAAATCCTATTTTGACTAAAACTTCGGCAAAGATACTATAATTATTTGAATTGGTGCTGATTACAGAGAAAATAAATTTTCAGCGATTTTATTTATTATAAAATTCAAAGAATTTTTTATTTAAAATTAAAACTATTTCTTTGTATGGGCGATTGCTGACACCCATTTCATACGCTTTAACATAAAATGGAAAAGGCTTTTTTAATTGAACGTAATTTTTGTCTTTAATAATAAAAGCATCCATTTTAGTATTAGCACTTTCATCAAACTCTCCAATTAGATAGTTTTTACTGGCAAAAGACGTGTTTGCTTTCATGTCTCCATCAAAAATAAAACCTTTATAATTTCCCTCTTTTACTTCATTTGAATAATTGGAATAAAAAAAATAAACAGGACAGAATTCGAAATACCCTTTAAATGCTATTATTATAGCCCTATTTGTTTCTGCTTGTTTCTCGCGAAGTTCTTCTGCTTCTTTTGTCTTCCCCATTTTTTTTAGCCCGTCTATTTGCAACTGAGAAGTTTTTAAGCGAACGAACAATGCTCCATTCTTAAGAGCAACGATGTTTGCCTTTGCTATTTCTTTTTTTTGCGCGAAAGAAATTGTAGAAATTAAAAGAAGAAGAACTATAATTTGGTTTTTCATTTGTTCTTTTCTAAAACATTTCGACTACGCTCAGTGTGACGATCGAGTTATCATACTGATTATAGTCGAAGTGTTTAATTTGTTATTAAAAAAAGCAGGCCTATAAGCCGGGTTCTGTCGAGTTCTATCATTTATCTAGATTTTACATCGCTGTAAAACTCAAGCAACCTACCCTCCGAATAGAGCGAGCAGCTCTTATGCTTCGGTTTATTTGGTCTTTCAACTCCCAAGGTTTACCCGCTACAACTATTACTAATTATAACCGTGAGCTCTTACCTCACATTTTCACTATCACCCTCCGAAGCCTAAGCGAAGGAGGGCTACTATTTTCTGTGGCACTTGCTATTACTTATTGCTAAGTATCTTCCTGTTAGGAAGTGGGATGCTCTGTGTTGCCCGGACTTTCCTCTTTGCATTGCTACAAAGCGATAGAACGGCCTGCGGTACAAAGGTAGGTAAAAAAGGCGACTATGTGATTAGGGAACTAGGTGATTGGGTTACTGAGTGATTAAGCAACTAGGTGATTATGTTGATTGAGAGATATACTTAAATACTAAAGATGAACTTCCGTGGCTCCGTAACCATATCTAGCATATGAACCATCATAATATCTCATTTCTTCATTGTCGAGAATGGCTCTCACCTCTTGTTTTAGTCGCCCATTCCCTACTCCATGTATCACAATTAATTTTCTGTAACGTTTGGTAATTGCTTTGTCCAAGGCTTTTTGAAAATGGCGTAATTGAACATTTATAATTTCTGCATTACTCATTCCAGAATAATTATCTAGCAATTCTTCGATGTGTAAATTTATTTCCATCTCCAACATACCGTTGTTTTGAGCATGTGGCTTTGATTTCTTGGGTTTATCTGAATGATGAAGTTTTTGACTAAACAATTTTGATACATCAATTTTCTCTTCTTCTTTCTCTGGAATTGGCTCCGGCTCTCTAACGGCAGCTTCAATCATTACCAGTTCCGCAACAGCATAAGGAAACACAAAGCCATCGTCAATCGTTACTTCCACCATTTTTTTATTCATGACTTTCGTAATGATTCCTCCACCTTTTTCATTTAAGAAACTGACCTTATCTCCTATTCCAAATTTCATCTTGCTAAAGTAGAAAAGATTCTCCTGTTTTTTTATTATATTTGCTATGCATGAAAATCAAGTTTACACTATTTCTTCTCCTGCTTTCTACACCACTGTTGTTAATATACTGCGGATGCAGCAAAGATGTTCCTGCTACTATCTACAAAACACAAAATGTAATTATTGTTATTGTAGATGGTCCCCGTTTATCTGAAACATGGAATTATCCAACACGACAGTTTATTCCACATCGTTCAGCATTATTGTCGAAAGGTGTCTTTTGTAGTGAGTTTTATAATAATGGTACAACTTCTACAAACCCTGGTCATACAGCTGTTTGTACAGGTGTTTATGAAAACATTAATAATGGCGGTGCTGAATATCCAACTTATCCCTCCATTTTTCAATATTGGTTAAAAACGTTTGATCGTCCAAAATCAGAAGCTTGGGTTATTGCCACCAAAGATAAACTGGAAGTTCTTTCTGATTGTAAAGATGTAAATTGGAAAGGTACTTACCGCCCTTCTACTGATTGTGGTAACTTAGGATTAGGAACAGGCTATCGTGAAGACCTAACAACTTTTATTAGTGCAACAACAAAATTAACAGCTAATCACATTCGTTTAGCACTTATTAATTTCAAACAACCAGATGCAGCTGGACACGGTGCCGATTCTTCTGCTTATTTACAAGGCATTTTAGATACTGATAATTATATTTATCAATTGTGGAATCAGTTACAAGGCGATGATTTTTACAAAAATCGAACAACCTTGATTGTTACTAACGATCATGGGAGACATACTGCCGGACATTTAGATGGATACATTTCACATGGCGATGGTTGTGATGGCTGTAGACACATCGAATTTTTTGCAATAGGCCCTGATTTTAAAGAAAGTTATACTTGTTCAACTCCTTATGAACAAATTGATATTTCTGCTACTATTGGTGAACTAATGGGTTTTTCTATTCCTACTTCTAATGGAAAAGTAATGAAAGATATTTTAAAAAAGTAATATATCAAAGGCTCCACTATCTCTTGTTGAAGAACATTTTTGACTAATCTTATCACATTCTTCTTTCCACCGTTTTACTTTGTATTCCGAATTAGATGCGTCAAAAATCAACATTTTTGCACGGAACATCCTAGTAATTTCTTCTATGCTCATTTTTGTATTGCTTGATACTATCAAATAATCCAACTCTATTTTTTTTGAATTATTCTTAGAGAATTGAATTGGCTTGTCCAACACAAACAATCGCTTGTCAAAAAACTGAACGAATTTATTTTTTACTTTTAACTCAGAACGTCCAAAATTCGCTGAAATAATTCTCGATTCTTTTAGTCCTAAGTCCCACCAATTATGCTTTACGTGAAATAATAAACGACTTTTGTTATGTGCAAAAACCGAATCGGTTAGCAATACATTTTGTTGTGAATAAATAAAGTCGATGGCTGTAGTTTTGGCTACATTGTAAACCACTATTTTCTTTTGAATGAATTGAGTTCGCTGTTCAATAACTTGACTAATCAAAATAAAAATGCAAAAGGAAAGTGCATAAACTAAAAACTTGTATTTGCGATTATTTAAATAGAAGAGAAATAAAATGACCAATCCAAACAACAGCCAAGTTTCCAGAACAGAAATAGAAATGCCCTCCAGCAATGAAAACGGAAGCGACTCAATCCACTTTACGGAAGCGTTCAGAAGCCAAATTAGCCATGAAAATGCAATTGCCAAGTATTTTACAAGGAGTGGAATTTGAGCAAATGTAAACAATGCAATTCCTACATAAATAATAAGGGTGGATATTGGAATCACAATTAGATTTGAAAGCAAAAAATAATTTGGAAATTGATGAAAATAATGCAAGCCCAAAGGGAAAGTAGCAATTTGAGCTGCAATGGAAACAGCAGTAATCATCCAGACTTGATTCAATATCCAATTATCAAACTCAAACCATTCGTAAATTTTTGGCTGAATATATACAATTCCAATAACTGCTAAATACGAAAGCTGAAACCCTACTTCCATTATCAAATAAGGATTTATCAATAAGAGAAAGAAGGCAGATGCGGCTAATGTATTATAAATATTGGTATGCTTATTAAATGTTTTTGCTACAATTATAAAACTAAACATAGTTGCTGCTCTTAATACGGAAGGCGATAAGCCGGTGAGTGCTGCATAAAACCATAGAAAAAGAATCAATAGAACAGCTTTGATAATTCTTCCTTTTTTATTTTTATCCAGAAAAAACAATAGCCAACTAAAAACAATATAAACAATGGCAACATGCAATCCCGAAACAGATAAAACATGCAGTGCTCCTGTGCTTGAATAGGAAGAAATAATATCCGCATCTAATTTGTCTGTATAGCCTAATAACAATGCGGCTCCGACCGAAAGCTCTTCTCCGCTTACTTGATTTTTCGTTAATACTTCCAATAAATCATTTCTTAAACCGATAGAAAACTTTAAAATTGGATTACCACAATTCTTCTTTAAATTCGTCCAATCTCCGCTTTTTACATATGCTTGATGGTATATATTGTGAAACGATAGAAACCGTTTGTAATTAAATTCGCCAGGATTCTGAGGCTCTGCAACTTCTTTTATCTGAACATTTAATAATAGCTCATCGCCATACTTCAATGCCAATGCTAAAGAGTCTGTTTTAAGATAAACCAGTGCTTTCCCGGAGCAACTTCTCCACCCGCTTCCTTCTTTAATTGCAATCATTTCTAAGATGGTTTTTAATGACCTTTCTTTTTCGATATAGGAATCTGCCATGCGGGCATATACAGTGGTGTTGCCGGGACAAGAATGAGAAAAATGACTTGCAGAAAATTTTTGAGTTTTATAAATGGTTAATTGATACGCAAAAATAAATAGAGCAGCATTTATTAAACATCCAAACCAAAAGGATTTACGATAGGAAATATTGAATTTTGGAACCAGAACGACAGCCGCACTAATGCAAAATAAAATAGCAGAATAAAAAAGAATATTATCAATGTGATGAGGTAAATAAACCGCAACGATGATTCCTACTAAAAAAGGAAGAAGTAACCGAACTAAAGGAGCCTGATTCCAGACTTTCATACATGGATTTTTGATGGGAGGCTAAAATAGAGAACTCTAAAAAAGCAAGGCAAGTATAAGCGCTTATCTTCGGGTAATAATTCTCAGCGTATCAATATAAATTAATAATAATTTCATGTCTGAATAATTTCCCAAAATCAATATTTATTATATATTTGCTTGTCTGCCGTGAGGTAGATTAAGAAGATAAATAAACTATAAACCCTAACATTTTTTATTATGGAAAACTTACAGTATTACTATGACATGGTGGATAAATGCATCAGCGATTTAGGTGTAGATCCGGCATCGTGTCGCGGTGAAAAAGCCGGACAGTGGAGTTTAAAAAAAGGTTCAGCATCGGTATGGATTGATGTATGGCACATTGAAGCAGAAAACAGAGGATACTTTCAAGTATTGGCTCCTGTTATGGAAGTTCCGCCTACAAATCAACAAGCATTTTTTCAGGAATTATTGGAATTGAATTATACTCTTTACGGAGTTGGATTTGTAAAATTCCAGAACTGGATCTATGTAAAATTAATTCGTGAGTGTGACGGATTAGAGCAAAAAGAAGCTGCCGCAACAATTAACCGTGTTGGTTGGTATGCAGATGAATATGATGATAAATTAAAAGTGAAGTACGGAATGACGGTTGGAGGAAGAGGATAATTCTTTGACTTCGCTTGGAATGACAAAAAATCAAAAAGGATAAAGCAAAAAATCCCGCTTCACATAAACTAAGCGGGATTTTTATTTCAGGTTACCAAAATATTGGCAATTTGTCATTTCAAGCGAAGCCGAGAAATTATTTCCAGCGATATTTAAAACTTTCATATTTCCCTTTGATTGCCATAACCAGTTCAAACTGGCTGGCACTCTTTATAAATTCGTCATTCAAATTCAGGTATTTGATAAAAGCATCAAACTCGTCATCCTTTAAATCGATGACATCATTCTTTACATATAAACGAAATAAATCTCTAAGAATGTCTCGCTTTAAATCTTCGTTCTCCCACTCTGCTACTTTTCGTTTGGATTGTTCAAATTTACTAAAACGCTCGTACAATGCGGTAATCGGACTTTCAAAAGCATTTGCTCCAGTTGTGCTGTAGGTCTTTTTTACTCCCAACTTATCTATGTCGTTTTGGATTTCATTTAAACCACGATTAGCAAATACACTTACTTCTTTTAATTCGAAATACAATTTCGATAAGGCTATTTGAAAATTTGAATTTCCATTTATTAAAGAATCCTTGAAACAAACATTTCTTACTTTAAACCCAATAGCAGAAAAAATAATTGTATCGGTTGGATCAATAGAAAAAGAAAATTTACCCTCTGCATCTGCAAATAAGCCATGATTGGTTCTTTTATTGATAATCATTAATCTGGTAAGAGGTAAGTCGATGTTTTCTTTGTCGTAAATTTTACCAGAAATTGTTGTTGCAGTTTGAGAGAAGGACAATACAGGTGTGAAAATCGCTATAAGTAGCAGTATCAATAGAAAAGGGAGTCGTTTGTTCATTGTATCAGAAACGCTATTTAATTCGATTTAGTATCAAGTGGTTCCATATCCATCAATTCCTCCGTTTCTACTTTTGTCTTTTTTTTTACCAGCTTGGCTTTCGATTCTTCTTTCCGAAGCAATCGCTCAATGTTTTTCTGATGTGTAATCAACACCATAATTGCAATAAGAATAGAAAAGATGATTAAAGAAGGGACTGTTGTTTTAAAAATAAAAATTACAATTACAGGAAAACAAATGGCTGAAATCATTGAGCCTAAAGAAACGTAACCTGAAATAATTAAGATGACAACAAAAATAGCCATGCAAATAAGCGCTCCGTAAAGATGAACACCTAAAACAATTCCCAACAGTGTTGCAATTCCCTTTCCGCCTCTAAACGATGCAAACAAAGGGAAAATATGACCCACTAAAGAAGCAATCCCTAAAACCAATTCTAGATTTATAAATTGTGTTCCTCCAACAGTGTAAGGACTGAAATAGGCTAAGTTGACTGCTAAAAATCCTTTTAAAACATCAATTAACAAAACAGGGATTCCTGCTTTTTTCCCAAGAACCCGAAAGGTATTGGTCGCTCCGGCATTACCACTGCCATATTCACGAACATCTATTTTATAAAAGAATTTACCAATCCACACAGCTGTTGGAATTGAACCCAAAAGATAACCAACTAGAAGCAATACGATATTTGTACTATTTATCACTTTCTTCCTTAGTTTCTGTTTTACGTAAGAATTGAGTTTTCTTTGCTGCCGTTGTTATATTGAAATTGTAGTTGGGTTCTTTTTTCTCTTTGTCGCCATCTTTCTGACGTTTTTCAGGCTTCAATTCCTTAATAGATGTATTGAATGCTTCATTAGAAGAAATAGCCAACATGGTTCCTCTGGTGTAATTAAAATAATACCAATTGTTCGCATCAATCTCTAAATAAATATTCAAGATATCACCACCACGTTTTTTAATGATTTCTATTCTACCATCAACATATTTATTTACCTGTGCTTTGTTGATATTACCAATTCCAATTTTCCCATACGATACATATGAACGAGTTTCTTTATTCCATTTCATTTTAAGATCCGTAATGAATAATGTCTTTTTCAATTCATCAGGGAATTTTTTGTAAGAACCGTATAAGTTTAATTGTGAAATTAACTTATCTGCCTGGTCTTTCCCGAGCATCTCACGCATCCCTTTTTCAAATACCGGTCGAGAGAAATCCGTTGCTTTTAAATCAACATTGGATACAAATGCATCCGACATTTTATCAACGGCTCCATCATCAAAGAAAAAGTCGACAGTCATGATCATATCGAAAATAGTTGAATCAGGAATCAATAAATGCACTGCACTACCAAATGATTCTATTTTCACTTGTCCGAAATCGCCACCTAAGTCCACTTTCCCTTCACCATACATTTTACATTGTGCAGTATTTAAGCTTAAATAATTCCCCGGTAATGAACGCTCAATTAATTTTTCTTTATTCGATATTCTATATTCTCTTGAGCTTTTATCAAAAAACAAGAAACCATCAGCAGGCAATACATGTGGATCGTTGGTTGATTCTTTTGGTGATAAAAAGGCTGAGTAGAAATGTGTTGAATCCGTTGTTACCATCATGGATGCAACAATCGGTTTTCCTAATATATCTACAGGATTTTTCGCAATTGGAATATAAATGTTGTTGGGGTTGATTTCAGACTCGAATTTAAACCATGTTCTTGGGATAGATTTACAATCGTGAGAAATGCGTGCAGCACCATCAAACACTAAAAAGTTTGCAGTAGCTTTCAGTTTTACTTTTCCGGTGTACTCAAAATTAGGACTCAATCTAAATTTTGAAGAATCAGGAATATTCGTTTCTGCATAGGTTTGAAATGTTGTATCCACACTTACGTTGCTAAAATAAAATGTTTGCTTTGTTTTTATTTCATCTACATAATCATAAAAACCGGAGCCTTGATATTTCTTTCTAGCAAAAACATTTGCTGTGCAGTTATATAAGTTGTGATACTTCGTAATAGAGTTGGCAACAATTTTCGCATTGGTAAACGTTCGCATTACAGCATCTTTATCTATAATTACATCGCCTTTATCAGGATAGATACGCGCATCTGCTACATTAATATATTTCACTTCTTTTGCGGAGATTACTTTTTTTCTTAAGTCAAATTTAGCGGAAGGTGATTGGAAGCGGAGCGAATCCTGACTTGGATGAACAGAAATAAATTCAGGACCAACCAAATCCAAATCTTCGTTTGCTGCTTTTTTAACAGCGTTTTTACTTGCTCCTAATTCTATCTGACTATCATCCATGTACCATTTGAAATTATCCATAAAACAGATGTACTGATTTACCGGAAATGACACAATAGATCCTTTACCATTGGAAGTAAATTCCCCTATTCGTTTTTCAAAATCTATTTTTGCATTTACGTTGTCTGTTGAAAAAGACTCAAGGCCAGCATCATCAACATCTTTAAGCCTAAAATTGGCCGTATCGGAAACAAAGGAATTGAATTTAAACTTTACATGTTTAGCATCTAATTTCGCATTAGAAAAATCAGCTCTTCCGCTTCCAAAAAGCTGTGCAGGGGTCATTGATACACGACCATTAAATTGTGATTGCCCGTTGTAATTCTGAAATTTCTTGTCTTTATGATTCCACACATTCATCACATCCTTTTTTGGGATCCAAAGTAATCGTGCATCTTCACCATGCAATTGTGGAAATTCAGGTTTTATTTTCTGCTCTGTGACATCATACGCTTGTGCTATACACCTGGTAGAATCGGGAAAAAAGAGAAAGTCGTTCGATTTGGCTATGGAGGTTACATACTTTAACGTCCCATCACCATGTAAACCTTGATTACTTAATTTTATCGCTGCATTGTATGTTCCCTTGCCTCCATACATTGGATATCCATTCGCTGGCGTTTGAGTCACAAAACCTAAAGAATAATCAGGTTGCAAGGTTAACGATTCTTTAAATGTTGGAAATATCCCTGCAGTTTCCATGGTTCCCTTGAAAACCAACCCTTCATTTGAAAAGTTATCCAAACTATCTATTGTAAAGGGATCCAGTTTAAAATAAAAAGTTTCCTTTTTATATTTTCCATTCTGAATAGCTTTTTTATCATAATAGGCATACGATTCTTTAAAACTATTAAAGATCGGATACGCTGGAAAGGGTTTTCGCCCGGACTTATTCGCGGGATTATCTATTTCCAAATCTCCATTGATACTTTCAACAACAGTACGAACTTTCACAAGTGGATATTCTCCATAGGCATCGGGTTCACGCGATCTTACCATGATACGCAATGAATCCACATTTTTTAAATCGATTTTAAATTTGGTATAATCAAAAACAAATTCTTTTCCAAAAAAATCAAATCTTCCAGCATGAACCACACCTGCAAAACTAAAATCACGATTTTTCTTTAGTAAAATCTTTTGCTCCAATGGATAAATTACCACATTTTGAGAATCACTCATATGCACTTGACGAACTCCCATAATCGTCATATCAAAATTCAATAAGTTAATGGAAGCGTTGTTGGATCCACGAACAGAAGAAGGGAACTGAATCACATCATAATCAATATGTGCAGCACGTGCGGCAATGTAGGTGTATAGTTTTTCATTTACTACTACTTCATCATCTATTGGATCGTAAGTGATGAAACCTAAAGAAGACAAGCGCACTAAGTTTGGGCGAACATCATTGGGAGAAAATTTTAAATACTTTGCGTATTGATCTCCATAAAATTCTCGCGAGTCACCATTCTTTTTCACAAAGTCTCTCATTTGAATCAATGGATTGATTTGGTCAATTCCTTGAACTCTATCGTATCTATCTGTTCTAAAATAGGTGGAAGATTCAAACATGGCATCTTCTTGCGAATTTCCAACCAACATTCCTAAATCAATTTTAGGGTCGTCAATCTTCCATGTCAATTCTTCAAAATACATATCCACTTTATGGAAAGAATTTAAATAAGGTGATTTCGAAACACCATCTGTTGTTCGAATAAGAGATAACTTGCGTTCGTTAACAGCAAATTTCATGTTCACACTCGGATGTGTGATAGAGTCTTTGTCGAAATAAAAAACAATGTTTGTCGACTCCGCAGTTAATTTATCTTTTGTGATGCCAATCAATTTTGCTCCAACAATTAAAAATGGTTTTCCTTCTCGTTTAAAAATCAATTTAGCATCTTCTTCTTTATTACCCGAGCCAAGCACCTTAGCTCCACGTTGCGTAAACCCTCCGTCATAATCAACATCTTTTGCGATGTTAGGAATTAACATCCGTTTATTATAAGAGTCGAAACGAGGATAAGAAATGTTGCCTTCCTTTTCAGAAATAACTTTTTCAGTCAACTGTCCCAATAAGGGTTTCTGAAAATAATTTTTATTGTAAAACACTACTGAATCTGCTGTATAACCGCTTGTTTTTAAAGTAATCTGATATTTTTTCAACTCAGCCCACACCACATTGTCTTCTTGCCCTGATTTTTTCCAAGTTACCTTACCTCCTTCTCCAATAAAAACGCCTTTATAGGGATAATAAACTCCCTTGGTATTATAAATTATGCCTGTATCGTTCTGGTTGTTGGCAATGCGAAGATTTAAGCTTGGGAAAATTACTTTGGGCACACTGTCGTATTCGAAAATATATTTGTTGCTGTTGGAGCTATATCTGATAACTGCTGAATTATAAAATGAATTAGTAGCAAACAAATTATCACTCATTTCTAAATAATCCGAGAAATTTTTGATTGCTTTTCCTGCTAATATTTTATTGATACATTCTTGCCAAGTCAAAAAGTTGTCTTCGCTGTGAGTGGAGTTTATAAAATTCATTACAGAATTAAAATAGCTTTTGTATTCTGGAAGAATGCGAAGTTTCTTTTTAATCATCAGATTACAAGAACCAACGATTGATTTTTTTAGCTTCTCGGTACATTTAGGGTTATTCCAAGCTAAAGCAAAGGCTTCCATATACTCTTTAATTTCTTTTTTATCCATATTTGTTGCATCAAACATGGTCTTAACTTCTCCTAAAAACAAAAGCGGATCTTCCGAAAATTGTTTGATTGGATTCAACTGAGAATAGGATTTTTCTGAAAGAAAAAAGACTACTAAAAAAAGAAAGGTATATTTTAATTTTCTCATTGTTCTGTTTCTAATTTGTAAAATGAAGAGCAGCCCACTGGTTGCTGATTTTACTGCCTTCATATTTTAAGCCAAGATTTTCTGCCTTTGCTTTTAATTCATCAATATCTGTTTCAAAAAAACCACTCAACACCAAATTTCCACCTTTTTTTAAGACTTTTTGAAACACAGGAATGTCTGCCAACAATACATTCTTATTAATATTAGCCAATATAGTATGAAATATTTTTCCTTGCAAAATTTGAGCATCTCCTTTATGAACAAGTACATTGTTGATATTATTTTTGGCCAAATTCTCGACTGTATTCTCATAGCTCCAATCGTCTACATCAACCGCCTCAATTGGATTTGCGCCAAGCATCGAAGCCACAATTGCTAAAACGCCAGTACCGCAGCCCATGTCTAAAAGCGACTCGTTTTTAACATTTAATAACATTAAATACTTAATCATCAGCTGGGTTGTATCGTGGTGACCAGTTCCAAACGACATTTTTGGTTCTATAATCACATCCAATAAAAAGCCGGCTTTTTTCTCATGAAACGGAGCTCTGATGTAACACTTCCCCTCAACTTCTATTGGTTGGAAACTGCTTTCCCATTCTTTATTCCAATTTTGTTGAGGAATTGTTTTTGTTTTAAAATCAATCGTGAAAATATCCTCAAAGTCTCCCAATGCTAATTTTAGTTCGTCTTCACTGTATTCTTCTTCTTTTATATATGCATTAAAACCAGCTTCTGTTTCTACAAAACTTTCAAAGGCGAGTTCTGAGAGGGTTGCGATAAGCACATCAGAACCTTCTGCTTTGGGTTCTACAGTAACTGAAACTTCAATGTAGTTCATGGATATTCGATTATTATTGTTACGAAATGATTGTCATTCCGAGCGGAGTCGAGGAACTAAAAAGAATTTGCAATAGCATTGAAGTCGGATGATTTCAAAGAGGCTCCACCTATCAATCCTCCATCAATATCTGCGCAAGCAAAAAGTTCTTTTGCATTTTGAGGGTTGCAGCTTCCACCGTAAAGAATTATTGTGTTTTCAGAAATTCCTTTTCCATACTTTTTATTTATTTCAGTACGAATAAAATCATGTACTCCTTGAGCTTGATAGCTGGTGGCCGTCAATCCTGTTCCTATTGCCCAAACGGGTTCGTAAGCAATGATTACTTTAGCAAAATCGGTTGCAGATAATTGAAATAAGCTGTCTTTAATTTGCGCTCTTATTTTTTCTAAATGAGTATTTGCATTTCGTTCTTCAATACTTTCCCCGATGCAAAAAATGGGAATTAAATTTGCTACTATTGCGCAGTTTAATTTTTGAATTAAAAGTTCATTCGTTTCTCCTGCATACAATCTTCTTTCTGAATGTCCGATAATGACATACGTTGCTCCTGTGGAAGCAATCATCTCTGCAGAAACTTCTCCTGTATATGCACCAGAAGTTAAATGATGACAATCCTGTGCTGCAACAGCAAAATCAGTTTTGGATTTTAATTTTTCTGCAATCGCTGGTAAATGAATATAAGGCGATGCAATAATTTTTAATACAGCAGTTGAATCTGAAGAAGAAAGAATCTCATCTACCAATTCCAGCCCTTGAGAAAGGGTTTTATTCATTTTCCAATTTCCGGCTACAATCTTTCTTCTCATTTAAATATAATTTCTTAACTCTAAAGTTCAATAATTCTATAACTTTAAAACTAGTTTACTGAACTCTTACACGCGGATCTAAAATTCCATAAACAATATCAACACCAATGTTAATCACAACAAATATCATAGCGAATACTAATGTTGCACCCATTACCACAGGTAAATCGTTTTTGTTCAAGGCATCTACCACTTCGTAACCAATTCCTTTCCAGTTGAAAATAATTTCTACAAATACCGCTCCGGCCATCAAGCCTGCAAACCAACCTGAAATAGCTGTAATAACAGGATTTAGGGCATTTTTTAAAGCATGCTTAAATACTACATTGTAATAACCCAAGCCTTTTGCTGTTGCTGTTCTGATATAATCCTGAGAAAGCACATCTAACAATGAACTGCGTGTTAATTGAATGATAATAGCTAATGGTCGCAATCCCAATGTGATGGTTGGTAAAATCAAATTTTTCAAATCTAAATGTTCATCACCAAAATCATCAATGGCATAAAGCGAACCTACGTTGTTTAAACCTGTATAATCGCGCAACACGAAACCAAAGAACCAGGCAATTAATAGTCCCATAAAGAACGATGGTAAGGCCATTCCGAAAATTGCAAAAATTAATGAGCTTTTATCAAACCAGGAATTCTTTTTGATGGCAGAAAATATCCCCAGTAAAATTCCAAAAATAGCTCCGAAAGTAATGGATGAGAAGGCCAAAATTGCTGTCTCCGGAAGTGTTTCTATCACAATGTCTGATACTTTACGTTTGGTGATGTACGACCTTCGCAAATAAGGATATTTAAGCACCATCACTTTTGAACTCGACACAGGAAATAATTTCACATAAGAAGAATATTTTTCTCTGCTCAAATACAAGTAATGTTCTTTGTCAGTTGAATTGTGAATAGACAAAGGAGAAAGGTCATTCAAATACATTAAAAATTGCGTAGTCATCGGCTTATCTCGACCTAAATCTTTATTGATAGCATCAATTGAAGCCTGATCAGCTCGTTGCCCTAACATCATACGCGCAGGATCTCCCGGCAATACGTTAAATAACAAAAAGACCACAGTGATAACACCCAGCAACACAAGAAATCCGTAAAATAATCGTTTAACAATGAATTTTATCACAAGCTTATTTCTTTAAATATTTTTCTTTCACATCGTTGTAAGAAGGAAATGAATGATGATGCCACATATCAATTACTGTTCCTGCTTTTAATAGCATTAATCCCGGATTGGAACGTATCATTGTTTTTAAAACAGTTCCATCGCTAGAATAAAATTGAAAATTCGTTTTTGTTTCTAATTTGAATTTTTCAATCGACTCTTTTGTTGACGATGTTAACACTACAAATGTTACACTGTCTTGTTTACAAAGTGCTTCAAAATCATTGATCTTTCCAAACACATCTTTATTTGCTTTGTCTAAATCGTAACAAATTAAAAGAAAATTATAACTCGGATTTTCGATTATGTCTTGTGTATAATCAGACCCTTCAGCATTGGAGATACTGAAATCTTTAATCTTGGCTTCTACTCCTTTTTTTGTTACTTCCGTTCTGCTGTCAACATAATCGTATTGAACATCCCAGCCATCCGGCCATTTATCAAACTCCTTTGTTTCGCCTGTTTTTTTGTCCTTCAGTTTGTAAAAGTATTTCAGTTCATCTGGAACACCTTTTGTTTGCTCTGGAATATTCTTTCCGATTGCATAAGCACGAAAATCTTTTACAGGTAAATAATTGTAAGTGTAAAGCGGAAAGGCTGTTGTAGCGATGGTAATAACAATAAGAAGTGCATTCTCCAAACGCGGACCGAAAATCGGATTGATAAAACGTTTGCCAATAAACAAAATGATTATTGCAACAAGTAAAATTATGTCTTTGGTGAAAGATTGCCATGGTGTTAAGTGAAGGAAATCGCCAAAACAACCACATTCCTTAACCACATCGTAATACGCTGAATAAAAGGTAAGGAAAGTAAAAAACACAATCATCAGCAAAAGCAGCCATAATGTTGCTTTTCGCCTTGCTCCCATCAGTAAAGTAAACCCTAGGACTATTTCAAAAATGCAAATAAAAATGGAAAGAGGAAGTGCTAAAGGATCTAAAAATTCTATTTTGAACACGCCAAAATATTCAACCAGTTTATATGAAAACCCCAACGTATCATTGGCTTTTATCAATCCGGAAAAAATGAACAAAGCTCCGGTACCAATGTGAATGATCCTGAAAATAATAAATAAAATGCGTTTTAGTAGCTCCATTATTTTTCTTCGTCTATCTTAATCAATGCGAAAATGGCGTAATTAATCATGTCGTGGAAATTTGCATCCACACCTTCTGAAATAATTGTTTCGCCTTTATTGTCTTCAATTTGCTTGATGCGTAAGAGTTTCATTAAAATCAAATCAGTTAATGAACTTACTCGCATATCGCGCCAAGCTTCACCATAATCGTGGTTTTTGTTTTCCATCAGGCTTCTCGCCTCACTTGAATGTTTATCAAATAACTTACTTACTTCATCCGGTGGCAATTCCATTCGCTTGTCATCCTTTAATTCCAACTGTATCAAGCCTATAATAGAATAATTGATAATGCCAATGTACTCCGAACGAGCATCTTCATTGATTTTTTGAGTACCTTTATCCTCAATATTTCGGATGCGTTGGGCTTTAATAAAAATTTGATCGGTAATTGAACTGGTGCGCAGAATACGCCATGCAGTCCCATAATCCTTCATCTTTTTAATAAAAATATCTTTGCAAGCGAGTATTGCGGAATTATATTGAGTAAACGTTTTAGTCATAAAAAGTAATTAGAGAATTGGTGCATTAGAGAACTGGAGAAAATTGAAAGCCCCAAATCAATAATTTTACAATTCAAGAATTCTACAAATCAACAATTAATAGTGGCACAAGATACTGATTTTTCTCAAAAAATAGAACGGATTTCTGACCAAAGGTCTACTCCCTTGATAATGGGCATTTTAAACGTGACTCCCGATTCGTTTTTTGATGGTGGAAAGTACGTGGAGAAAAGCCACTGGTTGGAGCAAGCAAAAAAAATGATTGATGAAGGTGCTGATATTATTGATATTGGTGCTTGTTCTACTCGTCCGGGCGCCCCACAACCCTCTGAAACAGAAGAATTGGACCGATTAATAAAAGTGATAAAGTCGGTTAGAAAAGCACATCCTCAAACCCTTATTTCTGTGGATACTTACAGAGCAATAGTTGCAGAGCAGGCCGTTGCTTCTGGAGCTAATATTATCAATGATATTTCGGGTGGAACATTGGATGCTAAAATGTTTGAGACGGTTGCAAAATTAAACGTTCCTTATGTGTTGATGCACATTCAAGGAAACCCACAAACCATGCAGGAAAATCCTGTTTACAGCGATGTTGTGAAAGAAGTGCTAGCCTTTTTTGAAGAAAACCTAAAGAAACTAAATGCTTTAGGCGTAAAACAGGTGATTTTAGATCCAGGATTTGGCTTTGGAAAAACACTGGAACACAACTACGAACTGCTTAAAAATTTAGAAAAACTTCAAGCATTTAACCTACCCGTTTTAGCTGGACTCTCAAGAAAATCAATGATTAATAAGTTATTGAATATCAGTTCAAAAGAATCGATCAACGGAACAAGTATCTTAAATACAATTGCTGTTCAAAACGGAGCTAAAATACTGCGGGTTCATGATGTGAAGGAAGCGGTTGAAGTGGTTCAAATACATCACTATTTAAAACAAAATTAATATGCGTTTATCAAAAATTTTATTTGTGTTTTTATTGGTGCTAAGTCAATACAACAAGTAAAAGTCATTGCGCAACTTTCTTGGGGACTTACGTAATAAAGCAATAATTCATGTCCGTTATCATCCAATCTTGAAATTTTCAAAGTGCCTGAAAGGACTATTGGTATAAAACGAACCGTTTGTCCAATTGTCAAGAATAATGTCACCTTCTTTTGCGGAAATATGTTTAGCTTTCTCCTCAAATTCTTTTAGTAATTCAGGTTCAAAAATGTGTTTGAATTGTTCAGTAATATTCAACAGTCAAAGGTAAAAGAGAATGTAATTTTGACACTAAATATTTTCATCTATATTAATTGGCTATTACGTTTGAAGCGAAGTGAGGGTTTCTCATTGAAACTCTTTTCCCTCCGGTTCTCAATGTTGAAAAGTTATTCCTCCAAATGATACAAAGTCAATCCTGCAATAGGTGTTTCGGTAATTGTATCAATGTTCACACCTTTTGTTGTTGCTACCGCTCTTAAAATATTGCTATAATAAAAAGCAACCGAGCCGGTACAACTTAATTTCACTTCTTTGTGCTTTTCATATTTACAAATGTGCTTATCGAAAAATTGGTTGAAACAAGCAGCTACTAAATCAATTACAAATTGCTCTTTTATATTTTGATAAATAAATTTGCTAAAAGAAGCTAGGAATCGGTTGGGCATAGGTTGACGATAAACCGCATCAATAATATCATCTTTATTTAATTTAAAACGAGCAACAAATCTATCAGCAATATCTTTTGGTAATTCATCATTTAAAAACGCTTGGATGAATATTTTCCCGATATGTGCTCCACTTCCTTCATCACCTAAAATATATCCTGTCGAAGTTCTATTTTCTATGATACTTTTACCATCATAATAACAAGTATTTGCTCCTGTCCCTAAAATGGCTGCAATTCCAACACTTTTTCCGCATAAGGAACGTGCCGCTCCAAGCATATCACTATATATTTCGATTTTGCTTTTTGGGAACACTTCTGATAATGCTTTTTCTACAATTCTCTTCTTGTCCTCTACTCTACAACCAGCTCCATAAAAAAAGACATTAGATATTAGATTTAAGATATTAGATTCGAATTGAGGAATCAACTCGCTTTTAAGAACCAATGTTATTTGTTCCGTTGTATGAAAATAAGGATTCATACCTTGAGTGGCAAACTGATGAATTTGTTTGTTTTCATCAATTAACCGCCAATCGGTTTTAGTTGAGCCACTATCTGCTATTAGAATCATTGGGCTAATTTAGAAATCTTATAGTTTAATTCCTAAAGTTAAATAAATGCTTCTTCCATCAGAAGGGATAATACCTGGACCAGGATAACCATCCGATCTTCTTGTGAAATATTTATTATCAGATAAATTATTTACTCCTGTTGAAACAGAAACCCACTTATAACTATAGCTCATAGCTAAATCCATTATATAATATTCTGGAATAATACCTGTAACTGCATTGGATGAGTATACAGCATTTGTTGCATCTGTATATTGCTCAGAAGTATTAGAATATTGATATGTAATTTTAAATTTCTTATATGAAATACCAATACCTGTTCTTAAAATCATAGTCGGAACAAATTCCACCTTCTTATTTTCAAATGCACTTTGTTTTGAGTCAATATATTTAGCATCAATGTATGAGAAGTTTCCAAAAATAGAAACACCTAATTGTTTTTTCGAACCAGCAAATAATTTAAATACATCCACTTCTACAAAGGATTCCAAACCAATATTTCTTGAATCTGAAATATTAGTTCTAAGTCTGTATGGCTGATAAGTAAATGAATCCACTAGAAGGACTGAGCCAATTCTATCATTATATTTCAAATAAAAAAAACTTAAATCAAAGCTTAGATAATTTTTCAAGCTACCTCTTATTCCTATGTCTGACGAAAAACCTTTCTCATCCTTTAAATTTACATCCACTCGCATATTTGGATTAACTATTCGCATATCATTAAAATTAATCGAACGATAGTTTTGTGAGAAATTGGTATACAATTCCATGTGTGAAGAAAGTTTGTAGCCCATACCTAGTCCTAAAAGCACAAAATTTCTATAATTGCTTCTATTGTCTTGCACTTGAGCTTTGTATATAACATTTCCAGCCAAATCAGTATATTGCTCATTGTAATAGCCATCGGATTTAGTTGAAATGTATTCGAAACGAATACCAGGTGTAACATTAAATCTTGGAGTTAATCGAAAAACATTTTCCGCGAAAAAAGCAATGTTTTCACTTGGAAATTTATAATCCGAATGCTCTAAATCATTCGGATTTAAGTATTGAAAATCAGCATCTGAGCTATCAGAACCCAAGCCTTGTTTGCGAAATGTTAAGCCACGATAATACCTTCCTCCAATTAAAAAAGTAGAAACGTTTTTTACAAATAAATAACGTTTTAAATATCTGAGTTCGGCTCCTACGTTTCTAAATTTATCTTGTAGCAAATCCCTTTCTGTCATAGGATCCGTTCGATTTATTAATCCTAAAAAGCCAAGGGCATCACGTTGAGCATAAAGCCCAAATGTTCTAAAATTCAATCTTGATTTTTCCGAAAATTCATAGTCGAAATTGATAGCAAATAAATTCCAATTAACCTTAAACCAGTTTCGGGACCTTAACGATTGTCGCGCATCTTTTTTAAATTGATTATCGGTTAATCCACCTGCTTGTTGAGCTAAGTAATCCATAAATGTGTATTCAGCAGTCACTTTCAACTTTTCCTTATGAGAATAAGAAACAGAAGCGTGAGCAACATGAGCATTGAATCCTGAATTTTTTCTCCAGCCTTCTCCTACTTTATATTGATAAAAAGTATAATAGCTCCATCCCTTTTTGTTACCAGCAACACCAATAAAAGTGTTGTAAAAACCATAAGATGCGGCTGTTTGTTTAGCTTCAACAGAAAAAGCTTTGTTTTGGGGAGCTTCTTTAAATTTGAAATTTATAAATCCACCAAACTGAGTTCCGTATTGTAAAGATGCCGCACCTCTAACAACTTCAATTCGTTCAAGTGCCTCTGCAGGTGGAGTGTAATAACTTTCTGGATATCCTAATGCATCAGCACTTATATCATAGCCATTTTGACGGGTATTGAAATTTGAAACTCTATTCGGGTTAAGGCCTCTTCCTCCTATTCCTAATTGTATTCCTGAACCATCACTTTCCCATATGTTCAGCCCTGCTACTTTGTTATAGATTTGTCGAGCACTATTTGTAGAAAGATTCGCAGCCGTTTCATTTAATAGAATTACTTCATTTTTTTTACCTGCAAAAATGGCTGTTCCTTCAATTTGATTTAATCGAGTTACTCCAAAATTATTATCACTCCCTTCGCCTGTAATTGAAACTGTTTTAAGAGTATCACTTTTAGCCACAGTTGTATCATTTTGTCCGTAAACAAAACAATTAAAGAATAAAAATAAAAGTAGTAAAGAGGACTTGTACAACATTGCTATTTCTGTTCAGATGGCAACAACCACCATTTATGATGAAAGCCATCTCTAACTTTTGTTAAATCAACGTATTTATTAATGTAAAGTCTGCTTCCTTTTCCATTTAGACTAACATAACTTTCTACCGTAATTTTAGGATTTTTAATCCCTAGTTTTTGATATTTTTCTTTAAGATAATGAGCATATTGTATAATCATATCGGGTTGAGTTGCCATCATTTTCTCTTGATTTACAGTTAAATCATTATCTACCATTGCTTCTCCACTCCTACCCGTATCATTGTCAGTAACATAAAAGAAAGTCTTGCCTGCTTTTTCCATAAGCATAACTCTCCAAGAAAAACGATAACCTTGTTCTGTCCAAAATAATTGATCAGGATAGAATAAATATCTGAATGGCAAAAGTAATTGAATTGAGAAATGAAGAATGAAAAAGCCAACAAAAACTCGAACAATTGATCTCCTAAATTGATAATTAATAGTTACTTCTTGTTCCATTACTTTTTTAAACTTATCTGAAATTTTTCGAATTGCTGAAATAATTTTCAAATGGAATCCTTCAGAGAAAAAAATTAGTGTTGCTAAAATCATAATGTATGGAAACATCCCAATTTGAAATAAAATTCTTGTTAATACATGAAAAACAATAACAAAAACATAAGCAATGGTTCTAGTCTTTTTGATTGATAAAAATAACGGAATGGTTAAATCATAAAATGCACCAAACCAGCTGAAAAAATAAGCTACCCAAGCTTTATCCATAAAGTAACCTAAAATTGGAATATCTGTATGAGCTTGCAGCCAAATGCGCAATGGTTGTGCGTCAAAAAGCCAATCGGGATTTAATTTGGCCACACCTGCAAAAAAGTACACCATGCCCAATTGCAATTGTATAATGAAAATAAATATTCGAGGAATGTGAGTAATTCTCTTTTTAGGATTAATAAAAGTGTCTAAAGAAAAATACTTCCCAGCTGGCAGCAGTATCATTAGAAAGGCAACTATGCTAATAAAATAGTAATGATTTAGGTACGTTGACTTATCAATGAGCTCTACATAAGTAAATGATATAAAGAAGAGAAGAGATGACAGTCGGTAAAACAATCCAATCATCACAAACAAAGCAGCAATTCCCATTATAAAAAAGAGGAGATACATGCCAACTTCACCCAATGGTTTCACCCATTCAAATCCATAATAAGTAAAAAAGAATGTTGGATTAATGTACAGTTGTTCTATCCATCCGTTTAGCCAAAAACGAATAATACTAGCAAGCATCATTCCTCCAAATACAACGCGAAAAACGACCAATGGAGCAATGTGAACTTGCTCCATTAATCGTTTACTGCATTTTTCTTTAAAAGGGAAATTCATATTTAGTCACCATCACTATCAACGTAAGTGATTAAAACACCAAGTGAGGAAGGCATATCCACTTTTAATAAAATAACTAATTGCTGTAATTCAGCATAAGCATTGTCAACAATAGTCGTATTAGCAATAACAGCTTGTGATAAAGTACCCGGAATGGCAATTAACTTGGTTTTGGCTGTCGTTAATTTATTTTTGATTGCATTATTCAATGAGCCTGAACCATATTGAGCTCCAACATGATCTAAATAATCATCCAATCCTAAACCATCTGAATTTTGAATATCACGACCTAAATAAATATTTTCAATACTCTTTATGTGTTCCAATACAAGTGCAATTGATTGAGTGCTGTAATATGCTTCCACCTTTTCAGGCAAAGCAACTCCTAATGTTTTTTTACCAAGAGGAATTCCAATTTTTGCATTTTTTAATAATTCGAAGTCGTAGTTCAATTGGTTTACAAGCATTCCGATAGATCCGCCAACATCACTCCCTGTTGAACTTTTAAACGTATTGATGTAATTGCCTCCGGTTGAACTCCAAGCGGTGTTCACTGCATCCGTTTTTATCTTTAGCTCATTAACAAGAGCTGTTAAATAATTTTTTGCATTGGAAGCAGAAATGGATGTTGTAAATAAAGAAAGGATATAATTATTATCCTGGTTGCTTCGGTACAATAAAAAATCTATTGCAGGAAGTCCTTTCGCATCAATATTTGCAGCGGAAGCAAGATCATAAATCCCAGACGATATATTACTATTAATTTGAATAGTATCGCATGGGAAAGTATTAAAATTTGCACGAACAACTTCGCTTTCAGCAGGCCCAAATTCATATGTAGAACACCATTGATAGTTGATATAGGCTTGCGTGAATTTTGCTTGCAGTTCTGTTAACGTTAGCAATGTTGGGTTTGCAGTAAACAGGTTGTTCGACAACTGAAGTGAATCCATAGAAAGTTTCAGTTTTGCATAAGCAGGAAGTATAAGATTGTCTCCAATATTAGCAAGCATTTCGCTTTTATCAAAAGAGTCTTCGGGTAGCACTTCTTCGTCTTTATCTTTTTTGCATGAAGAAATAGCAAATACAATTACTCCTGTTAACAAAAATACAATTACATTTTTCCTTAATCTCATGGTAATTTTTTAGTATGAATCCCTAATAGCACTAAATGTTATTAGGGTATTCAAATTGTATTAATCTAAAAATAAAAAACTAAAACGCACTTAAATTAAAACCATAAACTGCATTAATCGTATTGATTGAATTATCGATATCAGCAATTGAAATGGTATAGAAATTAGTTCCAAGAGCAGCAATCGCATTACTGATTTCTGTATTAGAGATTTGTTTATACGAATTGTATTTCAAAGAATTAATAAATCCTACTGCTTCGGATAGCACATGATTGCGGATGGCATCATCAGCAAAAGCTGCTTTAGCTTCTGTCAATTCAAGAATAGCCGATGCTGCTACAACCCTTTCCCATTGTTGACGAACAACAATTATCTGTGCATCACGTGTGGCAGCATCATTATTAGAAATAGCTGCTCTTAATTTTAAAAATGCAGTCATTAAAGGAGCACTGGATGTAATGGCAGGATTTACTTCATCAGTATATTCTCCCCAATACCTCAATCCTAAAGTATTTGTTGGAAAATCAGTCGGAACGCCTAAATATCCAAAGGCTTCATCGCAATGATGTTCCTGAACTGTTCCTTCTCCGGGAACAACTGTAACATTGTCATCAATAGGTAAATTTATTAAGTAGGTTTCCAAAGCCTGATAGTAAAACACTGCACCCATTAATTGTTTTTTAATAACCTGTGCATATTCCAAACCGTTGGCGTTCAACAAATATTTTTTTGATGGGTCGGAAGAACTAGTTACAACACCGGCTATCCCGTTAGATCCTGTAGCAGTTCCTGAGAGACTTACTAAGGCTAATGAATCAAACAAATTATCAAAATAAGATTGCTCCAAAAGATAGGTTTTGTTTTTAAGCTGTTTACCACTTGCGTCTAATGCCGCAACACCAAATGGACTTCCTGTATTTGAGTACATGTTTTTCATCTGTGTGCCGCTCAATACTGTTCCGCTGTTTCCCATTTTCATGTAATTAGAAATAGAATCGAGCATTGTTAAACGTGTGCTTTGTCCAGAGTAATTTACTACGGAAAAACTATACGTTGCAGGAACCGTATATCCTGTTGGTGTTGGTGATGGAACAGGTTCTTCGTCTTTGTCTCTTTTACAAGATGTTGCTGTTCCTATTAATAAGGAAAACAAAATGATTTTTGCAAAAGTGTAATTATTATTTCTCATATAACTTATATTTGATTGAGTTGTATTTGTATAGATTTTCGAATACAAAGCAACGGGATAAAACACGATGTTGCAATACCTAAAAGGTGGTATTTAGAATAATTCTTAATAAAAAGGGTGTTTTAATTAAAGGAATTAATTTCCCGAAAAAAGGAAATGATTCGGAGAAATAATATTCTCACGAACAGCGAATAAAACCAAACCAGCAGTATTGTTTACGCCTAACTTGTTCATGATATTTTTACGATGAGTGGTAACCGTATGGGTGCTTAAAAACAATTTATCAGCAACTTCTTTATTCGACAATCCTTCAGCAATCAATTTAATGATTTCCATTTCTCGATCGCTGATGTTTAAGCCTTCGCAAGTGTATTCGTTTACAGATGTTTTATCTAATAATACAGCACTTGCAATTTTACCGCACATAAAGGTTTCTCCTTTTGCAGTTTTATAGATTGCCTCTACAATTTCATCTTGGTCACAATCTTTCAGCAAATGACTTGTTACGCCTAAATTCAATGCTTTTGCAATTGAAATATTACTCTGAACATCCGTAATAGCCAATAATTTAGTGTTTGGGTATTTCTTTACAATTTGGGCAAGATTTTCCAATTGAAAATTGGCAGAAGTGTAATCAATGATAATTAAATCAGGGTGATAAAACTTAGCTTGATTTACTAAATCAGAAGCACTTAATGCTTCAGAAAGAAGTTCAAAATCAGTGTTTTCTTCCAACACAATAGCCAAACCTTTACGGCTTAAAAAATGACTATCTGCTATGATGATTTTGATTTTTGACAAAATTCTTTATTTAGATTGATTTTAAATAATACTCAAAAATACACATAGAATTGATTCAAACAAACAATTTTTCATCTTTTTTTGAGATTGTTATGAGTTGGGGTGTTGATTCAGGCAAATGTTCAACCCCGCTGGGGTTGTGAAATCTTGGCGGAACTACTTTTTCTATTAATATTTGCCCCCTCTGGGTCGAAAAAAATAAACTAAAAGGGGAATATTTGAAAAGGAATGACGAAAACTGATTTAATGGTCTACAATGGTGCTCTCGCCTTCTACTGCAAGAATGGTATTCTCAAAAACCGACTTGGCTTCCGCAAGCAAAGGTTGCAAATCCTTGTAACGAGCAGAATAATGTCCAATCATCAATTGCTTCACTTCTGCTTTTTTTGCCATCATTCCTGCTTGTAATGCTGTTGTATGAAAGGTTTCCTTTGCTCTGCTTTCCATCTCCTGCAAAAAGGTAGCCTCGTGGTATAATAAATCTACCCCTTTTATGTATTCAATTATTCGTTCATCATAACACGTATCTGAGCAATAGGCATAGGTTCTAGGAGTATTTGGTTTGCTCATTAATACCTCATTTTGAATCACCTCTCCCGACCTTTTTACCAAAGCTCCACCCGCTTTTATGGCTATTATTTCTTCAACCGTTAATTGAAACAAATGAATGGCATCTTTTGAAATGGAAGGCAGCAAAGCTTTTTCCTTAAAAACAAAACCACAACATGGAATTCTGTGATTCAATACTATCGTGCTCACTTCTACTCTATCGTCTTCAAAAATGATATCATTATTGATATATTTATGAGCATGATAAACGATTGGAAACTTAATATAAGATTGCGAATGCTTAAATTGTATCTCAATGATTTCCTGCAGCTCGGCCGGACAATACAAATGAAGATCAACAGTGCGACCAAGCAAATGCATACTGGATATCAAACCCATTAAACCAAGGTAGTGATCGCCATGCAAATGACTGATAAAAATGTGATTGATGCGTTGAAATTTAAGTTTAAATCTGCGCAATTGAATTTGTGTAGCTTCTCCACAATCAATTAAAAAAAACCGCTCAGCTATGTTGAGTAGCTGAGCGGTTGGATTTCTTTTAGAAGTAGGAGTTGCACTGCTGCAACCAAGAATAGTCAATTCAAAATTTTGCATTATTTACCTGCAACAATCATACGTTTAGTGATTGTTTTATCACCATTGGTGATAGAATAAATATACACACCAGGAGAAAATGAATTTGCTTCTATTTTAATAATGTTTACTCCTTTAGCAGTTTTAAAAATTTTGTTATAGATAACAGCACCTAACATATTAAAAACTTTGAATTCGATGTTGGAGTTATCTACTGAAGAAAAACGAATTTCAGAGCTTTCATTAAAAGGATTTGGACTGTTTTGATCCACATCAAATTTAGTTAAATCCAATGTTGAAATACTAGCAGGATCAAGAACTACACTACGATACTGAGTGTTATCAATCCCTTGAGTAAAGGGTGTTCCGATAATAGGCAATGTTAAATGCCCGATTGCATGTACAATAACTTGTTTGTTCCAAGCTACGGTAGGTGTTCCAGAAACTAAAACACATGCAGTTGAAGGAGCAAGAAAGTTACAAGAAGCAGGTACACAAGTATATGATAAACCTGGAGCTAAACTATCCACACTACCAATTTCAATTGACGTTAAACCGGTTCCCGGAGGCGCTCCGAAACTAGAAGCATCTGGTGGAATTTTAATACTTAACACTTCAGTGTATGGGACACCAACGGTTCCAATTGCAAGACCTGTAGCGCTATCCGGACAAATGCCATAAGCTGTTGAACTAGGAATACAAGAAATATCAGGTGTACATTGTGCAACTGATTTGGTTAATCCAAAAGATGCAACTAATACAAAAGAGAATAGTACTTTTTTAATCATAAGAGTAAAGATTTAGTATTGATTTTTAAGCGTGAACAGTAAGCATTTCCTTTGCTTCATCCACGGTTGTTGTAATATTTAAAATGGTATCCAATTGAGAAATAGAGATTAATTTTTTAACAGACTCTTGTAAGCCAGTAAGAATAAACGACCCTTGACTATTCTTGCACAAACGATTAGCAACCAAAATAGCGCTCAATCCAGAAGAATCGCAGTAGCGTGTATCTGACAAATCTATAATAATATTTTTAGCGCCATCAGTGCTAATAACAACTAACTCCGATTTTAATGAAGGGGCTATATTGCTATCCAACTTCTCTACTAAAAGTTTTATGATGGTGTACTTTTCTGTCTTATCTATTTGAAAACTCATAATGGTAATTTATTTTAACAAATGTATGAAATTTTTGTGGTACAAAGCAAGTAGAAACGGGAAAGAAATGAAAGTGTTGAAAAACCAATAGAAACTAGGCTCTGCCTGCTAAGAGGAACAAAACAGCCATTCTAACTGCTACCCCATTTTCAACCTGTTCCAAAATGATACTTTGAGCGCTATCAGCAACATCACTGGTAATCTCCACACCTCTGTTGATGGGGCCGGGATGCATAACCACTATTTTTTTAGAAAGGGAATCCAGAATGTCTTTGTTTAAGCCAAACAACATAGTGTATTCGCGTAAAGAAGGGAAATATTTTATGTCTTGTCGCTCCAATTGAATCCGCAACATATTTGCTACATCGCACCATTCAAGAGCTTTTCTCAAGTCGTGCTCCACTTTTACACCTAAACTGTGAATATACTTTGGCATTAAGGTAGTTGGTCCGCATACCATCACTTCTGCTCCTAGTTTTTGCAGACAAAAGATGTTTGACAAAGCCACTCTGGAATGAAGAATATCTCCAATGATAGCGATTTTTTTGCCTTTAATACTTCCCAGTTTTTCCTTTATAGAAAAGGCATCCAACAATGCTTGAGTAGGATGTTCGTGAGCACCGTCACCCGCATTTATAATTTTAGCATCAATGTGTTTTGAAAGAAATACCGCTGCTCCTGGGTTTGGGTGGCGCATTACTACCATATCTACCTTCATCGCCAGAATATTATTTACCGTATCAATCAGCGTTTCTCCTTTTTTAACAGAAGATGAACCTGATGAAAAGTTAACGACATCAGCACTTAAACGCTTTTCTGCTAATTCAAAAGATAATTTTGTTCGTGTAGAGTTTTCAAAAAATAAATTGGCAATAGTAATATCTCTTAGGGAAGGAACTTTTTTAATGGGACGGTTAATGACTTCTTTAAAATTTTCGGCTGTATGCAATATCAAATGAATATCGTCTGCTGTAAGCTCTTTAATTCCTAGAAGGTGCTTTGTACTCAACTTAGTCATTCGTTCTTTAGTCTTTAATCATTAGATAATAAAGTAACTTTATCCACGCCATCGGTTTCTTTCCACTCTACTTTTACTTTTTCGGAGGCGATGGAGTCTATTACTTTTCCTATGTATTTGGCTTGTATTGGTAAATGTCTGCTTAGTCTTCTGTCAATCAACACGAGTAATTCCACATCGTTAGGTCGACCGAAAGCCAGCATTGCATCTAATCCGGCACGAATGGTTCTTCCTGTGAACAACACATCGTCTACCATGATAACATTTTTGCCTTCAATAATAAAATCGATACTTGTAGCATTTGGAACTAATTCTTTCTGGCGGAAGTCATCACGATAAAAAGTAGTATCTAAACTACCATACTTGATGTCTTTGCGTTTTAAAATCTCTTGAAGTTTTTTATGGATACGCGATGCCAAAAAAATTCCTCTCGGCTGAAGGCCAATGATAACTGTATTTGAGAAGTCGTTGTGAATTTCTATTAATTGATAACAAAGCCGGGTAACGGTAATATCTAGAAGTTTACTGTCTAAAATGATTCTTGGCTTCATCATACTAGAGAACAAAGATATACTATATTTTGAATTTCAGAAGAAAAAACATTGATGCGCACAGATTATCATGATTTCCATGATAAGGTTAGGTTCTTTCTTCAGATGAAAATGAGAATAGAACCGCAGAGCAGCCTATAGCATCACGGAAAATTATTTCTTAATAATCTTTTTCGTAATTGTTTTTTCTGATGTTGCTACCTGAACAAAATAGATGCCTGCCGTAATTTCACTTAAATCAATTTCTGTTTTCCCTTTGTTGATTCTTGCAGAATAAACTTGTTCACCTAAAATATTTACAAAGCTTAATTCAATTTCAGAATTGCTAGTTGAGCTTATTGTTAATACATCAGAAAATGGATTTGGATAAATATTAAAATCAGTCTCAACACTTAAATCATTTATTCCTGTGCAAGCTGTAACTACAATGCTACTCGTTTGAACATCGGAACAACCTAAAGAATCAGTATAACTGTAAGTTATATTGTGAGCTCCTATTCCTGCAACACTAGGAGAAAATATTCCTGTACTTACTCCAGTTCCTGAATAAACACCTCCAATTGGACTCCCTCCTGTTATTATAAAAGCTGTTGATGTATCGCAGATGACAACTACTTGATCAAACACTACAGAAGGTGCAATGTTGATTGACAACGTTGTTGTAACAACACTATCACATCCAAAAGATGAACTTAGATTATCTGTGTAAACGCCTGCTGTATTTTGAAATGCACCCGCCAAAAAAATACTGTCGTAAGAGCAAATGGCAATTGATTGACTGATGGAATCGTTCGGATGCACTGCCAATAGTGTGGTTACAACACTATCACAACCATATAACGAAACATAATTATTCACGTACGGACCTGCAACAGATTCATACGTCCCACCAATCAATGCGCTGTCCCCTTCACAGATATTTGCATTCAAAGCAACGTTATAATTCGGCCGCACAATTAATTGATGCGTGTAAATACTGTCGCATCCTAAAAAAGTAGAATAATTATCAGTGTAAACAGAATCTATCATTTCGTAGGTACCGAATATCAAAGTGCTGTCGCCAGTACAAATCGTGGTTGTTTGAGCAAACGAATAAGAAGGATTTACAGAAAGTGTATGTTCGATAGTACTATCACAACCTGTTACCGCTGACAAAACAAAGGTGTACATGCCTGCGGTTGATTGATATGTTCCTCCGAGAGAAACACTATCACCGGCACAAATGGTGCTCGCAGTGGTTGTGAAAAAGGCCGAATTGACGTTCAATGAAAGGTAAACCAATGAATCGCATCCGTAAACTGATGATAGCATATTCGAATAAAATCCCGGAGCAGTTAAACTACTGCTTCCGAAAACAATTGTATCACCTTGGCAAATGGTTGCGTTGGTAAAAAGTGTATAGGCCGGATGAACGATCAAAGGAATTTCATATGTTGTATCTGAAGGTATGCATGCTCCTGAAACGATACATTGATAGAAATACCCATTCATTGATAAAGTGGCACTGTTGATTATTAATATGTTTGTATTTACTCCTAAATAAGTTGAAGAACTTATTAAGTTAACATACCCGCTCCCTTGATTTTCCTGCCATTGGTAAGTTAATCCTGTACCCGAAGCAGTTATTGATAAACTTGCATCATCATTTTCACAAGTTTCAGCAAAGGCAGGCTGCACATCCACTGAAGGCAATTCATTTACTGTAAGCGTTACAACCGAACTGGTTACCGAAGGAGAACAAACACCTGTTACAATACATTGAAAAGTATAACCGTTGAACGATAAAGAAACTCCTGTAATGTAAAGCGCTCCGGTTGTATCTCCCGAATATGGAGGAGCTGCAGGAACGTTTACAAAGCCCGAACCATCATTCACCTGCCATTGATAGGACAACCCCGTTCCGCCTGTTATTAAACTAAAAGAACCTATTGCTCCTTCGCAAACAAATGCATTGCTTGGCTGAGTTGAGATGTTTGGAGCGAGATTTACTTTTAAAGATGCATCGTCACTAGTATCGTTAGGCACACATCCATTTGTTACAAAACATCTGTAAATGGCGTTATCTAACGACAATGGAACAGTGGTAATATTTAATGTAGCAGTATTTACTCCAGAATACGGTGCAACATTACTTAAATCAATAAATCCTGCACCTTGGTCAACTTGCCATTGAAAAATCACACTCGGACCAGTTGCTGAAATGGTAAAAAACGTGTTTCCGTTTTCACATACAACAGCGTTTGATGGTTGCGAAACAACTATTGGTGGCGTGCATCCACCCGCTAGCAGTTTGAATGAAATAAGTAGTGATGTAATTATAATGAAGATTGCTTTCATGATGGTTCAAATATAATGAATCTGCGAATAGGTATATAGATTTTTGTTTTTGTATAACTGCGTTGTATAAACAAACTTTTTCAACTCTAAATGCTCGATATGCTTCGAAATAAGCCTGAATACGTTTTACTAAGCGAGGTAAAATAAAAAAGCGCTCCACAGTACAGGGAGCGCTTTTTTCTAAAAAACCATGGCGTGGGTTTTTAGATTTTGTTCCGCGCGTAAGCGGAACAAAATATTATTCAGACTTTTTAGTCGATTTTTTTTCAGACTCTTCCATATCTGCTTTTAGATTTGAAAGAACATCCATATCGCCTAGTGTTGTTTTTTCAACACTGTCTTTTACTTTTTTAACTGCTTTTTTCTCTTCGTCTCCAGCAGCTTTCTTTTCAGTTGCAACTGCTGCTTTTTCGTTAGCCGTTACTTCTTCATTGATTTTGCTATGAGAAACGATGATTTTTTTGCCTTCTTTGTTAAACTCAAGAACTTTGAATTCCAATGTTTCTTCCACTTTAGCAGAAGTTCCATCAGGCTTTAGCAAGTGACGAGTTGGGCAGAATGCTTCAACACCGTAAGGCATAGAAACGATCGCACCTTTTTCCATTACGCTAGTAATTGTTCCTTGGTGTAAAGAGTTTTCAGTAAAGATTGTTTCAAACACATCCCATGGATTTTCTTCCAATTGTTTGTGTCCTAAGCTCAATCTGCGGTTTTCACCATCAATTTCTAAAACTACAACATCAATCTTATCACCTATTTTAGTGAATTCTGATGGATGCTTGATTTTTTTAGACCATGATAAGTCAGAAATGTGGATTAAGCCATCAACACCTTCTTCTAATTCAACAAAAATACCGAAGTTGGTAAAGTTGCGAACTGTAGCTGCATGTTTAGAACCTTTTGTGTATTTAGTAATTACATTGCTCCATGGATCAGGCATCAATTGTTTAATACCCAATGACATTTTGCGTTCTTCGCGATCAAGTGTCAAAACAACTGCTTCTACTTCATCACCCACTTTTAAGAAATCGTGAGCAGTACGTAAGTGCTGGCTCCAGCTCATTTCAGATACGTGAATCAAACCTTCAACTCCTTGTGCAATTTCAACAAAAGCACCATAATCAGCGATTACAACTACTTTTCCTTTTACTTTATCACCAATAGCCAATTCAGCTTTCAAACCATCCCAAGGATGAGCAGAAAGTTGTTTCAAGCCCAATGCAATACGTTTTTTCTCGTTATCAAAATCAAGAATAACAACGTTGATTTTCTGATCCAATTTAACGATTTCTTCTGGGTGGTTAATACGTCCCCAAGATAAATCTGTAATGTGAACCAATCCGTCAACACCACCTAAATCGATAAACACACCATAAGAAGTAATGTTTTTAACAGTTCCTTCTAATACTTGTCCTTTTTCTAATTTAGAAATGATTTCTTTTTTCTGTTGTTCTAATTCCGCTTCAATTAATGCTTTGTGAGAAACTACAACGTTTTTGAACTCATTGTTGATTTTCACAACTTTAAATTCCATTGTTTTTCCTACATATACATCGTAATCACGGATAGGCTTCACATCAATTTGTGAACCCGGTAAAAATGCTTCAATACCAAATACATCAGCGATAAGACCACCTTTTGTACGACATTTAACATATCCTTTGATAATTTCATCATTTGCAAGCGCTTGATTAACACGCTCCCACGATTTCATGGCACGAGCCGTTTTGTGAGAAAGAATTAATTGACCGCTCTTATCTTCTTGAGATTCTACATATACTTCAACAATATCCCCGATTTTTAAATCCGGATTGTAACGAAATTCTGTTAATTGAACAACACCATCCGACTTGTAACCAATGTTTACAACTACTTCTTTGCTGTTTTTAGCTACAACTTTACCATCAATGATTTCGTTTGCTGCTACTGATTTTAGGGTTTTTTCGTAAAGAGAATCGTATTTATCACGATCTGCTTGTGAATAGGTTTCACCTTTGTTTCCTACTGCATCCCAATCAAATGCTTCTAATGCTACTGGTGCTTCTAGTGTTTCTGCCATTTTACTGTTTCCGGCTGTTGATTCTCCGGAGGCTTTTTTTGTATCCAATTAATTGATTATCAATTTAATTGAAGAGGTTAGTACTCATTTTTATTTATCCCTTTTTTAAAAGGGGACACAAATATAAGAAATTCTAATGTTGTGGCAACAATATTTTTAATTTTTTTTAGAAATCGAAAAAATGCACGCTTTATAAAACAATACAGCTTCATATAAAGCACTTATTTTATTAATAATCAAAAAGTTAAATAAATATTTGGAAAATATAAGTCGAAAGCTTATATTTGAATATGAAATACAAAACAAGTACTATCCTCTCCTTCTTTTTTCTGTTTTTTGTCTCATTGGGATTTGTAAAAAATGCCAACTCTCAAACAACTACTAATGGAAAAATTGTTGCTTTTCATCCTTCTGTAGGAAACTCAATTACTGTTTCTGAAAAAAAAGAATTACAGCTTTTTACCGAATACAACGATTCTCTTTTTGAATCGGCCCAACTGATTCGCTACAGTGCTGACTCCTACTCTGTTTTAATAAAAACCACAAAAGGGAACTCATTTGAGAAACCGGTTAGCCTCTATGAATTGGATGCTATTTATGCTACAATTGAAAAAGTGAAACCATTTGCTTCTACAAAAAGCAATGATGATTACCTAACTACTGAGACTGACAAACAAGTTAAGAGAAAAGATCACTCTGAATCAGTCTTTATGATGATAGAAGTCTCCTTTCAAGTTTTGTTTTTATTCTTTGAAATAATGAATTTTGCATATTAATTTTTTTGATAGCTACTCCACTCTATAATCCTGTTTTCTACCTGTTTCCTTAGATTTCAATAATAATTAAACTTTAATATCAACAAATAGCTTGTCATTAAAAGCTTTTCTTATTTTTGCGCCCACTAAAATAAATTTTATGAGTACAGATTTAATTGTAAAGAAGTCGAAAATCAAAGGTGCAGGTAAAGGTTTATTTACCACCAAAGACATCAAAAAAGGAGAACGAATTGTTGAATACTTGGGAGAGATAGTAACGGAAGCGGAATTAGACCGAAGAGCAGAAAAGGATATTTATGGATACGCATTCTATATCAGCAAAAAAAAATGTGTAGATGCCTATTATACACCTAAGGAATTAGCTCGTTACGCGAATGATGCAAAAGGACTAACCAAGGTAAAAGGTGTCACCAACAATTGTTGTTATGTTGTATACAAAAATTCCGGCTGGATAAAAGCAGAAAAAAACATTTTGGCTAATTCTGAGATACTTGTTGCTTACGGAGCTGAGTATTGGAAAGAAATTCGCGAAAACCTTGGGCTTGACAAAAAGAAAAAATCATCCAAAAAGAAAAAATAAATAATTTTCATATATTTACGAGATACTCTGATGTCTCGATGAAAAAGAAAATACTTTTCCTTGTTATTGTTTTCATTTTTGGTGCAACAAATATAAACTTCGCACAAAAAAACGTACAAGCCCGCATCGACAGTTTAGAAACAGTTTTAAAAACAGTTACTGACACCAATAAAATATTCACTCTTCTTCATCTTTGTTCTGCTAATCAGCAAACCGACCCAAACAAAGTATCTGACTATTTAAATACTGCTACCGAATTAGCAAATGAATTAAAAATCCCTAAATGGATAGCCGAGTGTTTTTACACAAAAGGATTGTATGAATACGGAAAAGGGAATTTTTCTGCTGCTAAAAAAAATTATCAAGAAGCCTTAATACTATTTGAACAAGAGAAAAATCAAATTCGAATGGGTAATATGAAATACAGCATTGGCGTACTGGAAGTTTATACCGGTAACTACGCTCAAGCGAACGAATGTTTTTTTAAAACGCTTAAAATTTATGAGATTCTTGATAAAAAAGATTTGATGAGCAATTGTTATTCAGCCATAGGCAATGTTTATGGTCGACAAGGAAACAGTCAAAAAGAAGAAGAATTTCATTTAAAGGCATTAAATATACGACTTGAATTAAAAGACAATTATGGGTTATTAGTATTTGGAGTAAAAATATCATAAAACAAAAAAACATGCGAAACCGCCTTACGATTCTTTTCTTGTTTGTGTTTTCTTTTACAAATGCTCAAAAAGCTAAGATTGATTCATTACTAAATGTTATTGAAACGGCTAAGGATACAAATTTAGTAGCCGCATTAAACGATGTTGCCTTCCGATATGGCAAATTAGGCGACTTTGAAAATGGCCTAGCCTATTCAGAAAAAGCACTAACAAGTGCTGAAAAAATTGGAAATAGAAAAGGCATTGCAACTGCTTATCGCAACTATGGAGTGATTTATAAAAACATGGCCAACTATCCTAAGTCGCTGGAATTCCACAACAATGCTTTAGAAATTAGCACACAAGACAAAGACAAAAAAAGTATTGCTGCCAGTTTAAACAACATTGCAAACATCTACTATCTACAAAGTGATTTTCCGAAGGCACTTGAAGTCCATTTTAAATCTCTAAAAATTAAAGAAGAAATAGGTGATAAAAAAGGAATTGCAGTCAGCTTAAATGGAGTTGCATCCATTTATTATTTGCAAAAGAATTTCGATAAAGCAATGGAATTTTATCTAAAATCAGCTAAGTTAAGAGAAGAGAATGGCGATCGTGCTGGCGTGGGTCTGGTTTATAATAATATTGGTGGAATCTTTAAAGACAAAAAACAATACAAAGAAGCAGATAGTTGTTTTTTGAAGGCACTTACAATTCAAAAGGAATTGGGCGAAATCAACAGCTACTCTAACACATTAAACAGCCGCGCTGGAAATTATTTTATACAAGGAAAATATGCTGAAGCACGACTTTGCTTTCAAGAAGCTTTGCCTATTCAGGAAAAAAATAACGACAAATTTGGAATTGCTACATCACATAATAATTTGGGATATATCTGTTTAATGGAAGGTGATTACAATAAGTCGGATTCATACTTAACAGAGGCACTTAAACTTGCCAAAGAAATTGGCTTGAAAGATTTAATTAAAGAAATCTACTTTAATTTTTCACTATTAAAACAAAAGCAAGGAAACTATCAACAGGCTTTTTATTTTCAAGGACTCTTTATTGAGATGAAAGATAGCGTCTATAACGAAAATTCAACAAAGCTTATAGCTGAAATGAATACAAAGTACGATACAGAAAAAAAGGAACTACTAATAAGCGCATTAGAAAAAGATAAAATTGTATCTGAACTTGAAATAAGCAAACAAAAGAACTTTCAATACAGTTTAATGGGCTTTTCGGCCTTATTTGTAATTCTAGCAATTGTATTATTCATCGGATTTTACTTCAAGAAAAAAGCCAATAAACAATTAGAGGTACAAAAAACAGAAATAGAAATTCAGAAAACAATAGTAGATGAAAAAAATAAAGACATTACCGATAGTATTAATTATGCTAAACGTATTCAATCGGCCATTCTTCCTTCTATTGAAAGCATTCAAGCTAGTCTACCCAATTCATTTATTTTTTATCAACCCAAAGACATTGTAAGTGGCGATTTTTATTGGGTTGCAGAAAAAGGGAGTCGCTTAATTATTGCTATTGCAGATTGTACTGGTCATGGAGTTCCTGGAGCATTCATGAGCATGATTGGAAATGATATTTTGACTCAGATTGTAATTGAAAAAGGAATTACAAAACCCAATTTGATTCTTACAAATTTGCATGATGGAGTTCGGAAATCCTTAAAACAAGATACAAGCACTAGTAACACAAAGGATGGAATGGACATCGCTATTATTTCTTTTGAAATTAATAATTTTGAGAATGTTGAATTTGCAGGAGCGTTACGACCACTATGGATTGTAAAAAAGGATGCAAAAGAAATTACAGAGATGAAAGGCGATAAACATTCGATTGGTGGTGCCTATTCTTCTGATACTAGAGAATTTACAAATCACGAATTAAAACTATCAACAGGTGACAGCATTTATTTAACCACAGATGGTTATGCCGATCAATTTGGTGGCGAGCAAGGTAAAAAGATGATGACTAAAAACATGAAAGAATTACTGCTTAGTATTCAAGCGAAAAAGTTGGATGAACAAAAGTCGATTCTTGAAAAGTCTTTCTCTTCATGGAAAAGAAATAGAGAACAAGTGGACGATGTATTGGTTTTTGGAGTTAGAATATAAAATTACTTGTACACTTCCTTTTTACTCGCCTTCAACGTGTTCATTAATAAAGAAGCAATTGTCATTGGACCTACTCCACCTGGAACAGGCGTTATATAAGAAGATTTAACAGCCACTTCATCGTATTTTACATCGCCTAACAATTTGAATCCGCTTTTTGTTTCAGAAGAAGCAACTCTGGTAATTCCAACATCAATCACCACTACTCCATCTTTCACCATGTCGGCCGTTACAAATTCTGCTTTGCCTAATGCAACAATTAGAATATCTGCTTTTAATGTAAACTCTTTTAAATTGGCTGTACGGCTGTGACACATGGTTACTGTACAATTTCCTGGATTCGTATTTCTCGCCATCAAAATGCTCATGGGTGAACCCACAATGTGACTTCTGCCTAAAACCACACAATGTTTGCCTGCCGTTTCAATTTTATAACGTTCCAGCAATTGCATTATTCCATAGGGAGTTGCAGGCAAATACGTTGGCAAATTCAAAGCCATTCTTCCGATGTTCTGTGGATGAAATCCGTCTACATCTTTTTGCGGAGCTACAGCTTCTACAATGTTATGCTCATTGATATGTTTTGGAAGTGGTAACTGAACAATATAACCATCAATATCTGCATCGTTATTTAAACCATCAATAATGTGCAATAACTCTTGTTCGGTAGTTGCAGCTTCTAATTTTACTAAGGTAGATTTAAAACCAATTTTTTCGCAGGCTTTTACTTTAGCACCCACATAAGTTTCGGAAGCACCATCATTTCCAACCAATACAGCAGCCAAATGAGGGATTTTACCACCATTTGCTTTAATAATTTTTACTTCTGCTGCAATCTCGTCTTGTATTTGAAGAGATATTAATTTACCATCTATAATTGTTGCCATACTTTTTCGTTTCTAAATTCTTCCTTAATGTCATTACTAGCATTCTGCGTTGAAGCAGACACATCGAGAAACGGAATCTGTTAATTAAAAAATCGAATCCTAAATAATGAGATCCCGTGTCGCGGCACGGGATGACCCTTCCAAATAATCAACACATCAATTCATCAGCACATTAGCACATCTAACTATCTCCCCATTCCTGGCATGTTCTTCATTTGTTGCATCATCTTCGCCATGTTTTCTTTATTACCCATCATCTTCATCATTTTACGCGTATCGTCAAATTGTTTTACCAATCGGTTTACATCTTGAACTGTTGTTCCGCTTCCTTTTGCAATTCTGTCTCTGCGTTTGCCTGTCAATGAATCCGGGTTTTCTCTTTCGTATGGAGTCATAGAAAAAATAATGGCTTCAATGCCTACAAATGCTTTGTCATCTATGTCCACATTCTTCATTGCTTTACCAACTCCCGGAATCATTCCCACCAAATCTTTGATGTTTCCCATCTTTTTAATTTGATTCAATTGCGAAAGGAAATCGTTAAATGTAAATTGATTTTTTGCAATTTTCTTTTGAAGCTTTCTTGCTTCTTCAACGTTGTACTGTTCCTGAGCACGCTCAACCAAGGTAACAACGTCACCCATACCCAAAATTCTGTCGGCCATACGACTTGGATGAAATACATCAATTGCATCCATCTTTTCGCCTGTACCAACAAACTTAATTGGTTTGTTAACTACTGAAAGTATTGATAATGCAGCTCCTCCACGTGTATCACCATCTAATTTGGTTAATACAACTCCATCAAAATTTAATCTTTCATTAAATGTTTTTGCCGTATTAACTGCATCTTGTCCGGTCATGGCATCCACCACAAACAAAATTTCATCCGGTTTGATTGCATCTTTTACTGCTGCAATCTCATTCATCATTTGTTCATCAATAGCTAAACGACCCGCTGTATCTATAATTACAACCGAGTTTCCATTTTGTTTTGCAAAAGCAATCCCTTTTTGTGCAATGGAAACAGCATCTTTATTTTCTCTATCCGAAAAAACATCCACACCAATTTGTTCACCCAATACATGCAATTGGTCAATCGCAGCGGGACGATAAATATCACAGGCAACCAACAATGGTTTTTTACCACGTTTTACTTTTAAATGATTTGCTAATTTTCCTGAGAATGTTGTTTTACCCGAACCTTGCAAACCACTCATCAATACAATGGTTGGATTGCCACCTAATTTAATGTCGGTGCTGGTTTCACCCATCAATTTACTCAACTCATCGTGAGTAATTTTGGTTAGCAATTGTCCAGGTGAAATAGACGTTAATACATTTTGTCCGAGTGCTTTTTCTTTTACCGTATCTGTAAATTGTTTTGCAACTTTATAGTTTACATCGGCATCCAACAAGGCTTTACGAATTTCCTTAATGGTTTCCGAAACGTTTATTTCTGTAATTTTTCCATGACCTTTTAAAACTTTAAAGGCCCTATCCAACTTATCACTTAAATTATCAAACATGTTATTTATCTTATTTTTTGAGAAAGCGAATTTAATGAAAAATTAGGTTACCGATAGCGAATTGAAACGAATATTGCGAATCTGGATGCTTAAAATAAAAATTGCATCTGGATATGAATGAAAAATCTGCGAGAATAACACCCCACAGATTCTTAATAATCTTATTTACCACTTTCAAGAGGAGAATAAATTCCGCTAATATTATAAATAGTAGAACTTACAAGGCACAGATTCGCAATATTCGAAATGATTCGCTATCAGTACTATTTCTTCTTACACTTCAACAAACTTTGGCTTACTCCTATTTGATCAATTTGCTCTACCACTTCAAATCCTGCTGCATCAACACATTTTAGGAATACTTCAGAATTGTACATTTGCGAGTTACCATTTGCAATTGCTGTGAAATATAAAGATGTTTGCTGTAGTGAAAAAGCTGCTGCTTCAAATCGTTGTCTATCCCAAAAAGGTTCTAGAATATAAACAAAACCACCGTCTGCTATTGCTTCGTGACAACGGCTAAGAATAGAAATGATTTCTTTTTCAGAGAAACAATCTAAAAACTGACTCATCCAGATAGCATCGTATCCTTTGGGAAGCTTTTGTGTTTCGTCTAATATGTTTGTGCCATGAAAAGTAAGTCTGTCCGACAAACCATGCTTTTCAATGTTAGCTTTTGCCATGTTTACTTGTCCGGGTAAATCCACAATTGTTACTTGAACATCTTTATCATATTTGGCACATGCAATCGACCATTTACCGGTATTTCCACCGATGTCCAATAATTTTTTAGGCTTGTTTTTGAAAACCAATGGCAATACTAATGGAAAAGCATCATCCGAATAATAATGATCGAAACCAAACCATGATTTTTGAACAGCTCCAGGAAGATGCGCCAATGCTTCATACACAGTTTTCCATTCACCAAATACTTTTAAACCTTCAGGCTTTTCATTATTAATAGAATCCTCTAAATTGTATATACCTTTGTAACAAACATCTTGCACAAAGTCCATGTTTACACGAGTCATCTGATCATTTAAAATAAAATGACCTGTTTTAGTTAAGGTATATTTTTTATCGTTTTCCAAAACAATTCCACCACCCAAGCCTGCTTCCAATAGTACACGAACACCATAATGTGGCACTTTGGTTTTAGCAACAACTTCTTCTAGTGTTAAACCATGCTTCCCTGCATCCATAATGGTTTGTAAAATTCCATTGTCGCGCATCACACGGGTAGCTTGAAACACTATTGGCGCATGTGCTATCCATTGTGCATATTCAATTGCTTCTAAAGCTGTTTTCTTCTCTTTCTTAAAAAAATTCATACACCAGTTTTTCAATTTTTGTCAAAGATAAGATTTGCATTGAAATCAGGCAGATTATGTGATTGTTTTTTTACCTTTTTGTTTCCAAATAATAATAAGGAAAAGAGCCGCAGATTCGCAGATTTCTATATGTGTTAAATTTTGGGGCAGATTATTAATTCGTAAACGAATTCAGATAGGTTCTAATCCAATATTGCTTTCGTTCTTATCAGTAGTATTCCCTGCGAAGGATGAGGCAATAAAATCTGCACCAATTATTTCTCTTTTATTACTCTCCTAATCTGCGGCTATTTTTTTTGTAAATTAGCTTTGTGAAACACTCCTCGTTGTTCCTCTTCTTTTCGATTGCTTCAATGCTTTGCAATGCGCAAATCAGCAATATTATATTGGAAGGAAATTACCAAGGCAAAAACTTATACATTCAAAATCCTGCTGTTGGAAATGACTATTGTACTGAAAAAGTGTTAGTGAATGGGAAAAAAATAAGCTTTACGAATACTGATGCTTATGAGATAAAACTTGATTCTCTTGGTTTTAAACTGGGTGATTCAGTTAAAGTTGAAATCTTTCATAAAGATGATTGCAAGCCTAAAGTCCTTAATTATAATGGAAATCCTAAAGTTACTTTTGAGATTACAAGTATTTCAGTTGACAGCAATGCTGTTCTTCATTGGGTAAGCAAAAATGAAATTGGCAAACTTCCTTTTATAATCGAACAATTTCGCTGGAACAAATGGGTTAAAGTAGGAGAAGTGGAAGGAAAAGGTGGCTTAGAAGAAAATGAATATTATTTTCAAACGATTCCACATTCAGGTAAAAATCAATTTAGAGTTAAGCAAAATTCAATGGGCACAGGCGAACTGTCTAAATCTGCATATTTCACAAGCAATTTGAAAGCTCCTAAAATAAAATCACCAAGCTTAGTTCCATCTAAAATTCTTGAGTTCGATAAAGAAACGATGTATGAAATATATGATCAGGAAGGAAATCTTCTCAAAAAAGGAACAGCAAAGTCAGTGAATTGTAAAGATTTAGTAAGTGGTGCTTATTACCTAAACTACGATAATATATTCGGAGAATTTGTAATTCATTGAAGATTGAAAAGATCCGCCTTTATCCCTTTTTTCTGCGTCATCCGCGCCTACCTACCGGCAGGCAGGTTCCATTTCTACTTCAAATCAAACAAACTATTCACACCAATTGTTCTATCAACCGTAAACCCTTCGGCATAGTCGTATCCAGCATCTCTGCCAAACACAGCCATTTTTCCTTTCACCACTTCTAAGAAATTTTTTACCGTAATTGGAGATTCAGGTTCGTTGGAAGTTGGGTCGTAAAACTGAGATTTGAATGCTTGAATGGCTTGCATTTTCTTATCTACAAAATCTGTTACTTCCACCACAAAATCAGGCTTTAAATGATGATCCTGAATATAATGATATACTGCTTTTGGTCGCCAAGCTGTTTGCTTGAAGCCATCGAATGCTGTTTCATATTTCACCAAGCCACTGTAAAAACAAGCTTCTACAACCATTTGCGCAGCCCTTCCATGGTCGGGGTGACGATCAGAAACGGCATTACACAAAACTATTTCGGGTTGGTATTCTCTTATTTTTTTAATAATTGCCAATTGACTTTCTTTATCAATTTTAAAAAAAGCATCGGCCATTTTTAAATTATCACGAACTGTAATTCCTAATATTTTTGCTGCATCTGCTGCTTCCTTCAAACGTAATTCTCCTGTTCCTCTTGTTCCCATTTCTCCAGCTGTCAAATCCAATATCCCGCATTTTTTGCCCAAGGACATGTGTTTTAACAATGTTCCCGCACAGGACAATTCAACATCATCCGGATGCACACCTATTGCCATTATATCCAATTTGTGTAATGGAGATAAAGGCGCGAATAAAGAAGAGTCGTTACTTGCAGTCATTTTATTTTCCGTTGATCCAGTTTACAATTTTATCATCCATTGGTTTGTCGCTTGAATACGCTACATCTACCAAGTTTCCTTTTTCATCTATTAAATATTTTTGGAAATTCCATTTTACTGATGAATCCATTTTTCCGTTCAATTCTTTTGATGTCAACCATTTGTAAACAGCATTCATGTCATCTCCTTTCACGTCAATTTTCTCCATCATCTGAAATGTTACACCATAATTTTTGGTGCAAAATTCTTTAATTTCGTCATTTGTACCTGGTTCTTGTCTGCCAAAATTATTTGCAGGAAAGCCAATGATGACAAAGTTTTTGTCTTTGTATGTTTTGTATAATTTTTCTAAATCTTCATACTGAGGAGTGTAACCACATTTGGATGCAGTATTGACAATCATTATTTTTTTTCCTTTTAAATCAGAAAAATTAAAATCTTTTCCATCAATCGTCTTTGCTTTCAAATCATAAAAGGAAGCCGTATTTATTTTAACTGTAAATGCTGAAAGTGCAACAATGGCAACTAGCAGTAAAGAAATTTTCATTTTCATAGTTTTAGTATTTAAAGGGTTATCAAATGTACGAAAAACAAACAGAAATCGATTTTGTTCTGTAAAATAATTCATTCAATGTGTTGATTTGATTGTATCTTTGATAAAAAATTTGACACACACCTTATGAAGATTCAATTTTTAGGAGCAGCGAGAACAGTGACGGGCAGTAAGCATTTGATTATTGCTGAAGACGGAAAAAAAATATTGCTGGATTGTGGGTTTTTCCAAGGAAAAGGCTCGGAAACAGACGGAATGAACCGTGAATTTAATTTCGATCCTGCTGAAATTGATTATTTAATACTTTCTCATGCACACATCGACCATTCAGGAAACATTCCCAACTTAGTGAAACAAGGATTTAAAGGTCCTATTGTTTGTACAAAAGCGACATTGGATTTGTGCAAAATCATGCTTACAGATAGCGCTCATATCCAAGAAAACGATGTGAAATTTGTAAATAAAAGAAGAGTAAAACATGGTGAAGCACCTTTAAAGCCACTTTATTCTGTAAAAGATGTCGAAAAATGTTTATCGCAATTTATTGGAATCAATTACAACACAAGTTATTCGGTATCTGAAAATTTGAGCGTTAGTTTCACTGATTCTGGACATATCTTGGGAAGTGCTGCTGTTAATATAGAATTAACAGAAAATGGAATCACTAAAAAGATTTGTTTTACTGGAGATATTGGAAGATACAATGGTTCTATCTTAAAAGACCCACAACCTTTCCCTCAAGCAGAATACATTATTGCTGAATCAACTTATGGTGATCGACTTCATAGTCCGATGGTTGATAGTGAACAAAAACTATTTGATGTTATTTACAATACCTGTGTTACAAAAAAAGGCAAAGTGATTATTCCAGCTTTTAGTTTGGGCCGTACACAAGAACTAGTGTATGCGCTAGACCAGATGGAAAAGAAAAAAATGTTGCCGAAAATAAATGTTTATGTAGACAGTCCATTGTCGGTAAATGCTACAAACATTATGAGAGCTCATCCTGAGTGTTTTAATGACGACATTTTAGAATACATGAAAAATGATCCCGATCCATTTGGATTTAATAATTTGATTTACGTTCAAGATGTGGAAGAATCAAAGCAATTGAATGAACGCAAAGAGCCTTGCATCATCATTTCAGCATCAGGAATGGCAGATGCAGGAAGAGTAAAGCACCACATAGCCAACAATGTTTCCAATCCAAACAACACCATTTTGATGGTTGGTTATGCAGAGCCACATTCGTTAGGTGGAAAATTAAGAAACGGAAGCAAGGTTGTAAAAATATTTGGTATCGAACACCAAGTAAATGCTGAAGTAGTAATCATTGATTCGTACAGTGCGCATGGCGATTACAAAGAAATGATTGGCTATTTTGAATGTCAAGACAAAAAACAAGTTAAACAAGTATTTTTGGTGCATGGCGAATATGATGTTCAAATAAGTTACAAAGAAAAACTAAAAGAAGCAGGCTTTAAACACATTACCATTCCTGCACAAAATGATATTATAGAAGTAAATTAAATGCTGGTTAAACAAATTCAATATCTCATCCTTAAAGAGCTTAAACTCGAGCTCCGTAACAAGTATGCGCTTGGAGGAATTTTATTGTACGTTGTTTCAACTGTTTTCATCAGCTATTTATCCTTCAAAAAGATTGTGACTCCTGCTACCTGGAATGCCTTATTTTGGATTATCCTCCTCTTTGCATCTATTAATGCTATTGCTAAAAGCTTTATTACGGAGACGAAAGGAAGATTACTCTACACCTACACATTAACGAGCCCTCAAGCCGTTATTCTTTCAAAAATTATATACAATTCACTGCTTCTAATTGTATTATCAGGACTGTGTTTGTTGGCGTACACCTTATTTATAGGAAATATCATTCAGGATTTACCTTTGTTTTTAATCACTTTATTGATGGGGAGCTTAGGTTTCTCGTCTTTATTGACTATGGTTTCCGCCATTGCCTCCAAAGCAGGGAATAATTTTACACTGATGGCTATTTTAAGTTTCCCAATCATTATTCCTCTATTGATTGTCTTGATTAAACTATCAAAAAATGCAATTGATGGATTGGAGCGCTGGGATTTGAATTATTTAACAATTTTAATGCTTCTGAATCTGATAATTATCGCATTATCTTATGTATTATTTCGCTACCTTTGGCGCGATTAATTTGGAATTAATCATCTATAAAAAAAATCCCTCGTGCCCCTTTACAAAAGGGGAAATTGAGATTGGATTTGTTAAGATTATTTAGAATTACACAAAATTGTGGTGAGTGAAAATAAAGTCAATATTAGCAGTAACAGTTCCTCCCCTTTGGGGAGGTTAGGAGGGGCTTGGTGGAAAATAATTGCAGTGATTTTTGTATTGTATACCATCGTTGCTGGATTTTTAATTCCAGTTCCTGCTCAACCCATTTTACACGAAACCATACGGAACCTCTACTTTCACGTGCCGATGTGGTTTTCCATGATGACCATTCTTTTTGTTTCTCTTTGGCACAGCATCAAGTATCTAGGAAAATCAAGCATTGACAGTGATATTAGTGCTGCGCAAGCAGCAAATGTAGGGATGTTGGTGGGCGCTTTGGGCTTGGCAACAGGATCGGTGTGGGCGAAATACACTTGGGGTGCTTGGTGGGTGGCAGATACCAAACTAAATGGAGCAGCCATCACCATGTTGATTTACTTGGCTTATTTTGTTTTAAGAGGTTCTATCGATGAAGAACAAAAGCGCGCGCGCATTTCTGCAGTCTACAATATTTTTGCCTACGTTTTGCTGATTGTGTTTTTAATGATATTGCCTCGAATGAGCGACTCACTTCATCCCGGTAATGGTGGGAACCCTGGATTTAACAATTATGATTTAGATAAAAATATGCGGATGGTCTTTTATCCTGCTGTAATTGGTTGGATTTTATTAACCGTTTGGATTTTCACATTAAGAGTGAGAATAGAAAAATTAAAAAGAAAAAAATTATTCAATGACTAGTACTTTAAATAAAATCATGCTTTCTGTTGCATTGCTCTTTGTTTCTGCAACAGCATCAGCACAAGAAACAAATGCACCAATAGAAATGGCAACAGGATTATATCAATCCGGAAAAATTTATGTTGTTGTAATTGTTATGTCATTAATTTTTGTTGGCATCGCAGGTTATCTGATAATGTTAGACAGAAAGATTAGTAAGTTGGAAAAAGAATCGAAATAAGTAGACAATTAAAAACAAGTAGGCAATAAAACAGTTGGCAGTTGGTCGTGAGGTTTCACTCGCGATGGAGAGCATAGCCTCTCCACAAGAAAAAAATGAAAAATAAAAAATTAATCCGAAATTAGTAATTCGTACGTCACCCTGAGCGGAGTCGAAGGGCGTTTTATTTTTTCGTAATTCGTTGGAGTAGATAATTAATATTTAGCACAAAAATTACCATGAAAAAAATTCACATACTTGGCATCATTATCATTGCAGTTGCAATTGGAGCCATATTCACCACATTAAACAACACTAGCACCTATGCAAGTTTTGCAGAAGCAGCGAGTGAGCCTGATAGCGAATTTCACGTTGTTGGAAAATTAAATAAAGATAAAGAAGCTGTCTATGATCCAAAACTTGACGCCAACCTTTTTACTTTTTATATGGTTGACAACAAAGGAATGGAATGCAAAGTTGTACTACATAAAAATAAACCACAGGATTTTGAGCGTTCTGAACAGATTGTATTAATTGGACAAATGCAAGGACTAGAGTTTCAGGCTTCAGACATTTTGATGAAGTGTCCTTCTAAATACAATGAAGGCCAGCCTCAAGCTAGTAAATAAATTTTAGAATTTAAAATTTGTAGCATTTTAGAATAATAAATAGTACAAAATAAATCAACAACTCTACAAATCAAAAATTAAATATAATGGAGTACATCGGTGAACATTTAGGAATTGGTAAAGTTGGAAATGTATTCGTTATTCTTTCCTTTGTTTTTGCACTTTTAGCAAGTATATCTTATTTTTTAGCGGCAAAGGAAAACGAAGAAGCTGCTTCTTGGAAAAAGATTGGCCGAATTGCATTCCGTTTGCATGGCTTATCTGTAATGGGAATTGTGGGCACATTGTTCGTAATGCTGATGAACCACTATTTCGAATACGAATATGTTTGGCATCATAGCAACCGAATAATGCCTATGCGTTATATCATGTCTTGCTTTTGGGAAGGACAAGAAGGTAGTTTTTTACTTTGGACGTTCTGGCATGTTGTGCTTGGTTTAATTTTACAACGCACTGCAAAAAACTTTGAAGCTCCTGTTATGTCGATTATTGCATTGGTTCAAGTTTTTCTTGCTTCCATGCTTTTAGGAATCACTATTGGCGAATATCATTTAGGAAGCAATCCATTTACAGTTTTATTACGCGAGCATCCTGAGTATTCTAAAATCCCACTTTTTTCGGATGCAAATTATCTTGCCAATCCCGCATTTGACGGAAGAGGATTAAATCCTTTACTGCAAAACTATTGGATGACGATTCATCCTCCTACTCTATTTTTAGGATTCGCTTTAACAGTTGTTCCGTTTGCATATGCCATTGCAGGATTGTGGAAAAAACAATTTAATGAATGGTTAAAGCCAGCTTTACCTTGGACGTATGCTGGAGTTACCGTTTTAGGAATAGGAATTTTAATGGGTGGTGCTTGGGCTTACGAAGCTTTGAGTTTTGGTGGTTTCTGGGCTTGGGATCCTGTTGAAAATGCTTCTTTGGTTCCTTGGTTAGTATTGGTTGGTGCAGCACATTTAATGTTGATTAATAGAAACAAAGGACAATCATTATTTACTGCATTTTTTTTAGCAATCCTTTCCTTTCTTTTGATTTTATATTCTACTTACTTAACGCGCAGTGGAATATTAGGTGAAACATCTGTCCACTCTTTCCCAACTGCTGGTATGGCTGGACAATTACTTGTTTATATGTTCTGCTTTGTAATTATGGGAATGGGGTTGCTTATCATCCGTTGGAAGCATTTCCCTAAACAAACATCAGAAGAGGCTATCTGGTCTCGCGAATTCTGGATGTTTGTTGGAGCAATTGTATTATTGGTTTCTGCTTTTCAAATCAGTTTTTATACTTCTATTCCCGTTTGGAACAAATTATTCGGGACGAATAAAGCTCCATTGAAAGAAGTGATTAAGTTTTACAACAACTGGCAATTACCGTTTGCTTTTGTGGTTACCATGTTGATTGCAATCGGACAATTTTTCAAATACAAAAACACCAATATAAAAGAATTTTTAAAGAAGATAGCGATATCATTTTTTGTTGCATTGGCATTTACTTTTTTAATGATTTACATTTTAGATTTTGATGATCGCTATTTTTCAATTTTACTTTTCTCATCAATTTTCGCAGCAGTAGCGAACATTGATTATATGTTCAGAGTATTGGGCGGGAAAGTTAGAAAAGCAGGAGCATCCATCGCACACATTGGATTTGCATTGGTATTATTAGGCGCATTGATTTCGACATCTAAAAAAGAAGTGATATCTCAAAACACTTCCGGAAAAGATGTTGCTCAATTAGGAAAATCATATTCGAACAACGACAATATTTTACTCACTCAAGGCGACACCTTGAAAATGGGAAAATATCTTGTGACATATGTTGGAAAACGACACGAAGGAATTAATATTTATTTTGATGTAGATTATTTTACAAAAGACAAAAACGGAAACTTAGTAAAAGAATTTAGATTAGCTCCATTGCTGCAAACCAATCCACGCATGGGAAATGTTGCTGAACCAGACACTCGCCACTTTTTAACTTACGATGTGTATACCCATATTACTTTTGCAGATATGGAAATGCTTAAAGATAAAAAAGAAACTGGTGATGAATATGCTCAAGCAAAAAACCATACAATCAAAAAGGGTGACACATTATTCTCATCCAACGCCATTATCATTTTCGATTCACTTTCTGTTAATGTTGATAAAGCAAAATACCAGTTAAAAGAAAACGACATTGCTGTAGAAGCGCATTTTCAGGTATTAGACATCAGAAAAAAATACAAAGCAAATCCGATTTATGTGATTCGCGACAATAGTATCCAGCCTATCGAATCAAAAGTAGATGAGTTGGGATTGAAGTTTATGTTTTGGCAAATCAATCCAGAAGACGGAAAAATCCAAATCTCTCTTCAAGAGAAAAAATCAAACGTGCGCGATTTTATTGTAATGCAGGCAATGATTTTTCCTTACATCAACATTCTTTGGATTGGTTGTATTGTAATGGCTATTGGAACAGTATTAGCGATTTTAGAACGAGTAAGAAAAAAATAAAAATCGAATTAATAGCCCCGTCCTTTAGGTCGGGGCATAATAACAAAAAAGGTTAATGGGCTTTAGCCCAAACTAATCCTATCTCAATTGGAATTTAAAATCAAAATATCAATCATAGGTGCAGGCAACTTGGCCACACAACTAGGATTGGCTTTGCACAACGAAGGATATTTAATATCTCAAGTATACAGTCGTTCTCAAAAAAACGCTTCCATCTTATCTAAAAAATTAAAAGCTGAAGCAATTAGCGATATTAAAAAACTTTCTTCTGATTCAACTATTTACATTATTGCTGTGAAAGATGATGCTATTGAATCGGTTGCAAAACAATTAAAACTTAAAGACAAAATAGTTATTCATACTTCTGGAAGCGTTTCAATGGAAGTTCTTCAAAAGTCTTCAAAAAATTATGGAGCATTTTATCCATTACAAACATTTTCGAAAGAGAAACAATCTAATTTTAAAACCATTCCAATTTGTATTGAAGCAAATAATAACAACACTTCCACCACATTACAATACTTTGCAAAAAGCATCAGTAGCAATGTGAAGAGAGTAAATTCAGAACAACGAAAAAAAATTCATTTGGCTGCAGTGTTTGCATGCAACTTTAGCAATCACATGTATGCTATTGCTGAACAATTACTAGCAAAAGATAAATTATCGCTTGATTTATTAAAACCGCTTATTGAGGAAACTGCTAATAAGATAAAAGAAAACAAGCCTTCAAAAGTGCAAACAGGTCCTGCAATACGTAAAGACAAAAATACAATGGATGCTCATTTGAAAATGTTGTCGAAAGAAAAGGATTTGAAAAAGATGTATGAATTGATTAGTAAGAGCATTGGGATTTCTCCGCTTCGGTCGAAATGACAAC
>CAYWAV010000003.1:35207-38813 GCA_964456225.1 uncultured Chitinophaga sp. | reverse complement strand
GGCTCCGTAACATTAATGCCAAATGGCGAACAAGTACGTGTAATGAACATCAAAGATGGTTATGCATTGCAATTAGCTGCTAAAAAAGGCTACAAAATTGCCATTATCTCTGGCGGAAAATCAGAAATGGTACGTACACGATTACTTGGATTGGGGATAACCGATGTTTATTTGGGTTGCCATACTAAGATAGATACGTTTAAAGAGTTTATTGAAATTCATAAAATTAACCCCGATGAAATACTTTATATGGGTGATGATATTCCTGATTATGAAGTAATGAAACGAGTTGGTGTTCCAACTTGTCCTAATGATTCGGCTCAGGAAATAAAAGATATTTCTATTTACATTTCAGATAAAAAAGGTGGAGAAGGTGCTGTGCGCGATGTGATTGAGCAAGTATTGAAAGTACAAGATAAATGGTTGGATAAAGAAGGATTTGTATGGTAGGTAATAGTTCAAGGTTTTAAAGTTTAAAGTTCAAAGTTTTATGTTAGCATTTCTTAAATTAATACGAATACAAAATTTACTCATCATTGCATTCACGCAGTATGTGGTGCGTTGGTGCATTATTTATCCTATTATTAAAGTCAGCAGTACTTTTTACGAACTACAACTTTCCGAACTTAATTTTTTCTTACTTGTTCTTTCGACTGTAATGATTGCTGCGGCTGGTTACGTTATTAACGATTATTTTGATGTTAATATTGATAAGGTGAATAAGCCAGAACGCATGGTTATTGGCAAAGGAGTAAAGAGACGCGTTGCAATTGGCGCACATACTTTAATAAATGTTTTAGCAATAATGATTGCTCTTTACGTTGCCTATTCAATTGACTCTTGGAGATTAGCTTTAATCCATTTTGTTTGTGCTGGAGGTTTATGGTTTTATTCAACTAGTTTTAAACGCCAATTTTTAATTGGAAATGTTATTATTGCATTATTTACAGCCCTGGTCCCTCTAATTGCTGTTGTTTACAATATGATTCCGATTTATCGCGAATACATTCCTATTGAAGAAAATTTAAGTTTTATTTCTGTTTGGGAATACACCATTGCTCTTTCATTTTTTGCTTTCATAACAACTCTATTACGTGAAATCATCAAAGACATTGAAGATGTGGATGGTGATACAGAATACGGCTGTAAAACAATGCCCATTTTAATTGGAATAAAAGCTACTAAGAACATTGCAATGTTTATAGCTTTCTTAACAATAATCTGCCTAGTCTTCATTCAAATTGAATTTTTAAAATTAGATGATATAGTTTCGTTAGTTTATTTTATTGTTGCCTTACAACTACCTTTGGCATTTTTGATATACAAAATAAAAACAGCACAAGAGAAAAAGCAATTTCGCTTTGCAGGTAATTTCTCAAAATTTATCATGCTGATGGGAATTTTATACCTTTTTGTATTCGCTTACCTAATACTTCACGACTTCCTGCATGTCATTTGAGAATCTTAAAAAATATCAATTGCTGTTGGCATCCAAATCGCCACGCAGACAATATTTATTGAAAGAACTCGGATTGGACTTTGAAGTCCGCACCAAAGAAATAGACGAAAGCTTTCCTGACAATTTAAAAGCACAAGAAATTCCACTTTATCTCTGCAAAAAAAAAGCAAATGCCTTTGATGAAGAATTAAAGGACAACAGCATTGTTATTACTGCTGATACAATTGTTTGGTTGCCCGAAACCAAAGAAGTACTTAACAAGCCCGAAAACTTTAATGATGCAGTTCGTATGCTACAATTACTTTCCGGAAAGATGCATGAAGTATATACGGGAGTTTGTTTAAAATCCAAACACAAAACAAAATCATTTTATGCTTTGACAAAAGTTCATTTCAAACCACTTACCTTGCAAGAGATAGGGTTTTATGTAAGCAACTATCAACCTTACGACAAAGCAGGTAGTTACGGAGCTCAGGAGTGCTTGCCAACCGAAATGAATCCTTGCTCCAAAGAAGAAATTGATTTCCTGACTAGTTTAAACAAAACTAACATCATTATAGAAAGTCGCTCCGAAATGAAGGCTGGCAATGGACTTGTTGCTATTGAAAAAATTGAGGGTTCGTACTTTAATGTAATGGGCTTGCCGGTGAAGGAATTGTATGAAGAATTGTTGAAGTTTAATCAACTGTGAGCCCCTTTCTACAAAAACTAGTAAAATGCAAAGCCCCGAGAAAAATTTCTCAGGGCTTTTTCTATTTAATTTTTTATGATTAACTCACAACTTTTTTTACTAAGTCAGCTGCTTCTTGCAGAGTAATTGCAGAAAACACTTTTAATCCTGAATCGTCAATAATTTTTTTTGCTTCAATAGCGTTTGTTCCTTGTAAACGAATGATGATTGGAACGCTAATGTTTCCAATGTTTTTATATGCATCTACAATTCCTTGTGCAACTCTATCGCAACGTACAATTCCACCAAAAATATTTACTAAAATTGCTTTTACATTTTTATCTTTTAAGATGATACGGAATGCTTGCTCCACACGTGCAGCATTTGCAGTACCTCCAACATCTAAAAAGTTGGCAGGATCTCCGCCTGATAATTTAATGATATCCATTGTTGCCATTGCTAATCCAGCACCATTCACCATACAACCAACGTTACCATCTAATTTCACATAATTTAAATCATGTTCTCCGGCTTCAACTTCTGTAGGATCTTCTTCTGTTTTATCACGTAAAGCCAATAAATCGGGGTGACGAAAAAGTGAATTTCCATCTAACGAAACTTTAGAATCTACCGCAATGATTTTATTGTCAGATGTTTTTAAAACAGGATTGATTTCAAACATCGATGAATCTGTTGCTTCGTAAGCTTTATAAAGCGAAGCAATAAATTTTGTCATTCCTTTAAATGCTTCTCCGCTTAGTCCTAAGTTAAAAGCAACTTTACGACATTGAAAATCGCGCAAACCAACTGTCGGATCAATTTCTTCTTTGAAAATTAAATGAGGGGTATCGTGTGCAACTGTTTCAATATCCATTCCTCCTTCTGTAGAATACATAATTGTATTTCTACCTTTTGATCTATCCAAAAGAACGCTAACGTAAAATTCTTTTGTTTCTGATTCACCAGGATAATAAACATCTTGAGCGATTAATACTTTAGATACTTTTTTTCCTGTTGCACTTGTTTGAAGTGTGATCAAATTATTTCCCAAGATGTTTGTAGAAATAGTTTTTACATCGTCCAATGATTTAGCCAATTGAACACCACGTTGTTCTGTTCCTGCAATTTTACCTTTACCGCGACCACCAGCATGAATTTGTGATTTCACAACCCACCATCCGGTACCAGTTGTTTTTTGCAATTCTTTTGCAGCTTCAACAGCTTGTTCAGGTGTTTCAGCAACAATACCTTCCTGGATTGCAACTCCAAAGCCTTTTAAAACAGCTTTCCCTTGATATTCATGTATGTTCATACGATAATGGTTTTAGATTTAAGAGTTTCAAAAGTATGTTTTTTATTGAAGAATATCAAATTTGTTTTATCCACAATTTTCGAACTTTGCAAATCATTTAAAAACCATAGAAAATAGCGCTTCACTTCTGTTGTCGGGACATTACAGACATTAACGAACAACCTT
>CAYWAV010000003.1:12456-35107 GCA_964456225.1 uncultured Chitinophaga sp. | reverse complement strand
AACCTTCGCTTGTATTTGCTACCAGCAGATCCCGACTTTTGTCGGGATAAGTCAGACTAAGCATTCTAAAGAATGCTTAGTCTGACTAAATAAAAAATCCCCTAACACTTTCATGTTAAGGGATTTCAAAAAATATAGAAAAACACTATTTCTCTTCTTCTGTTTTAGGTGTTTCGCCTTTTTTAGCGTAACGAGTTCTGAATTTATCAACACGTCCTGCTGTATCTACCAATTTAACTTTACCAGTATAGAAAGGGTGTGACATGTGAGAAATCTCCAACTTAACAATTGGATACTCATTTCCATCTTCCCACTTTACTGTTTCTTTGCTTTCAACACATGACTTTGTTAAGAATGAATAATCAATACTCAAATCTTTAAATACTACTAAACGATAGTTTTCTGGGTGAATTCCTGCTTTCATTTTATTCTTTTTTTTATTTCGGACTGCAAATATAGGTATTTGTATTAAATCTACAATGTTTTTAAATAAAATCTTTTATAACCCAATCAGGCTGGCATTTTAACACATAGAAACATAGGAAATTAAGGAAGCTAAAGCTCTTGTAGTCGCTCATAGGCTATGTATAAAGCTTGCTTTATCTATCTGAAATAGAAAACACAGAAATCTATAAAAATTATGTTTATATGTGTTATAAATTTTCAAGCCATAGTTAAAAACCTCTTATCTTTGTTCCATGAAAAAAGCCCTTTTCAAGATACTTGCAAGCTTCAACAAGGCTGTTCTACCCAAATACTACATGAAGGATCTCAAAAACCTTAAAAAGTGGGAAATGGCATTAATTGGCTATAAATATTGGGTAACAACCAATTCCTTGGACTAGTCAATTAACTCCTGCAACCAAGCATCTTTCACACCAGCATCTTTTGCAATTTTTAACTTCTGAAAGGCTTCCTCTTTGGTTGTACATTTAAACATGAAAATGTAATTGAAGTTCTTCGGTCCGGAATATACCCAATCAACCGTTTGATAGCCTTTTGCTACAAAACGCTTTGTCTCCGCTTCAGCTAAATCTCTATAAAAATAAGTTCCAATTACTACATAATAACCTTTTGCTGGCTTATATCCATCTTCATCAGTAAACTCTACTTTTTGATTAGTCACAATCAGCACTCCATCTTCAACTCTCTTATTACTACTATTGGCGGCCATTTGCGAGTTTTGATTTTCGCTATTAGGAGCAATGTTTTGATTAGATGCTTGTTGTTTCGACAACTCATCCACTTTGTCACTCAATTCTTTTAACTTTGCTTGGCTTGCATTTAACTCTGTCGCCAGACTATCCATGCGTTTTGCAGTAGCTTCATTTTCTAATCTTTTATCTTCTTTTGGTAATTCAGCAATTTCTGCTTTTTTATTTTTTCCGAATTTAAAATTCAACATTAATTCATGCGCCATTCCTGAATATTCACCAATATCACCAATAATAAAATCGTAGGAATAACCTACATACAATTGCTTATGAATACAAAATCCAACATTGGCTCCAACTGCATAACCACTTTTATATGTTGCTCCAATCCAAAATTTATCTTGCCAATCGAAGTTTACATTCCCATCGTACTGAAATGGAGTATTGGGTACAAACCTTACCAATCCTTGCGGAGCGACAGACAACCCTTTTTCTTTATTGATATAATATTTGTATTTTAGTGAAGCCATGTAATGACGAGCCTGTGTATAGTAACCACGAACATTGCTTGTGTCAACATAATTTACTCTATTTCCAATCAATTGCGGAACAGCAACACCAAATTCTAAATCCTTCCAAACAAATGCCAGTCCTGCATTTCCATTGAATACCGTTTTGCGTTGCGAGTCGGAAAATAAAGTTGGATCGTTTGCTGATTCTACTAATGCTTTTGAATAATCAACTGTGTGATCAACCACACCAATAGAAACACCAAACTGCAAATGCATATCATCATTGATGTTTAGACGATATGAATAAGACAAGTCTCCTCCTATTCTATTTGTAATTCCTTTTCTATCGCTCACCAACATTACACCTAATCCTACTTTTTTATTCATCAAACTACCATCGAATGTAGCAATATTCAATTGAGGAGCACCTTTAAAATCCGACCATTGTGCACGACTGATAAACATCACATTGGTAGCATCACCCGTTCCTGTAAAAGCAGGGTTGTATACCATCGGTTTGTAAAAATAATAGCTATACATTCCTATCTGCTGAGCATTTGCAGCTGATATAGATAAATAAACGAATAGTATGACAATAATTTTTTTCATTTATTTTCTTAAAATATCTATCGAACCTTTTACAACTTTTGAAGGATTATCAAAGCGAATCACGAAATAGTAAGTGCCATCTGGCAACTCAGAGCCATTGTAAGTTCCTGCCCAATCGTTAGCATAGGCTTTTTTTGCATACACGACATTACCATAAATATTATAAACAAATACTTCGTTATCAGGAAAATTTAATATTCCTTCAACATACCAATTATCGTTTATTCCATCGCCATTAGGTGTAAATAGATTGGAGATTATTCCATTAAACGAAAGCTGAATCACTGTTACAACAATACCATCCGTATTCACACAGCCATTTATATCAGTAACAGATAATAAATATGTTGTTGTTGTTGCAGGTGTTGCAGTTGGTGCAAATATTACGCTAGTGCTCAAAGTAGCTGCAGGAGTCCAGACTGGCGTACCAGTTCCTACTCCATTCAACACCAATGTTTGTCCTGCATTGATGCTAGTATCGTTTCCTGCAAAAACAGTAAATGGAGCTAAAATAGTTATTGTTACAGCTGCTGCTGTATCAATTGCACAAGCACCACTTTGCACAATTGCTGCATACGTAGTTGTAGAAGTTAAGCCGCTATATATTTGTATTGTAGTTGTATTTGCAATGGGCAACCAAGTTATGCCTCCATCAGTTGAAGAAATCCAACCCGTAACACTTCCAACATTTCCTGATAAAATAAGTGAATCTAAATTTGTTCCTGAGCAAACTGTAGCACTGCTTGAAATTGTTCCAGCAACGGTGCTTGGGGCAACAGATACGATTTCGATATTGGCTGTATCGGCAGGGCAGCCGCCACTCTGAACAATTACGGTATACCAAGTTGTAATAGGTAAAGAGGTGTAATTTTCTGTGGATGTTGCATTTGCAATAGGCGTCCAGCTTGCTCCACTTGTTGTAGACGAAAGCCATCCACTGATAGTTCCGGTAAAACCTGCCAATGTTAATGTTCCTGTTGCTGTTGTACCACAATATACTCCCCCACCTGTTAGTGTTCCTGCAACAGCTGGCGGACTAACGGTGATAATAACATCTAAAGAAGAGTCGGCAGGACAACTGCCACTTTGCACAATTGCATGGTACCAAGTTGTAGTAGTTAGGTTAAGATAGGATTGAGCAGAAGAAGTGTTTGCGATTGGAATCCAAGTTGCACCAGAGGTTGTGGAATAAGACCAGCTTAAAACACTTCCGGTAAAGCCTAATAAATTTAATATTCCTGCATTTCCCGAAGCACAAACAGAAGCTGCTCCCCCGATAGTTCCAGGAATTGTAGCAGGATCAATTATAAAGGATACTTGTGTAGATGTATCAGTGGGACACATCAATCCGTTTTGAACGATTGCCCAATACAAAGTATTTGTTGTAATGTTTAAATAACTTTCTGTAGGAGTTGTGTTTGAAATAGTTGTCCATGTTAATCCTCCATCCGTAGAAGATTGCCAATACAAAATGCTTCCGGTATAACCTGATAAAGTAAGAGTTCCTGGACCGGAGCCGGCACAATAGGTTCCGCCTCCACTTATTGTTCCTCCAACACTTGCAGGATAAATAGTGATACAAACAGTTGTAGATGTATCTGGAGGAAACACTCCATTTTGAACTACAGCTTGATAACAGGTAGTTTGTGCTAAATTAAAATATGTTTGATTAGCCGTAATGTTCGGAATACTGCTCCAAGTAAGTCCGCCATCGGTAGAAGATTGCCAATTCGTAATTGTTCCAACATAACCTGTAACCGACACAAAACCTGAATTTGTTGTTGAGCAATACGTTGCGGCACCAGAAGTTGTTCCACCTACTGATTGTGCATCAACTTTAGTAAGTGAAAAATTAAAAATTAAAAAAAGTAAAAAACTTAGAGTAAGTTGTTTCATACTATATAATAGCTGTGAAATAATTGTACGAAGTTAAGGTATTTTAGTTTTGATTTATAAAAAAGAAAAATCCCCAGAGCAGCCTCTGAGGATTCTTCTCCAATAAAAAACTTATTTTACAATTGTAACGTGTCCAATGTATTTATGAGGAATTCCTTTGTTATCTTTCAAACTAACTTTCCAAACATACACATCTATCTGCGCTATCTCAGAACCACCGTTTGCTCTTCCATCCCAACCTTTATCATAATCATCTGTTTGATAAATCATGTTTCCCCATCTATCAAAAATCATCATATTGAAAGATGAAATATCATACCCTATTCCCTGAGGAAGGAAAGTATCATTTATTCCATCTCCATCTGGAGTAAAACCATTAGGTGCAAAGTATACAAAATCATCTATGATTTCAATAATTTGCTCTGCTGTATCAATACAACCATATTGGTTAGTAACAATCAACGTTACCGTATTGAATCCAGCAAGGGAATACATATAAGTTGGATTCTGGATCGCTGAAACATCTGTAGTACTCAACAAATCACCAAAATTCCAATTCCAGTTCGTAATCTCTACAGCTACAGTTGACATGTCAGTAAAGGAAACTATTGGCGAAAGAGAAGATGCTGGATTTGGTGAAGCAATAAAATCAGCAACCGGCTTAGGATAAACATTTATATAAGCCAAACTATCGATAATTGTTTCGCAACCAAAAGCTGTAATAATGGTTAATTCAACATCGTATACACCTGAGTTGTAATACGTATTTGAAACGTTACTTCCTGTTCCTGTATTCCCATCGCCAAAATCCCAAGTATAAGTTACACCGTTGTTACTAGCTCCGGTAAAAGCAACCGTTAAAGGCTGACAACCATCTGTTGGCAATCCTTGCAACAATCCAATTGAGCCTGGATTAATTGTAACAGTAGAAGTATCAGTCATTGGAGTTGAACAGCCATCAGAAACTGTAACAATATAATTATTTGTTATTGAACCACTTGGAGGTGTTACCACTTGTGATTGTGTAAGTGGTCCATTACTCCAAGAATAGGTATAAGGACCACCATTTCCTGCACTTCCAGTTGCATAAATTGTTGCGGCATCACCAACACAAATGGAGGTGTCACTTGCAATTACTGACAATGGGGGTTTAACAACTACAAACATATTCAAAGGACCTGCGCTACATCCATTATTATCTATAACCAATGCAGTATACATTGTTGTTGTTGTTGGAATTACGGTATGTGGACCGCTTCCACTGAATCCTGCTCCTGAAGCACCAACCCAGAAATAAACGTAAGCCGGAGTTCCACCTGAAGCTGTCGAATAAACCTGTGAAGTATCTCCATAACAAATAGTATCATTTAAACTAACAAACAATTGAAGTAATGCTGGTTCGTTTACTACCACTACACCTGTTGCTGAACAACCATTTGCATCAGTAACAATAACACTATATGTTCCTTGAGTCAATGTTGATGCTGTTGAATTTATTTGAGCTCCAGGATTCCAATCGTATGTTAAAGGTAAAGTTCCTGTTCCTGGAACTACTACAACAGTTGCTGTTCCTGTATTTCCGCTAAAACACAAAACAGGAGTTGAGGTAACCGTATCGATAACCGGGCCGGATAAATCGTTGATTACATAATTTTGAGTTGTTATACAACCATGTGTGTCGGTAACAATCACACTATATGTTCCAGCCAGCAAACCTGTTGCTGTTGGAGTCGTTTGCAAAGCAGGATCGTTCCATTGATAAACATATGTAGGTGAACCACCTGAAGGAGTAACTACAGCAGTTGCATTTGCTTGCCCACATGTACTTGCTATGAAAGAAGAAGTGTCTGTCAACAAGGTTGGTTGTGTAATTATCCAGTTTTGATTTGTTGTACAACCATTTTGGTCGGTAACAGTAAGTGTATATGTACCAGGTGCTAAAGCACTAGCTACTGGTGCAGAGCCACCACTTGGTGTCCAAGCAAAAATATAGAAAGGAGTTCCACCCGATACAGTTGTTGTAATACTTCCATCATTATCACCGAAACAAGTAATGTTTGTTGCTGTACTACTTGTAATAGCAAGTGTTCCCGGCTGTGCAATAATTAATGCAGAGTCGACAACAAAACATCCATTTGCATCTGTAGTAATTACTTCATATACTCCAGCACATAAAGTAGTTGCTGTAGCTGTGGTTTGTGAAGCAGGATCGTCCCATTGAAATGTTAATGTTCCTGTTCCTCCTGCGGCAACTACAGTTGCTGTACCATTACATGCACCAAAACAACTTACATTTGTTATGGATGAAATAGCATGATTTATTGGAGGTGGTTCTAAGATGGTAACGGAGACGGATGAAACACATCCCGCTGCATCCGTTACTGTCATTGTATTTACACCACCTGCTAAGTTAATTGGGTTTTGAACTATTTGACCACCCGGAGTCCATAAAATTGAATACGGACCAACTCCACCTGTAATAGATGTGGTTGCAGTTCCATTTGTTAATCCATTACATAATAAATCGGTATGTGCAAGCATCCCTAAAGTTGGTGCACTAATGTCGTTTACGTTTACTGTCGAAGTAACCAAACATCCATTTGCATCAGTAACATCTAACAAATAAGTTCCTGCAGGAACAGAGTCCATACATGGAGCCATTGTTACTGCTAAGTCATTCCAGATATAAGCATAAGGAGGCAAACCACCACTAACAGTTGCACATGCGCCACCGTTTGATTGCCCACAATTAGAGTTAGTTGGTATTGTATTTACAACCACAGGAGTAAATGCTTGAGTCAGTGTTACACTTCCTGTTACTGCACATCCGTTTGCATCGGTAATCGTTGCTGCATTTACACCAGGACATAAGTTACTCGGATTAAAAACAGTTTGCATACTTGGGGTCCATAAAAATGAATAAGGTGCTGTTCCACCCGAGAAGCTAATCATTCCAGTTCCATCGCAAGAACCAAAACAGTTAATGTTTGTTCCAGTAATTGTTGCGGTTAATTGTGTAGGTTGTGTAATTGTAACAACTCTTGTAGCGGTACATCCTCTAGCATCTGTTACTGTACATGTGTATGTACCTGCACATAAACTTGTTGCTGTTGCAGTAGTTCCACCACTTGGTGCCCAACTGTATGAATAAGGAGCTGTTCCGCCACCTGCTGTTACTTGTGCAAATCCGGTACAAACGCCAAAGCAGGTTAAATTTCCTGAAGAGGAAAGAATATTTGTTAATACTGTGGGTTGTGTGATTGAAGCAACACCTTGTGACGGACAACCGTTTGCATCAGCAACAGTTACTGTAAAACTTCCGGCACATAATCCTGTTGCAGTAGCTGTTGTTTGCGCTGCAGGGTTATTCCATAAATAAGTATATGGAGGAGTTCCACTGCTTACTGTCGCTGTAGCTGTTCCATTACAAGCTGCATTACAAGTAACATTTACAGATGTTATTGCTGTACTTAATGTTGGTGGATTTACTAAGGTAACGGATGCATTTTGAATACATCCATTTGCATCTGTAATTGTAACACTATAGGTCCCTGCTCCTAACCCAGTTACTGTAGGGGTTGTTGGACTTCCAGTACTGGTCCAAACATAACTATAAGGAGTGGTGCCACCAACGGCACTTGCCGTTGCTGTTCCGTTAGTGTTTCCAAAACAAATTGGATTTGTTCTTACAGCATTTGCAACCAGCACTGTTGGTTGACTAATAGTAATACTTGTTGATGCAACACAGCCTGCCGCATCTGTAGCCGTTACTGAATAAATTCCTGCAACTAAATTGTTGGCAGTTGGAGTTGTTTGTCCGTTGCTCCACAAATAAGTAAATGGTGGAGTTCCACCTATTACACCTATGGTAGCATTTCCTGTATTTCCTCCAAAGCATGCAACGTTAGCTGAAGATACTATAGAAGCCGTTGGGCCTGCAATTGTTCCTATTGTTACTGGCGCAGAAGTAGTACAAAGATTTAAATCGGTGATTGTTACAGTATAAGTTCCTGCTAATAATCCTGTTGCAGAAGAGCCTGTTTGTCCGTTTGACCAAGACCAAGTATATGGAGCAAAACCACCAGAGCCTGCAACTGTAGCAGAACCATTAGCCAATCCACAATTCGCACTTACTGGTGTTGAAGAAATAGACAATGCTGGTGGCTGAGTGATTGCTGCTGTTCCAGTTACTGTACAGCCTCTTGAATCGGTTACAGTTACTGTATACGTTCCAATTGATAATGAGCTAATGGATGGAGTTGAAAAAGCACCCGGCAGCCATAAATAAGTATAAGGTCCTGTTCCACCTGCTGGTGTTGCTGTTGCTGTTCCTGTACTTCCGCCAAAACAACTTACGTTAATAAAAGTTGGAGCTACAGTTAAAGGCGGAGGCTGAGTAATTACTTGTGTTGCAGTGGCTGTACAGCCATTTGCATCTGTAACAGTTACTGTATATGTTCCTGGAGGACGACCTGTTGTTGTTGATGATGTACCACCACTTGGCGACCAAACATAAGTTAAAGGAGGTGTTACTGTTCCACCCATTGTTACTGTTGCTGTTCCATTGGAAGCACCGTTGCAAGTAACATTTGCAAATGAACTAATAGATGCAATACCACCCGGTGTTGTATTTACAACAACAGGATATGTTTGTGTACAACCATTTGCATCGGTAACAGTGCAAGTATAGGAGCCAGCGGTTAAGCCTGTGGCTGCTGGACCGGTTCCACCAGAAGGCGTCCAGTTGTAAGTAAGCGGAAGAACTCCACCGGTAATGTTTACACTGGCACTTCCATTTGCTGAAGAACAAGTTGCATTTGTTGCGGCAGATGTACCCGTGAATCCACCGACCGTTATACAAAACGAATAGGTTTGACTTCCGAGCAAGGGACAATTATTATCTATAATGGTAACAGTAAAACAATGAGGTGTGGCACTAACATCTGCCATCGTAGGAGTCCAGCTAAATACACCTATTGGACGAGATCCTGTTCCTGGATTAAATGTTCCTCCGGCAATACCGCTGTTCCAAAATAATAAAACATTTTGTGCAACATCAACATCAAAAGATGGGATGTTAAAAGTTATAGGTGAACCAACACAAGCATTCAAAGTATATAGACCTGTGTTATTAATACCATTTAAAAATGGATTGTTATTAGAACAAGCAATTGTTCTAATTTGAATATCACGCATTACACTTCCTACCAAAATACCACCTCTCCACTCTTTCACCAAAACAGTAAAAACAGAAACTTGAATTAATGTTGGAGTTACACACATATCTCCTGTTAAAGGATTAAATGTACAAGGAGGAGCTGATGTTAAAGGCTGAGATGCAGAAAACCCAGCTAAATAAGTTACGTTTACTGTTGCTGTGTGACGAGGTGGAATCAAGGTATATGATAATGAATCCCCATCAGGATCAATAGAACCATTGTTAAAACAATAAGGCTGACCAACACAAACAAAAGGTACAGGACGATTTGTAAAAGTTGGCGAATCGTTACATGGGAATGCTAAATTGTTCAATGTTGCTTCTATATACATATTTTGAGAAGCTGGAGAAACAATTGTATTGATGGATGAATTTCTACAACACAACGAATAAGATAAAACCCAATCAGAACAAGGAGGAAGTATTACTATCCCTTTATAAATATATTCCTGAACTCCTGGCAATGTTCCGCCAGTACACTGAGTAGCGGTAGTTGGACAGATTGGAGTCACTTCAATTCCTGTACCAGCAATTTTTGTCAATACAAAGTTGGCATTTACACCACAAGTAATCGACCTTCTATTAATCGAAACGGATATCGGAGCAGCAACACCTGCACAATCTCTATAGAGAGCCAGTGTTACTTCAAATTGGTTACCACCTAAACAAGTATAAGTAATATTACCTCCTTGTACGTGAGATGCATTGATTGTTTTTGCAATGCCAATAAAAAGCATCAATGCGATGAATGTCATTTGTAGTCTTGAGAGAGAGAGAGAGAGACCCATAATTTTTTATATTGAAGTTAAAAAATTAAATTAGTTTAAGTGCTTAATAATTGTTGAGTTTTTGATAAATATACTACATAGATGGAAAATTCCAAACATTGGTTGCATCAAAATTATACCAATACATTGTTAATATGAGGAGTCGAAATTATATGATACACACGAATACTGATTTTTTACCGACAAATAAGCTAAATTCATCTCCAAAACTAAGCTATTCGTTTTAGACCTCATTATTTATTGAAAATCAGATGCACTCTAAAACCTTTGAAAATGAGCACCAAGCTAAAAAAAGGAACCGAACCGCTCATCCTTTTTTCTTATTTTTCTCGAATATTATTACTTATTTAGTCCAATAATTAAAAATCTCATGAAAAAACTTTCAATAACTATTGCTCTGGCATTTTTTTGCTTAAACACATTTGCTCAAACGGATAAAGAAAAAGAAGCTAAATGGGATGTTTCGAATCCAAAAGGAACTTACAAAGACTTAGAATTTTCTACCAACGAGGGAACTTGGATGAGCTTAGATGTTAGTCCAGATGGCAAAAACATAGTTTTTGATTTATTGGGCGACATTTATACATTACCTATTACTGGAGGGGAAGCAAAAGTTTTACGCAGTGGGTTTCCTTTCGAAGTACAACCACGTTTCAGCCCTGATGGAAAAAAAATATCTTTTACCAGTGACGCTGGTGGCGGAGACAATATCTGGACAATGAATACAGATGGGACAAATGCAAAACAAGTAACTACAGAAAATTTCAGATTATTAAACAATGCTGTTTGGACACCAGACGGACAATATATTATTGCAAGAAAGCACTTCTCTTCCACTCGCTCCATGGGCGCTGGAGAAATGTGGATGTACCATATTTCAGGCGGTGAGGGAATTCAATTAACAAAGAAAAAAAATGAGCAGCAAGATGCAGGTGAACCTTGTACTTCAGCAGATGGAAAATATCTTTATTATAGTGAAGACATGTATCCTGGTGGATTTTTTCAATACAATAAAAATCCAAACGCGCAGATTTATGTTATCAAACGTTTTGATAGAACCACTGGAGAAACTGATGTTATCACTGGTGGTCCGGGTGGTGCTTGCCGTCCTCAGATTTCTAAAGACGGAAAAATATTGGCTTTTGTAAGACGTGTTCATGAAGCATCTGTTTTGTATTTAAGAAATTTAGAAACTGGTGAAGAATGGCCTGTATATGACAAATTGAGCAAAGATCAACAAGAAGCTTGGGCAATATTTGGAGTATATACTAATTTTAATTGGTTGGATGCTTCTCACATTATTATTTGGGCAAACGGAAAAATAATGAATGTAGATATTACCAAATCTACTGCAACTGAAATTCCTTTCAATGCCGTTTCTAAACATAAAATTATTGATGCTTTAAAATTTCGTCAAGAAGTTGCTCCAGATAAATTTAATGTAAAAGTAATTCGTAACGCAACCACTTCTCCCGATGAAAAAATGTTAGTTTTTAATTCTGTCGGTTATTTATGGAAGAAAGATTTACCTTCTGGATCACCAGCAAGATTAACAGCCTCAACAGATTTCGAATTCGAGCCATCTTTCTCTTCCTTAACAAATGAAATTGTTTATACTACTTGGAATGATGATAATATGGGAGCGATTTATAAAATGAATGTGGCTGACAAAAAAACCGTAAAACTAAGTTCTGAAAAAGGAATTTATCGCACACCACATTTTTCTCCAGATGGAAAATACATTGTCTACCAAAAAGAAGATGGTAACGATCACATGGGTTTTACATTTTGCGTTAATCCCGGAATTTACATCATGGAAAATAAAGCTGGTGCTGTTGCAAAGCTACTTTCAAAGGATGGAGCAGACCCGCAATTTATTGCAAACGACCGAATTCTTTTTCAATCGTTTGAAGGAGAAGAAAAAACTTACAAAAGTATTTCCATCGAAGGAAAAGAAATAAAAACACATTTCACATCAAAGTATGCAACGTCTGTATCTGTTAGTCCAGACGGAAACTGGGTTGCTTTTATAGAATTGTTTAAAGCTTATGTTGCAGCATTTCCAAAAACAGGAAAACCTTTGGAATTAAGTGCAAAAATGGGTTCTGTACCTGTTACACAAATTGCTAAGGATGCAGGATTGAATATTCATTGGAGCAAAGACAATAAAAAAATCCATTGGACCTACAGCGATGAATATTTTACAACCATCGTAAAAGATCGCTTTACTTTCATGGAAGGCTCTCCCGAAAAAGTGGCAGCAATGGATTCGGTTGGAATTAAAATCAACCTTGAATTGCCTATGGATAAGCCAAAAGGAAAGGTTGCATTTACAAACGCCCGTATCATTACAATGAAAGGTGATGAAGTAATTGAAAACGGAACCATAATCATTAATGAAAATAAAATTGAAGAAATTGGCAACTCATCAGAAATAAAAATTCCTGCCGATGCAAAAACAATCGACTGTAAAGGAAAAACAATTATGCCTGGAATGGTTGATGTTCACTCACATTTAAGCACATGGCGTTTAGGACCCAGTCCGCAAAAACAATGGAGCTATTTTGCTAATGTTGCATTCGGAGTTACAACAACTCATGATCCGTCTTCTGTTTCAGAGATGTGTTTTTCTCAATCAGAAATGGTGAAAGCAGGCTACATGGTTGGACCGAGAGTGTATTCAACCGGGACAATTTTATACGGAGCTGAAGGTGATTTTAAAGCAGTAATTAATAATTTAGATGATGCACGTTCTGCTATTGCAAGAACAAAAGCATTTGGTGCTTTTTCTGTAAAGAGCTATAATCAACCACGCAGAGAGCAACGTCAACAAGTCATTCAAGCCTCCCGTGATTTAAACATCATGGTAGTGCCGGAAGGTGGTTCCACATTTTTCCACAACATGAGTGAAATTTTAGATGGACACACAGGTATTGAACACAATATTCCGATAGCTGATTTAAGCAAGGATGTTGTTAAACTTTGGAGCGCAAGTAAAACAGGTTATACTCCAACTCTAATTGTTGTTTACGGAGCAATTAACGGAGAAGATTATTGGTATCAAAAAACAAATGTTTGGGAAAATAAACGTTTGTTGAATTTCTTCCCACGAGGAATAATTGATTCACGTGCTCGTCACCGTAAAATTGTTCCTGATGCAGAATATGAAGCAGGATTTATTAAGGTATCTAAATCTTGTAAAAAATTAACAGATGCAGGAGTAAAAGTAAACATGGGTTCTCACGGACAAATTCAAGGAATTGGCGCTCATTGGGAATTATGGATGTTGCAAATGGGTGGCTTAACTCCTTTGCAAGCTATTCGTTGCGCTACACAAAACGGTGCTGACTATATCGGAATGGGTGACCAAATTGGTTCTTTGGAAAAAGGAAAGTTGGCTGACCTAATTGTAATGGAAAAAAATCCTTTAGAAAATATTCGCAATACCGAATCCATTCAATATGTAATGGTAAACGGAAGATTGTTTGATGCAGAAACAATGAATCAAGTTGGAAATTATGATGTGAAACGCGGAAAATTTTATTGGGAAAATGTAAAATCAAACAACAACTTCCCATGGCATGAAGAAACAAATAGCTTTATGGGTGGCTGTGAATTTGGGCATTAGTGAGGAGTTGGGAGTTGTGAGAACGGAGAGAATAGTATAGTCGCAACCGTCACCCCATGCTCCGACACGGGGTCTCCCCGTTAGAAAGACAAAACATTATCGCAGAATAACATTTTATGAATCTCAACAAAGCATACGTTTATCTTATCAAACAAACACCGAAACGTTCTTTATATAGGAGTAACAAATGATCTCGAAAGAAGAATTGCTGAACATAAAAATGTAATTGGTTCCGCTTTTACCAAAAAATATAATGCTCATGAACTGTTATTTTATGAAGTTCATTCGAATATCAAGCAAGCAATCGAAAGAGAGAAGCAACTAAAAGAATGGAAGAAAAATTGGAAAATCGATTTGATAAAAACTATGAATTCTGAAATAGTTAATCTTGCGGAAGATTAGGAATACGAATTGGGTGACAGGTCAAGCGACTAGGAGATCCCGTGTCGTGGCACGGGATGACGCTTCGTAAGGATGAGACTAAAGATGTTTCTTGATCGTATTCACCAACACATCCAGCATTATCGGTTTTGACAAATAATTATCACAACCAGCTTCTAAACATTTTTCCTTATCGCCTTTCATTGCATGTGCTGTAAGTGCAATAATTGGTGTTCTTTTTAGTTTTTGCTCAGCTTCATGAAAGCGAATGATTTGTGTTGCCGACAAACCATCCAAAACAGGCATCTGAATATCCATTATTATGACCTTGAAATCTGGTGCAGATTTATAATAATCAACAGCTTCTTGTCCGTTATTAGTAGTTACCACATCGAAACCCGCTTTTTGCAGAATTAGTTTTGTCAATCGTTGATTAATTAAATTATCTTCAACCAACAATAATTTATCTTTAATAATTTCTTTTACTTTCTCTTCTTTAATTTTATTTATTGAAGTTGTTCCAACAGGTTTGTACGGCAATGTAAAAAAGAAAGTAGAACCATTTCCTTTTATTGATTCAACCCGAATTTTTCCACCCATCAACTCCACCAGCTTTTTTGAAATGGTTAATCCTAAACCACTACCACCATACTCGCGTGTTGTGGATGCATCCGCTTGTCCAAACATCTCAAAAATCTTCTTGAGGTCTTTCTCATTTATCCCAATTCCAGAATCTTTCACGTAAAATTCTAACATTGTTTCATCTTTCAACACCACGCCAAACTCAATCATTCCATTATTAGTAAACTTTATAGCATTACTCAAGAGATTATTCAAAATTTGTTGTATTCGTGATGGATCAATATAAACTTCATCTGCAATGGAATCAGAATATTTTTTTACCAGTTGAATGTCTTGTCCCGATTTAGATACCTGTACTTTAGCCCACACTTCTTTTAAATTGAGCAAATCATTTAAAGAATGCGGAACACTTTCTATTACCAATTGCCCAGCTTCGATTTTTGACACATCTAAAATGTCATTAATTAAATTCAATAATAATTTTCCACTGTCTTTTAATGTTTTCAAATATTCTCTGTGCTCAGCAGAAACCTTATCCTGTAACATCAAATCAACATATCCGATAATCGCATTCATAGGTGTACGGATTTCATGACTCATGTTTGCCAAAAATTCCGACTTCGCTTTATCCGACTCTTCTGCTTTCTTACGGGCATTTCGCATCTCCTCCTCTACTTTCTTTCTTTCAAAAAATGTAGGAATATCATACGTGATTTTTTTATTTACATATTTAGAATCAGAAGTAAATTTATTTACATGTTCTTGAATTTTATTCGGGTGCGACATGATAAAAGTACAATGTTCATCACCTTTTGCTTTGCAGGTCACTTCAACAGCAGTTAAAGGAAAACCAAAACTTTCTTCACACCAACCCGATGAATATCCGGAGTTCATTATACAAACAGGAGTGTCCGATTTTTTTTCCGAACGTATCCACGAATCTGCTTCAAAAGAAAATGGATGGTTATAGATTAGATAACAATTTTCATCGGGTGTTGGCGTACTTTCCGGAAGGATATCCACAAACGCCCAACCTGAGTAGGCAAAGTGAACAGTCCCAGCAGATAACTTTGCGATCGGATCGACCAAATTCATTTTCTGATGGAAGTTTTTTGCATCATTCATTCCAATTACATGAGCAATGTCAAACAAGAAATTTTTTCCGATAGATAGTGCTTCCTTTTCGCCTCTGTCTGCATACAACTGCTGGATGGTATCTAAAAAGTCGTTTGATAAAGCCGAAGCTCTTACTAATACATAACGTTGGTCGTTAATTTCAATGGTTCCTCGAGTTGGATCCATTTTTAGATTTCGGAAGTATTCTCCTACTGTTTTTTGTGCTTCATCAAACAAAGGTTTTATGGCATCAGGAACGCTTACGGTATCTCCTTTTTTAACGAAAGAGAAATCCCTTCGCAACATCGCATTTTCCTGCTCTAGCTTTTGAATCTTCCCTAACAGATCTTCTATTTTTTTTGAATCGCTCATAAATTATGCTATGTTTTCAGGGCAAAGGTAGGACAATTCATACTATTTCATTGGCTTGAATTTGATGTATTATTGTAGTATATTTACCTTAAGTAAATTTAAAACACGATGAATACTCCTGAAAATAGCCGTTTGTATTTCAAATTTCTAGTCTTCTCTATTTTATACTTTTTCGTTGGAGATATTTTTTCGCAATCTTCTGTTATTTCTGTCTGGAAAGATGGCGTTATTGGAGCCATCTGGAATGATTCAACAAATACAGTTGCTTATGGCAAAAAAGATGTGAATGGTTATTATAAAATATTTTTATCTGATTCATTGGGTGGTGGAGAAACGCCTCTTACTTATTCTGGATGGGATCCCAATCGCCATCAATGGGCCGAAGAATGGCATCCTTCAGGAGATTATTTATTTTGTTACGTAGAAAAAACGGCCTATGTTCCTGAAACTGGACATACAAGAATTCCTGATGATGCTATTCCCGGTTATGGAGCTTACACAGATATTTGGCTTGTCAAACGGGATGGCTCAGAGGCTTGGCCTTTGACAAACTTTCCTAATAATTACGACAATGGAGTTATTCACGGAGCAATTTCTCGTGATGGTTTAAAATTCGCATGGTCGCAACGTGTTATGGCTCCCCAACTCTTTGATGTGAACTTGGCTGCCGGTTCTTATGAAATGAAAATAGCAGATATTGTTCTCGGTCCCACCCCAACTTTATCTGGCATTCAAAGCTTTAAACCAGGAGGCTTGGAAGCATTAAACGAATTGGAAAGCATCTCCAACGATAATACTTACCTTGCTTTTTATAGCACATTTGAAAGTAAAAATTTGTTTGCTACTCCTATTTACTCACTAAATATGGCAACAGGTGCAATTAGTCAACTTACTACCGAAAGTTTTTCTCAAGTGCCAACTTATAATCCCAGTGGGACTAAAATTGTATATATGACCGGACAAGATTGTAATATTTTTCCGGGAGATATTCAAGGAGCCGATTGGTGGATGATGAATCCTAATGGAAGTAATAAATTAAGAATATCGCGAATGAATGTCACAAATGATCCTCAATCTGTGAATCGTTACCGCTTGTGTGGTAGCCATTCATTTACATCTGACAGCAACTTTTTTGGAGGCGTGATGTCAAATCCATTCGGACTAACAGGATACACGGTAAAGGTGCGCATACTTTCAACAATTGGCGAAGACCAGGATCCCGAATTTTATGTTTTTCCAAATCCGGCTACCGACATTCTTTCTATTCAATTGTTTAACATCAAAGAAGCAGAAGAAATTCGAGTGTATAATTCCACTGGAAAATTAATGCTCTCTAAAACTGTTACTGAAGTTTCATTTATAGATGTTTCGACATTATCTGATGGCATGTATTTTATTAGTTTGAAAAGGAAGCCGAAAGTTTCTATTAAATTTATTAAGCAATGAAACGCTACCTTTCCAATTCCTTCCTCAACATATTCAAAGCAACATTGGCTGTCTTCTGAATATTTCGTTCTCGATTCGCTCCGAAAAGAAATTTTTCTGAAATTATTTTGGTAGGAGTTGCAACAGCCACCCAAACGGTTCCAACAGGTTTTTCTTCCGTTCCTCCACCCGGACCAGCAATTCCTGATGCCGAAATAGCATAATCTGTGTTGTATTTTTCTCGAATCGCTTTTGCCATTTGCTCGACAACAGGTTGTGACACGGCTCCATGTTTTTCAATTATATCATGCGGAACTCCTAGCTCCGTTTCTTTAATCTCGTATGCATAGGAAATGACGGAACCAATGTAATAGTCAGAGCTGCCAGCAACTTTCGTAAGCAAATGAGAAATATATCCTCCTGTACAACTTTCTGCAGTAGAAACGGTTTTCTTTTTTTCTTTGAGCAATTTTCCTACCATTTGCTCCAGACTTTCTCTTTCTACCCCATAAATTTCATATCCGTAAATGAATTCAGAAATAAGTGATTTCACTTCTTCTATTTTCTTTTCTACGTTTCTGATCAGTGCATTTTTATCTTCTCCTTTTGTACTTAAACGTAAACGCACCATTCCGGGTGAAGGCAAATAAGCCAATTTAATATCTATATCAGATAAGCTATCTTCCCAATCAGAAATCATTTCAGATAAAGCAGACTCTCCTATTCCTTGCGTTAAAATCGTCTTGTGATAAATGGAAGGAAATTTAAAACGTTCTCTTAATTTTGGAACAACTTGTTCTTTCAACAAAGCTTTCATTTCATAAGGAACACCAGGCATCGAAACAAAAATCTTATCATCCACATCAAACCACATGCATGGTGCAGTTCCATTATAGTTGTGAATCACCTCGCAAATAGCAGGTACTTCTGCTTGTAATTTATTTATCGGAGTTACCTCTTTGCCATAGGTAGCAAAAATATTTACCACATCTTGATAAGCGCCTTCGTCAAAACGCATGGTTGTTTTAAAGTATTCGCACAATGTTTTTTTTGTAATGTCGTCTTTGGTTGGACCTAATCCTCCAGTGATTAAAATAATATCAGCACGACTCTTTGCTTCGTCCAATGCTTTTAAAATATGCTCACGATCATCAGAAACAGAAGAAATTTGTTTTACACTTATTCCGTTTAAATTTAACTGTTGAGCAATAAAAGCAGAATTCGTGTCAACAATTTGACCGATTAGTATTTCGTCTCCTATGGTTATAATTTCGACCTCACCCCTGCCCTCTCCAAAGGAGAGAGAGTTGTTAGTGCTGCTATTTATCATTTTACTCAAATTAAAATACGTGTTGCCCCCTCTCCTTCGCAGAGGGGATTAAGGGGTGAGGTCTATTTAACAATCTTCATTTCATCCAAAAGATAACCTGCTCCTGCAAATTTATCAATCACAAAAAGTGTGAATCTAACATCCAACACTATATTTCTTACTTGATCAGGATTGTAAATAATATCACTCATCGTTCCTTCCCAATTGCGATCAAAGTTTGTTCCGATTAGTTGTCCTTCACCATTCAAAACAGGGCTTCCTGAATTACCACCGGTGGTATGGTTGCTTGCACAAAATGCAACAGGTAATTCTCCTTTTTTATTTGCATACTGACCGTAGTCTTTATTTTTGTACAATTCCTTTAATTTTGGAAAAACAATAAATTCATCTAAAGCAGGATTTTCTTTTTCCATTACTCCATCAAGAGTGGTATAAAAAGCATAATGAACTCCATCTTTTGGAAAATAGCCGCTTACTTTACCGTAGGTCACTCGCAAAGTACTGTTTGCATCCGGATAATATTTTTTAGTAGTAACCAACTCGCGCATCGCTTTCATATAGGTGCGATTCAAGCTATTAATCTTTGCATCTAGCTCCAAGTATTTAGGAAGTACCTCTTGTCTGAATTTCGACATACAACTATACATCAATTTATAAACAGGATCCTTTTCAATTTTTTTATAATTCTTTTCTAAATCCTTCAGCGCTTCCATTACTTTTGCTTCCGAAACAAAAATCGATTTAGCATAAATGTCTTTCGCATATTTTTTAAAATCACCTTTATATTTTTTTTCTATCTCAGAGAATATAACTGCTTGTTTATCTCTCTCAATGTTGTTAATATAGATTTTTAACATAGCTGCACAAATCTGTTCGTCTGTGGCAGCATTAAAATCTTTATAGAAAATGATTGCATCTGATCTTATTTTATCAATATTCTTTTGAATATCAACAGTCTTTTTCCCTGACTTTAATGCATCTACAACATCATAAAAATAAGATGCGATATTTACTGCCTCAATTCCCATAATCGCTTCCGAATGATAATCGCGTTGTTTACTCCATGGACTTAACTCTCCATACATTTTTTCGAAATCAGAAAACAATGTTCCATATTTTCCTTTTGCATCATCATCCGTATTTACTTTTAATAAGAAATCCTGTTCAAATAATTTTTTCTTATTGATTGCATCCGCTTTTTTAAGTCCTCTGATTTCTCCATCCCATTTTTTCCAATAATTGGCAATGCTTGCGTATTTAGCTGAATACTGAATACGCACCTTGTCGCTCGCTTTCATGTCTTTATCCCAAATTTCTAATCGCGTTGCACGTATTTTCACTTTTGCAGGATCGGTTTCATTCATAATCATGTTTACTGCAAACGAACTCAAATACTCTGTTGTTCTTCCCGGAAAACCGTAAACCATAGTAAAATCGTTTTCTTCAATTCCTTTTATTGAAATAGGAATAACATATTTTGGTTTGTAGGGAACATTATCTTTTGAATAGTCGGCAGGCATATTGTCTTTGTTGGCATATATTCTAAAAATAGAAAAATCGCCAGTATGACGAGGCCACATCCAATTGTCTGTATCGCCACCAAACTTTCCAATAGAAGAAGGAGGAGCACCAACCAAACGCACATCTTTAAATGTTTCTGTCACAAACATATAATATTCGTTCCCATAAAAAAACGGGCGAATGTAAGCACCATAATGTGTTCCTTTTACAACATCCTTCGTTATTTGAGCAATCGCTTCGTTTATTTTTTTCTCACGCTCCGCATCCGTCATTCCTACTGAAACATTTACTAACACTTGCTTTGTAACATCTTCCATTCGAATAATCAGCGTAGCAGTTAATCCTGGATTGGCTAATTCTTCTGCTTGAGACTTTGCCCAAAAACCATTCGTCAATAAATCATTCTCCACCGTACTGTGTTCTTGAATTTGTCCGTAACCACAATGGTGATTCGTTAACATCAACCCTTGATCAGAAATAATTTCAGCAGTACAACCGCCACCAAAATGCACGATGGCATCTTTTAAACTCGATTTGTTGATGCTGTAAATATCATCTGCAGAAAGCTTCAGACCTTTGCTTTGCATATCAGCTTCATTCATTGCTTTCAGGAAAATAGGCAGCCACATTCCTTCATCGGCTTTTAGAAAATTGAAAATTGAAAAATTGAAAACTAAAATTAGACTTAATACTTTTTTCATAAAAGAGAAGAAATAATAAAATTAATGTTTAATGATTTTTGAAAAATGCGTTTTATCAGAGCTGATTAAACGCAACGTATAAACACCTTTTGAGATGGTCGATATATCTGAAAGAGAAAATTTATTTTTTGTGTTCGCAAAAACAGCTTGTTGCTGAGCAATGATTTTTCTTCCCGCAACATCGTACAATTCAATACGCATTGTTTCCTTTTTTGTTGAATAAAATTCGATCATAAAATTCGAATCAAATGGATTTGGGTACACAGACAAAGCGTTGTCATCAGCCACAAGTAAATCATCCACACTTAAAATATATCCTAAAATAGAATCTGCTTTACAAAAATTAGGTATTCCAAATCCTTGAATAGAATCAGGACTTAATGCTTGAGTAGCACTTGACTGTATGGCATAAATTAAATCTAAAATATTGGCACTTGGATTTGCCTGCCATAAACAAGTAACAGCACCTGCCGTAATTGGAGAAGAAAAAGAAGTTCCTCCTGATGTTGTTATTCCACCAAAATTAGCTGCAATCACCGCTTGTACTCCGCGTGCACAGGTATTCGGCTTTACTCTTCCATCAAATGTTAATCCGCGTGAACTAAATCCTGCAATTACTCCCGCTGAATCAACTGCGCCAATTGTCAATACACTATCCGCATCACCTGGTGCTGTAATTTTATACCATGGCGGACCTCCAGAATTGCCAGCACTTGTAGTAACAAAAATTCCTACGCTAACTGCCCAATCTGCTGCATTCGAAATGATAGTTGAATTCCCATCCATATCAGAATAATAATGATCCCCAATACCTCCATCAAATTTGCTGTAGCCCAAAGATGAGTTGATTACATCTACTCCCACACTGTCAGCAAACTCTGCACCTACTAGCCAATTGACTTCTTCTTGTAATGTTTCTGTAAAAGCGTCTTCTGTTCTTATCAACCAATATTTTGCTTTCGGAGCTGTTCCAACTAATTGTCCTGGTAAATTTGCTGCCATACATGAAAGTACATTCATTCCGTGCGGATAATCTTCGTAAACCATTGTATCACCAGTAACAAAATCTCTGCAACCTAAAATCTGATTGTTCATTCTAATACTATCAAAAGCGGGTAATGAGTCTGCTTTAAAAAATCCGGCATCCAAAACAGCAACAGTCATTCCTTGTCCCATATAACCCATATCGTGCATGCAATCCATCCCAATTTGGTTTGCTTGAAAAAAAGACGGACCATAATTTAAAAGAGATGCGACAGCTTTTTGTGAAGAATTATTCGCTGAGATAGCTTGTGTATTTTTTGATTGCTCAAATTTTTCTGAATGAATTTTGATTGCTGAAGGATCGGCTGTTAAAATAATTTCTTTTACAAAAGATAATTTTTTAATGCTTTCCAATTTAGACTCCTCATTTGTAG